>NZFT01000008.1 GCA_002690755.1 Phycisphaerae bacterium
CAGCGCCGCGCAGCGCGAGGCCGAGCAGACGGCCGAGGGCCGCCGCGAGGCCCGGGTGGCCTTCAAGAAGAACGAGGGCAATACCGCCTTCAAGGCGGGCGAGTTCCAGCAGGCGGCCGATTCCCTCGACGTACGGGGCGGTGTCGTAGATCGGCGACCCGAGATGGACGTGGAGGCCGTGGGCATCGAGGGCCGGCTCGCGTCGAGCGGTCTCGAACACCGCCGGCACCCGCTCGGCGTCGATGCCGAACTTGGTCTCCCGCGTTCCGGTGGTGGTGTGATGATGGGTGTGGGGATCGACGTCGGGATTGACGCGAATCGACACCGGTGCGACGACGCCGAAGCGACGGGCGACCGAGGCGAGGACCTCGAGTTCCTGCTCGCTCTCGACGTTGATCGAACCCACGCCGGCCTGAAGCGCCGCGTCGAGTTCGCGCTCGGTCTTGCCCACCCCGGCGAACACGCAGCGATCGGCGGGGATTCCGGCTTCGAGGGCTCGGCGGAGTTCGCCGCCGCTGACCACGTCCATGCCGGAGCCGAGCTCGCCCAGCAGCCGAAGCACCGCGAGGTTGGCGTTGCTCTTGACCGCGAAGCAGATCAGGGGATCGATCGGGGCGAACGCGTCCCGGAACCGCTCGAAGTGGGTGCGGAGGGTCGCGGCCGAGTAGATGAACGCGGGGGTGCCGACGGCGTCGGCGATCTCGCGGACGTCGACGTCTTCGGCGTGGAGTCGGGCGTCACGATGTTCGAAGTGGTCCATGGACCACGAGGATACGCGCTCGGTGCCGCCGCGGGCTCAGAGGACCCGGGTCGCCCGCGGATAGGAACCACGCACGTACAGGCTGGCGCAGTGGGCGCGGGCGTCTTCGATCGCCGCGGCGACCGTCGATTCCGCCTGATGCCCTTCGAGATCGATGAAGAAGGTGTACTGCCAGTTGTCCATCCGGGACGGCCGCTTGTCGATGTGCGTGAGATTCACCCCGGCGTCCCGGAAGGAGGCGAGCACGTCGACCAGCGCTCCCGGCCGGTTCATGGTCTGGAACTGGACGGTCGTCCGGTCGTTCCCGGTCGGGCCCGGGGCCTGCCGTCCGATGACCAGGAAGCGGGTGATGTTCTCGCGTCGGTCCTGGATCCGATCGAAGACCACCTTCACGCCGTGGATCTCGCCGCCGAGCCGGCATCCGATCGCGGCGGTCCTCGGCGCCGCGGCGGCGCGGACCACCGCGGCCGACGTGCTGGTGGTCTCGATGATCTCCGCGTGCGGAAGGTTCGCGGCGAGGAACTTCCCGCACTGCGAGAGGGCCTCCGGCTTGCTGGCGACCGCGTGGATCTCCTCGGTCGGGCAGTTCGCCATCAACGACTGGTCGATCGCGACCATGGACTCCGCGCAGACCGGCGCGTCGAGCTCCGCGATCGCGTCGAGGGTCTCGGTGATCGAGCCGCCGATCGAGTTCTCGTAGGGGACCAGTCCGTAGTCGGCCCGGTCGTGCATCACCTCTTCCACCACCGAGCGGATCGCGGTCATCGGGGCGAATTCGGTGCTCGAACCGAAGTGGCGGAGGGAGGCAAGGTGGCTGAAGGAGCCTTCCGGCCCGAGGTAGCCGATGCGAAGGGGGCGCTCGAGTCGGAAGGAGCCGGACATCAGTTCCCGCCAGATGCCCTCGAGGGTTCGCTCGGGCAGCGGGCCGGCGCTCGCCGCCAGTACCCGGCCGAGCACCGCGGACTCGCGGTCGGGGGCGTAGATCGGGGTGCCGTCGCCGTGCTTGGCGCGGCCCACGTCCACCACCACCCGGGCCCGCTCGTTGAGGAGGTCGACGAGGCGGTGGTCGAGGTCGTCGATGAGGGCTCGAAGATGGTCGAGGTCGGGCGGTGGATCGCCGGCGGTGTCGTCGCTCATACCGGAACAGTACGGGAAACCGGGCAACGGATCGGCGAGGTCTGTCGCCCGGGCGTCGATTCGGTCGATATCCAACAGCGTGGAAGATTCCTCCGATCAATTCGATTCGATCCCGGATCCCGTGGTCGGTGACTGGACCTCGGTCGAACCGCTGACGCTCGCGGTGGTGGCCGCCGTCGGCATCGTGCTGCTGCTGCTCGGCGGGAGGCTCTTTCGCCCCTCCGTGATCCTCGCCGCCGGGGTGGTCGGCGCCGTCTTCGGACTCCGGCTCGCCGGGGGCACCCGCGACCAGACGCTGCCCGGCTGGCTGCTCGCGGTCGGGATCCCACCGCTGGCGTGGGTGATCGGACTGCCGCTGCTTGGTGGCGTGTTGGCGGCGATCTTCGCCCGGATCATGCTGGCCCTGATGGTGGGCGTGATGGGGAGCGGGGCGGTGCTCCTCGTGGCCGCGGTGGCCCTCGGCGTCGACACCGGACCGACCGAGACCGCCGACGCCGCGCCGGTCGGTCTTCGTTTCCAGCAATCATCCGATGCCACCTTCACCGACCAGGTGGGCGAGAACCTCGACGCCACGCGTGAAGCCGCGACCGAGGAGATCAGCGACGCGGCGGTCGATGCGATCGCGACGGAGGGGCTGGAGCGGCTTCGGGCGGCGCGACGTCGCCTCGGTGAGATGGCGGAGGCCTCCTTCGGCCGCATTCCCGATTGGTGGGAGGCGCGAACCGCGAACGTCTCGAAAGGAACGCTCGATCTGGTCCTGGCCACCGCGGTGGTGATCGGCCTCGGTGGATTCCTGCTCGCACTCGTCTTTCCGAAGCCGGTGGCGACCATCGGGACGTCGATGCTCGGTGGCTGGATGGTGATGGCCGCGGGCGGGGCGGCCTGGGCGCGATACGGCCCGGCGGGATCGCTGCCCGCACCGTTCCTCATGCTTCTGGCCTGGGCGGCGCTGGCGGGCGGCGGTTTGTTGGTGCAAGGCCTGGGCAAGCCGAAGCCCGAGACGCCCGCCGCCGAGTCCTGAATCGAACTCGAATCCGACCTGACGGGCTTAAAAGCCCGATTCGCTGGTCATATCTGGCCGTCAACCGGGCGTCGGGTCGATGAAGAACGCTGTCCGCGAGCGGGGATCGCGTTTCGTAGATGCGTTCGCCCGTCCGCGCCGGAGCCGGTTCCATGCCATCGACGACCCTCGCCCAGGTCGCGGATTTCACCTTCGCTCATTCCTGGGAAACCCTGATGAACTCGCTGGATCTCGTCCGGCGTCCCGACGAGATCGTCGCGATGCTGCAGGCATTGCCGCTGATCGGCGCGATCGTGGTCACCAGCGTCGGTGCCGCCTGCGTCTTCAAGGGCTACAAGTGGCACAAGATCGTCGTGGTCCTGCTCTCCCTCATGCTCGGCTTCGCGGTAGGCCGGATGATCAGTCAGGATCTCGGGAAGTCGACGGTGGTCGCGATCGCGTTGGGCATCCTGCTCGCGGCGATCGCATCGCCGCTTCTCAAATACACCGTCGCGGTCTTCGCGGGCATCGCCGGTGCCGGGATCGGCGCGACCCTCTGGTCGTTCTTCAATCCCGCGGAGTCGGATCTCGCCTGGGCCGGCGCGGGGATGGGCTTCATCTGTCTCGCGCTGCTCAGCTTCATCTTCTTCCGGGTCGTGGTGATCCTCTTCACGAGCGTCGGTGGTGCGACGATGCTGGTGATGGGTTCGGTCGCCCTGCTGCTGCAGTCCCAGTCGATCGCACCGGGGGTGCGTGAGCAGTTGATCCTCCACCCCGGCGTGCTTCCGATGGTCGTACTGGCCGCCGCGGTGGTCGGGTTCGTCTACCAGCAGGGGGGATCGTCCGACACCGCCTCCGAGGAGGAGTGATCGATGATCTTCCGTCGAAACGCTGGAGGTCAACGCGGTCGTCGCGCGATCGCGATGTTCACGATCGGTGCCCTGGCGGGCTTCACGGGTTGCGGTGATGCGACGGAATCCGCGCCCGGGACGAGTCCGGTCGGGTCCGCCCCGGTCGGCGGTTCCACGGTCAATTCAAACTCGAATCCGGATCAGAAGATGAACCAGCACGCGACCGGCCACGGGGCCGGCGACGGCGATCGAACGCCCAACCGACTCATCGACGAGACGAGTCCCTATCTGCTNCAGCACGCGTGGAATCCCGTCGACTGGCGGCCCTGGGGGCCGGAGGCCTTCGAGGAGGCTCGGCGGCGCGACGTGCCGATCATCGTGTCGATCGGCTATTCGACGTGCTACTGGTGTCACGTGATGGAGCGCGAGAGCTTCGAGGATCCGGCGGTCGCGGAACTGATGAACCGCGACTTCGTCTGCATCAAGGTGGATCGGGAACAGCGTCCGGACGTGGACGAGATCCACATGGCGGCCTGTCAGATCTACACCCAGGCCACCGAGGGTCGGCCGTCCGGCGGGTGGCCGCTCAACGCGTTCCTGAATCCCGACAACCTCGAGCCGTTCCTGGTGGGCACCTACTTCCCGCCCGAGCCGGCCTACGGTCGTCCGAGTTTCAAGCAACTGCTCGAGAACGTCTCCGCCGCCTGGGGGACGCAGCGTGAGGAGATCGCGACGCAGGGCGGACGGATCGCGGCGCTGGTGCGCGAGCAGCTTTCGGCGAAGGTCGATCCGACGGCCCTTGATCCCGGGCTCGCGGCCCGCACCGCGGCGGGGCTGATGCAGTTCTACGACGCCGAAGAGGGTGGCTTCGGCGGCGCGCCGAAGTTCCCGCAACCGGTCTATCTGGAACTCCTGCTCGAGGTCGGTGCCACGTCTCCGGAACTTCGCGCCGCCCTGACCAGGACCCTCGACCGGATGGCGGTCGGCGGGATGCACGACCAGGTCGCGGGCGGCTTTCACCGGTACGCCGTCGACGCGGAATGGACCGTGCCGCACTTCGAGAAGATGCTCTACGACAACGGGCAGCTCGCGTCGATCTACGCCGAGGCCCACGCGCGGACCGGTGATCCCTACCACGCGGAGGTCGTCCGCGGGATCCTCGACTACGTCGGTCGGGAGATGACCGACGAGGACGGCGCCTTCTGGTCGGCGCAGGACGCGGAGGTCGACGCCCGCGAGGGCGGCACCCAGATCTGGACCACGGACGAGATGCGTTCGTCGCTCGTCGACGCGGGGCTCGNCTCGGACGTGGACTTCGCGTTCGCGCTCTACGGCCTCGACGCGGGATCGAACTTCCGCGATCCGCANCACCCCGATGCGCCGCCGGCGAACGTCCTGCGGCTTCGGGACCGGCCCGAAGCGGTCGCCGCCTCGATGGGCCTGGATCCGGACGCGTTCGCCGCGCGGCGGGCGAGGGTCGACGCGGCGCTGCTCGCGACCCGCGAAGGACGAAAGCAACCGGCGCTCGACGACAAGATCCTCGCCAGCTGGAACGGTCTGATGATCAAGGGGTTCGCCGACGGTGGCCGCGTGCTCGGGGAGTCGGCGTACGTCGACGCCGCGAATCGCGCCGCCGACGCGGTGCTCGCGAGGCTCGGGCGGGCGGATGGCGGACTCAACCGGACCGCTCGCGGCGACGTGGTCCAGATCGATGCCTTCCTCGAGGATTACGCCCTGCTGGCCGAGGGACTGCTCGCCCTGCATCGGGCGACCGGCGACCCGCATCGGGTCGAGCAGGCCGCGGCACTCGTCGAGGCGGCTCGCGCGCGATTCTGGAACGACGAGCGCGGGGGCTGGTACGACACCCAGGCGGGACAGTCGGACCTGATCGTCCGCGCGTCGAACATCAACGACGGTGCGGTGCCCAGCGGTGCCGGCACCATGCTGCTGAACGTGATCGAACTGGCGAGGCTCACCGGCGACGCGCGGTATCTCGACACCGCGGAAGCGGCGCTCGGGGGCATGTCCGGCGGGATCGTCGCGAATCCCAGTGGTGCGGCCCGCAGCGTGATCGCGGTCGAACGGCTCGCCGCGATCGACCCCGCCCGTCTTCCGCGATCGGCCGCCGTCGCGACGACGGCCGAACCGGTGGTNCGTCCCGACGTCACCGTCGTCGAACCCTCCATCATCGAGGGCGACGCGGCCGGNTCCTACCGGCTTCGCATCGACATCCCCGAAGGNCAGCATGTCAACGCGCACGAGCCCGGGGGCGACACCCCGGAGTCCGCGGGCCTGGTCGGGCTGTCGCTGCAGGTCGTTTCGGGTGGTTCGATCGAGGTGGACTGGCCGGCGGGCGATCCGTGGCGGGACGGGGTCCGGGTCCACGAGGCGCGGATCGAGATTCCGTTCACGGTCACGCCCGAGGACGACGCGTCCACCGTGGTCTTCGTGGTCGGCTGGCAGGCCTGCGACGACCGCGTGTGCTTCCGACCCGAGCAGCGCGAGTTCACCATCCGCCCCTGAGTGACCCACTCGCTACCATCCGGCCCATGCCAAGCATGCCAAGCAAGCCCAGCACGCCAAGCAGATTCCGGGTCGCGATCGTGTCCACGGGCGGGACCATCGAGAAGACCTACGACGAACTCGGCGGCTCCCTGAGCAACGAGTACAACGTGCTCGACGTGTTGTTGTCGCAGCTCGAACTCGAGGGGGTCGAGATCCGCCGGATCTCCCTCATGAACAAGGACAGCCTCGACATGAGCGAGGCGGACATGGCGCTGGTCGCGACCACCGTCGAACACGTCCTCGCCGAGAACGACGGGGTGGTGGTGGTCCACGGAACCGATCGGCTGGCCGACACCGGGCACCTCATTCACGAGCGACTGGGGGAGCCCGGGAAGCCGGTGGTGCTGACCGGGGCGATGCGGCCCTACGAGCTCCGGCAGTCGGACGCGGTCCAGAACATGACCGAGGCGATGATCGCGGTGCAGCTGCTCGGAGGCGGGGTGTGGTGCGTGCTCCACAACAAGGCCATGCGTTTTCCCGGGGTCCGGAAGGATCGGGAACGCCTGACCCTCGTCCGGGACTGATCGCGGGGGTGCTTCCGGGAGCGGTGGGCCGGGCGCCTCCCCTCCGCGGAGGGAGTATCCTCGCGGACTCAACCCTGGAGCAGCCCGCATGTCGACCTATCTCACGGCCCCGGTACCCACCAAGAAGCTGCCCGGCGGCATTCCCTACATCATCGGCAACGAGGCCGCGGAGCGATTCAGCTTCTACGGCATGAAGGGCATCCTGGTCGTCTTCATGACGACCTATCTGAGCCTCCTCCCGGGGGCAAGCGGCAACGAGCCGATGTCCGACACCGATGCGATCGCGAACTACCACCTCTTCACGACGGCGGTCTACTTCACACCGATCCTCGGCGCGCTCCTGAGCGACATCCTGCTCGGGAAGTACCTGACGATCATGATCCTGAGCATCGTCTACTGCATCGGCCACGGTGCCCTGGCGTTGATGGGGCTCGGCGAGGGGATCGATCCGGGCTGGATGCTGTTCCTCGGTCTCGGGCTGATCTCGTTCGGTTCCGGCGGCATCAAGCCCTGCGTGTCGGCCCACGTCGGCGACCAGTTCGGCGCTTCGAACGGGCACCTGCTCAGCAAGATCTTCGGCTGGTTCTACTTCTCGATCAACGTCGGCGCGTTCGTCTCCACCCTGCTCACGCCGTGGTTCCTCGAGTGGTACGGACCGCATCTCGCCTTCGGCGTCCCCGGCGTGCTGATGTGCGTCGCGACGTTCCTGTTCTGGTGTGGTCGCAAGAAGTTCGTCCACGTCCCCGCGGGCGGAATGAAGTGGTTCCGCGAAACCTTCAGCTGGCAGGGGATCAGCGCGATCCTGAAGCTGGGCGTGATCTACGTGTTCGTCGCGGTCTTCTGGGCGCTCTTCGACCAGACCGGTTCGTCGTGGGTCCTCCAGGCCGAGGACCTCGACCGTGACTGGCTCGGGGTGACGTGGCTCGCTTCGCAGATCCAGGCCGTGAACCCGATCATGATCCTGGTCTACATCCCACTGTTCACCTTCGTGGTCTATCCCCTGATCAACAAGGTCTTCAAGCTGACGCCGATCCGGAAGATCTCGATCGGGCTCTTCGTGATGGTCGTCGGGTTCGCGATGGTGTCGCTCGTGCAGGCTTCGATCGACGCCGGGCTGCGTCCGAGCATCGGCTGGCAGATCGCCGCCTACGCCATCCTGACCGCATCCGAGGTCATGGTCTCGATCACCTGCCTCGAGTTCTCCTACACCCAGGCGCCGAAGACGATGAAGTCGGTGATCATGGCGCTCTTCCTGATCAGCGTCTCGCTCGGCAATCTGTTCACCGCCGGGGTGAACTCGGTGATCCTCATGGACTCGAACGCGGACGGCGCCAAGGTCGTGGCCTCGGCCATCGCCAATCCGGAGGAGGGATCGACCCTCACACCTGCGGCCATCGCCGAGCAGGCCGGCTACCGCCACGAGTCGATCCCGGGCGAGGGCTTCGCGATCACCGAGGCGGGCGTCGACGGCGTGCTCGGCTCCGAGGACGACATCAAGCTCGGATTCGCACCGGACGGCACCATGACCGGTTTCGTCCAGGGCGAGGCGAAGGTCATCCGCGACGGCATCGATCGAATCAGCGAGTTCTGGAAGAAGGAGGATCGGCTTCCCACCACCGAGGAAGGCACGGAAATCGTGAAGGGACTCCTCGATCCGTGGGGCGGTCAGATCCGCTACACGATCAAGACCGGCGGGAGCTTCGACATCACCTCCGACGGGCCGGACCAGGTCTGGCAGAGCGAGTACGACATCCGAGCCGAGGTGACCGTGAACTCGAAGACGGTCGCCCAGCAGCAGCGCGAGGCGGCGACCGCCGAATCATCGGACTTCCTCGCNTGGGCGCATCCCGAGACCACCTGGCTCGAACGCCGCAAGGCGGAACTCGCCGCGGAGGGCGCCGCCGCGGCGGCCTCCGAGGTGGAGACCGGGTCGGTCGAGACCGACGAGACCGACGAGACTTCGGACTTCGACTATTCCATTCGCTGGGACATCGGTGGTGCGAACCTGCTGCAGGGGGCGAGCTACTTCTGGTTCTTCACCTACGTGATGCTCGGCACCGCGATCCTGTTCGTTCCCGTCGGCTGGCTCTACCGTCCGCGCACCTACCTGCAGGAGGAAGGCGACGCGGCGGGGGAAGCGTCCTGAGTCGATGACCCTCGACTCCGGGCGACTCATCCGTCTGCGACGGCCGCCCGTCTTCAACACGGTTCCCGATCGATGGATACCCGAATCCGTCGATCTGGACCGCGTCGACGACGCCTGGCGATCGTTGTGTGCCGAGAACCCGAAGTATCACGATGGCGAGGTGCTTCACGTTCTGGGCGTGGTCCGAAACGGTCACGGCGGGGCGACCGTGCATCTCGCGCCCTCCAGCTATCGCTTCCTCGCGGTCCGGGCCCGGGGCATCGACACCGGTATTCGTCCGCTGGGGGTGAAGGGCCTGTGCCTGCTCCGTGGCGATTCGAAGTCGGCGGGTCGATTCCTGGCGGGGCTGCGGAGCGACCGGAGCGGATCCTATCCCGGATGCTGGGAATTCCTGCCGGGCGGGGGGGTTCCGCCCGAAGCCGACGGCGCGGTCCGGCCGGAGCTGGTCTTCGCGCGGGAACTCCGCGAGGAATGCGGGCTCGATGCCGCGGATGAACCGGTGCCGATGGCGATCCTCCGCGACGACGAGGTCGGGACCTGGGAGGTCGTGTACCGGACCACCGTCGATCGAGTTCCGACGTCGACGCCAGGCTGGGAACACGATCGCGTGGACGCGGTCCGGCCTCGGGAACTGCCCGATCCCGCGAGCGCGGCCGCGGCGATGCTGGTGCCGCTCGCGAACGCGATCGTCGAGGCATCCCCCGACCGTTGAACGGGCGCCGGCCACGAATGGTTCCGGGTGGTTTCTGGTGGTTCCGGGATGTCCAGTCGCCGGCCCGGGCGGCTCGGCGTGCCGTGGTCTCAATCCGCGTCGAGGGCGGCGGCCAGCATGCGGGCCAGATCCGAGGGCAGGTCATCCGAGGGGAGGTCCGGGGACGGCGTCGCATCGACCCACCGGGTCCGGCCGAGGCCGTCGGTCACGATCTGGCTGACCACGTCCCGCAGTCGGATGGCCGTGGTCTCATCGAGTTTCGCGTCGAGCCGGCCGGCGAGTCTGGCCGGGGTGAGCAGGTCGCGGAAGCCGTCGGTCGAATCGAGCAGCGCGAGATTCGAGCCGGAGATCGTCACCCCGAAGCCCGTATCCCCGGCGGTGCCTCGCGGCCAGCCGAACCCGCCGCCGCCGTAGAGGCCGATCTGATCGTCGACCAGCACCACGTACCGGATGCTCAGGTTGGTGGCGTCGGCACTGACCGGCGTCCGGCCCGCCCGCGGGCGCCACAGGAACTCCAGGTGGACGACCTCGGCCTGGTCGAAGTCCCGGTCGGCGAGTCGGTCGAGCGACACGGTGCTGAGAATCAGGGAGGTCTTCGCGGGGTCGACGGTGTAGGCGCCGTGGGCGAAGGAGGTGGTCAGCTGGACCGGCGTCGCGGTCCGCGACGTGAGGGTGACGAGCCCCGCGGTGGTGGACGGCGCACAGGAACCGAGCAGCGCGGCGGCGAGGACGCCGACGGCCGTGAATCCGAGGAATCGGGTGCGGTGGATGGCGTCAGTCACTCGTCGATTCGCCGGTGGCGTCGGCGACGCCGGGGGGCGTCGAGATCGGCGGGTCGTTCGGCGTGGAGCGTCCACCGGCGATCGGGATCCCCAGCGTGGTCGCCACGTCGCGTTCCACGATCGCCCGCAGCTGGCTGCGGGGGATGCCGGGAAGCTGCGTGCCCTGGCTGAAGGCGTTGATCGAGTAGATCGTCTCGATCGCCTTGGCGGGGGTCTCGGTCGGCCAGCCGCTCGCGAAGAGCAGCTTGTCGACGATGTCCATGCTGTTGGCGCCGAGCAGGGCCTGGAACAACTGCCAGGGTCGATGCACGAGGCCTGCAGTGTCCGCGAAGATCCGAGCGTGCTTCTGGAGGAGGACCAGCGTCTCCTCGACCCAGGGCGCACCGATGCCGCTCAGGACCACCGAGAGGCCGGGCAGGCTGCGGGCGACCTCGTCCCAGGCGAGCGGTCGATCGAATTCGAGGACCGCGCCCGGGCCGACGGGCCCGGGTCGGGACACGAAGACCGGAAGGCCGAGCGATTCGCATCGTTCCCAAAGTCGCATCGCGCTGGAGTGCGTGGGATGGAAACCCTGATCCGAAGGGCAGACGGTGATCCCGACGAAGCCCATCTCGACGGCGCGATCGACTTCGCCGAACACGTCGTTCGCGAGTGGATCGATGCCGGCGACGCCCATCAGGAGTCCGCGGCTCTTCGCCGCCACTTCCGCGACCCACTCGTTGGGAACGCAGGCGTCCTGGCGGTCGGCCCGGTACGCGAAGACCAGGGCACCGTCGACGCACTCGAGACTGTCCTGAAGCTGTTCCGGTTCCGCGGATTCCTTGATCCAGCGATCGGCCCGGGCGCGACGAAGGATCTCCGACGTCTCGCGACCGAGTCGATCCACCGAAGGCCAGATCCGAGTCTGTGCGTCAATCACCATGATGCGTGGCTTTCCAGTTCCCGGGAGGCTCCGACACACGCGCGCCGGATCGACCAGTTCGATCCTGATTCTACTCGACCACCCGTCCCGAGATCGAATCTGAAGTGGGGTCCGGCCGAATATCGGTCGGGCGAACCCTGCTCACGACCCTTGCATCGGCGATATCGGCCGGATGCCTATACTCGCGACATGAATCAGCGGCCAGACATCGACGCCCGCCCGACCGAGCCGGGCCCCATCGCCTGGAACCAGGCCGAGCTGGCGGACGATCCGCACCAGTCCAGCGAGAAGGCGGGCAAGGTGCGTTCGATGTTCGCGTCGATCTCCGACTCCTACGACCTCAACAACCGGCTGCATTCCTTCGGACTCGATCAGCGCTGGCGAGCCCGGACCGTCGCCCTCGCGGGCGTGCGCCCCGGCGACTCGGTGCTCGACGTCGCCTGTGGCACCGGGGACCTGACCGAAGCGTTCGCCCGCACCGACGCGGGCGAGGTGATCGGTGGCGACTTCACGCCGGAGATGCTGGATCGGGCGCGGGTGAAGGCCGACCGCATCGACCCCGAGCGTCGCCCCCGTTACGTCCACGCCGACGCGATGCGACTCGACTACGAGGACGCCCGATTCGACGTGGTGACGATCGCCTTCGGAATCCGAAACGTCACCGATCCCGCGGTCGCGATCGGTGAATTCGCGCGGGTGCTGCGCCCGGGTGGACGGCTGGTGATCCTCGAGTTCGCCGAGCCGAGGAACCCGTTGGTGCGGTGGGGCAACCGGCTCTACACGAATCGAATCATGCCGCTCACCGCGTCACTCGTGGCTCGCGACGGCTCGGGGGCGTATCGGTACCTGCCTCGATCGATCGAGACCTTCCACTCGCCCGCCGATCTCGCGGGGATGATGCGGTCGGCCGGGCTCGAGGTGGTTCGTCAGGTCCCCCTGACCTTCGGGGTCTGCGTCGCGTCCCTCGCGGTCCGGGAATCCTGATCGACCGGGGGCGGGAGTGAATCGGGTTCCGATTCTGACGGCGACGCCGGGGGTATTGGCCCCAACACCATCCACGCGTTGAAACGATCGTCGTCGAGGCCGCTTCTTCTGGTGCCCCCCTTCGATGGAGGATTCCATCGTTCGCATCCAGGCGTCCGGCCGGAGGATCCGACCGTGACCGCATCAGTGGAGTGACGACATGACCGACGACAGGGAAGTCGACCGTCTGCTCGAACTCGCCCTCCGAGGCGACCGGGCGAATCTGCGTGTTTTTCTCGATGAAGCGATCGGCCATTCGGCCGATCATCCCCGGCACGTGCTTTCCGACGTGATCGCGCCGGCGCTCGGCAGCCTCGAAGCCGTTTCGAGGGAGGACCGGGCGACCGCCGCGGCGATCGCGATCATGCTGGGATCGATGCGGCTCGCGACGGCGCGGGTCGTCGAACGGCTCGCCGGCTGGGCGGCATCGCCGAACGAGCTCGGTCGCCGGATCCTGATCTTCAGCGGGTCCGGTGGATTTGAAATGCTGCAGGCGGAGATCATGGCCGCGGAACTCGAGTGCGACGGCCACGAGGTTCGATTCGGTGGTGGCGGCGTGCCGTCCGACGAGATCCTCACCTCGGTCGGGAGCTGGTCGCCGGACGTGCTTCTGCTGTTCGCCTCGTGCCCAACCGACATCCCGGGAATCCGGGAGCTGATCGACACCATCCGGACCACCGACGCCTGCCCGGAGCTGCAGATCGCGGTGGGTGGGGGCGTCTTCGCCCGGGCCCCCGGGCTCGCCGAGGAGATCGGGGCGGATCTCTGGGCGACCGACGATCCGGATCTCCGAGCCTCGATTCTCGATGATCCGGCGCGACGTGCGGTTCCCGAGCAACGCACCGTCGGCCAGGGAAAACGAGCCTCCCGGGCCGCCTGAGACGTTCGATTCATCCACCCGTCGAGCCTCCGGACCCGATCGAGCATCCCGCGCGAAGGCCCGGAGGCTCGTCGTGGCATCGATCCCGGTCCCTTTCCTGAGATTCGGGACCGGGAGCCGATAGACTCTAGTGATGGAAAGAGCCCACGAACTCGAGCTCATCCAACGCGCGAAGCGCGGCGACGCCGCGGCGCTCGGTGCCCTGATCGACGGGCATCGGGATTCGTTGCACCATTTCCTGCTTCGACTGACCCGCCGTGAGGACGTCGCGGAGGACATCGGGCAGGAAGCCTTCGTGCGGGTGCTTCGAAATCTCGATCGATTCGACGAGCGATTCCGGTTCAGCACCTGGATCTTCACCATCGCCCGCCGTCTCTGGATCAACCACATCCAGAAGTTCCGTCCCATTCCCGACAGCGACGTGGTCGGATCGCGTCCCGGGGAAGGTGACGGCCCGGAAGCCCTGGCGGAGACCACGGAACATCGCGCCCGGGTGGCGGGTGCCGTCGAGGTGGGACTCGCGGCCCTGAATCCGCGGCAACGGGAGATCGTCGAACTCTTTCACGGTCGCGAACTCTCCATCCAGGAGATCGCGTTCCGACTCGAGCTTCCGGTCGGCACGATCAAGAGCCATCTCTTCCGGGCACGGCGTCGAATGGGTGCCGCGGTGATCGAGGACGGTCGCTTCGATCCGGGACGTTCCGACGACGAGCACGCGATCGGGGATGAGGTCCTCGACCGGGTCGGCACGGAGGTGAAGGCATGACCGCGCGAAGACCCGATTCGGACGCCTTCCGGGACGCGGTGTTTGCGCGGCTCGACGGTGTCGAGCCCGAGCCGTCCGGCAGGCGGGCGCATCGGCTCGATCGGGATGCTCGACGAGCCCTGGGCGCGGTGGCGTGCGTGGTGGTGGTGGTCGGGATCGGCGGCCTGATGAGTCGGTGGTTCGAGGGCCCGGTGGCCGAAGATCCGCCGGCGACCGCGACGACATCGATCGAAGGGGCTTTCCAGCGACTTTCCGTCGATCCGCCCGTTGAAGACGCTCGGGAGGCNAATCCCGGTGAATCGGCAACCCAGGGTCCGGGCGGTCGGTACGAAGGGGTGGTCGCCGCCGCCCCGGGTCGGTCGACCTGAACGCTTCGGCCGGGCGCGTTTCGTCGCACCCCGGACCCGCGGCAGACCGCCTCGTCTCCCCTCGTCTCATCATCGTCCCATCATCGTCTCCCCCCGTCCCATCATCGTCTCATCATGAGCATCCGTCCCTCGAACAGCGTCGCTTCCGCCCGCATTTCAACGCGCCGCCCGGCGCGGCGTGGCCGCGCGCTCGACGTGGTCGGGGGGCTCGTGGCGTCGACCTTCCTGCTGTTGGCGGTGGCGGAGTCCCCGGCCGCGAGCCGGAGGTTCGACGACGTCGCCATCGCCCCGGACGAGTCTCGGGTGATCATCCGGATGAGCCCGACGAACGGGGATGACGTCCGGTGGCGGGACGTGGTGGTGGAGATGCTCGGCATGAGCGTGCCGAACGCCGGGCACGGTTGGTCTCGGGCGTCCGGGCTCGTCGACCGCATGGGCATCGCCTTCGCCGAACGCCTCCACGCCATCGACGCCACGGGTTCGCAGTGGATCCACGCCGCTCGCTGGTCGGATGCCGCGAAGCTCCAGTCGAGTCTGCGTCGGGCCGAGGCGCGGCCGCTCGGCCTCGGGCGATTTCGATTCGCGTCCCAACGCATCGACCTGGCGATCGCCGGAGACTGGGTGCTGCTCGCGCCCACGGGTTCACCCTGGCTCGACGGCGCTTCGGAACGGGCGGGCATCGCGGCCGCCGCCGCGGCGGTGGACGCCCCGGCGATGATTCGCGTCCGACTTCGACACNACGCGCCCACCGGTGGCATGACCCGGCTGCAGTTGACGCCGCTCGGCCCGACCGAGGCATCGATCGAGATCGATGGCCGATACGAGGCGAGTCCGCTGCCGACGCGGCCGCGGGGCCGCGTCGATGCCCGGCTGATTCCTTCGTTGCGCGGTCGCGTCGCCGTGGCGATGCTCGAGTCCGGGGTCGGGGTGCTGGATCCGACGTTGATCCGACTCGCCGCGCAACGGCCTGAATTGATGCCGCCGCCGGAGATTCGTCGCTCGCTGGCGACCCGCCGACTGGTGGTGCTCGACGGCGAGACCGTTCGGATTCCGAAGATCGGTTTGATCGAGGTGCCCGCGATGTGCATCGCGATCCCGTGTCGCGAGGAGACCGCGCCCCGGATCTCCGGTCCGGCCTTCGACGCCCTGGTCCACGGCTGGATGTTCGACTCNGGCACGGCGCTGGCGTCGCGACCGGCCGGGGTGGCGACCGCCGCATCACTCGATTCGCTCGATTCGGTCGATCCGCTCGATCCGATCGATCCGGTGGAAGTGAGGATCGCTCGTGACGAGATCCGACACCTGGATCTCGGTGACGGTTTCGCGGCGTCGTTCGATCGACACCCGGCCTCGATCGCGACGAGCCTGAACTGGGTGATTCGTCGGGTGCGTCCCGGGAACGCCGGCGTCGCCGACGGGATGGACGTCCTGGCCGGTGGCGACACCTGGCTGGTGGTCGGAAGTTCGCCGGGAATCGTCCGACGGGTCGGACGGGCGATCGAAGGGGTGAACGACGACACGTCGGGCGACGGGCTTCCCGTCTGCAGCCAGGGCGTCGCGAGCCCGGCCCGGCTCGGACTTCAGGTGGAGGATCTCGCGGGTCTTCGCGCCGAATCGTCGGATGCGAATGCGGCACCGGATTCGGCGATTCTCGCCAGACTCTCCTCGATCCTCGCGCGATTCGAACACGTCGAGTGGTCGACTTCGGTCCAGTCCGACGATGCGGTTCGCGCCACGGTGCGGGTCACCCTGACCCCCGACGCCTCGGAGCGACCGATGGAGGAGCCCCCGCGGACCGGCCAGGACGGGCGACGGAACCCGTGAGCCGGGCGGTCGATCCCAGGACCGACTCCGGAACCGGTGTCAAGATCGACTGCGGACACGTCGAGCTCGTGGCATCGAGATCGTCGCTGGCCGAGCTCGTCGAAAGACGTTTGGAAGCCTGCGACATTCGAGACGACCGCCCGGTGCTGGTCGCGGTGAGTGGCGGCGTCGATTCGACGGCGCTGCTCGCGCTCGTCGCGGCGATTGCCCGGCGACGGCATCCCCGGCGGCTGCGCCCCGTGGTCGGGCACGTCGATCATGCACTCCGACCGGAATCGTCGGAAGACGCGATCGCGGTCGGTGATCTCGCGGCTGCGCTGGATCTTCCCTTCCGATCGGCCCGGCTCGACTGGTCGGGTTCCGACGCGGCGGACGTGTCATCGTCCGCCGCCCGCGACGCGCGATGGGCGGCCCTGACCCGGCTCGCGGTCGATGCGGGCGCCGAGGTCGTGCTCGCGGCGCATCACGCGGACGATCAGGCGGAGACGGTGTTGCTGCGGCTCGCCCGCGGCACCGGGCTCGACGGACTGTCGGGGATTCCCGAGCAACGAGGGCTCGGCTCGGGACGGCGGGTGGTCCGGCCGCTCCTCGCAGCCCGCCGCGAAGCGATCGCGTCACTGGTCGAGACCGCGGGTCTGCCGGTCCGGCACGACCCGACCAACGATCGACGGGACCGTGCTCGTGAATCGGTCCGTCACGACGTGCTTCCCCGACTGGAATCGATCCATCCCGGTGCCGCCGGCCGGATCGCGGCGGTCGCGACCGAGGCGCGAGCGGCGGCGTCCGTTCCCGGGCTCGGGCCGCCACCGTGGCGACGGGAGATCTTCGACGCGTTCGATTCGACCGGCGTGGGAACGTGGATCCGGGCCGCCGCGATCGGATTGGAGCCCGCCGCGGCGTCGACCCCGCGGGCGACGTGGGATGGCATCGTCCGCCTGCTGCTGGACGACGATCCGGCGCCGAAACGGATTCGAATCGCCGCCGGGTTCGATTTCACGCTGCGGCGTGGACTCGCGACGTTCGAACATCACGATGCCGCCCCGAATTCCACGGTCGAGTAGATTCTCGTTTCTCGAACCACTTTCGCGTCCGCCGAGACGCAGACCCCGGAGATCGATTCATGAGCCCCGAAGCATCCGAGACCCTTCCGACCACCGTGCTTTCGGTGGGTCATTGCACCCCCGATGCCTGGATGCTCCGAACCGCGGTTCAGCGGGTGCTGCCGGATGCCGAAGTCCACCCCGTGAACGACGAGGACGACCTGCGTGAACGAATCGCGAGTTCGAAGGGACCGACGGTGCTGCTGGTGAACCGACTCCTCGACGGCCGCTTCCCGCACGGTGACGGCATCGAACTGATCGAGGCGCACGCCGGGGGGCCGGTCGCAACGCTTCTGATCTCGAATCTCGACGCCTCGCAGGTCGCCGCGGAGGCCGCAGGCGGCGTGGCCGGCTTCGGCAAGACCGCGTTGAACCATGCCGATACCGCGGAGAAGCTTCGGAACGCGGTCGAGATCGCGGCGAGTCGCCGATCAGCGTGAGGATTCGGCGTCTCGCGCATTCGCTTCGTCGAGTTCGCGGGCGAACTGGAGGTCGGCGGCTTCGACCATGCCGTCGACGCATCGCTGGAAGTCGTCGACCGACACGCACGCGACCTTGCCGTCGACGAGCCCGACCAGCACCGGCGACTCCGCGAGCCAGACCGGTCCCTCGGGAAGCTTGAGGCGGACGCAGCCGTCGCAGTAGACGTCCTCGGGAAGATCCGATTCCACCAGTTCGACGCCCTCCGCGGGCGGGACTTCGACCGCGATCACGCGGGCGGAGAGGCTCTCGCCGAAGTAGCCGTCGAAGAGATCATGACACGCGCCGCAGTTGGGGCGATAGAGGGCGACGAGGGTCGGCTGGTCCTGGCTGAGGCCGCGGAGCTGCGGAAGATGTTCGAGCACCCCGGTCTCCCCGAGCGGAAGTCCCTTCCAGTCCTCCCACATGCCCGCGGTGAGATCGTGGACGATGAAACGGCCGTCATCACCGCGGCCCCGGGTGATCGATTCGGCGGTGATGCCCACCTGCACGTTGCCGGCGATCGCCGCACCCGCCACCATCGCGAGCACCACGCCGGTGCCGGCCATCAGGGGATGGCGGAGTCGCTCCGGATCCGGTTTGGTGCGGAGCAGGAGCACGGCGGCGATGAGACCGACGGCCACCTGGATCGCGGGCCGGACGAGACCCGCCGCCGTGGTGTCGAGCGCGAACTCCGCCGAGGCGTCGGCGATTCCGGAGAAGGCGATGAAGCCCGCGACCACGATGGCCATGCCCCGGCCCCGCCGGCCGAGGGCGAGCAGCACCCCCGCGAGTGCCGTGGCCACGCCGATCGTGACCCTCGCCGCGAGTTCGGCGCCTTCCGCCGGCACGTCGCTGGCCTTGGCGCCGAGTCCGATCAGCCACACCGGGATCGCCGCCTCGCCGAGGATGGCGATGCAGATGGCGGCCGCGATGAGAGAGATGGCGAGGGCGATTCGTACGGTGTTGGACATGGGGCGGCTCGGTGGCGGGGGATCAGTCGGCGTTGGAGGCGAGGCAGGCTTCGACCGCGGCGACGTCGTCGGGATCGTTCGCGAAACCCGTGACCATGCCGTCCCGGATCGCGAAAAGCGCGGGAGTCTGGATCACGTAGTCGGGACCGCCGGGGAGGGCTCGCTTCGCGACGATCGTGGACGGGAACGGCATCGCGTTCGCGGGATCCGTGTCGGGCACCTGGACCGCGACGGTCGGCGCCGGGACCGAACTGGTGAACCACTGCTCGAGCATCTGATGACATTGTTCGCAGTCGGATCGGTAGAACATCACGAAGCCGCGCCCGGTCTCGAGGGCCTCGGGGATCGGGCGGTTGATGAGTCGAGCGAGCGCCTGACTCGACAACGGCTGCCCCACCCAGGCGTCGAAGTCGGTGAAGTAGAACGGTTCGACCTCGGTGGGCATCGCGCCCCAGGGATCGGCGTCCGCGACGGGGGCCGTTCCGCCCGCGGGCGGGGTGGGGGCCTGCTCCTTCGCCGGTTCGCAACCGAGCGTGAGGAATCCGGCCGCGACCAGCGGGAGGATTCGGGTCGAAGTGACGTTCGTGGTGAACGGTCTCATCATGTCGGGCATGGTGATCATTGGTGGCTCCGTCGGCACGTTGAATCGAACTGGACCAGCAAGGTATCGGACCGTTGCAGACGTTTCGGACAGCCTTGGCGTCGGTTTCGCCGGACTTCCACGGATTTCGGACTCAGGGCTTCGCATCGAGGGTGGCGACCACGGCGGCCGGATCCTCGGAATCCTCGCAGACGGCGAGGACTGCGCCCCCTTCGATCGTCATCAGGATCGGGGTGGAGATCACGTACTGCGGGCCCTCGGGAAGCGTGTGCAGGATGCATTCGTCGCAGGGCATGGGAAGGGCGTTGGCGGGATCGATGTCGGGGACCGCGACCGCGATCGTCGGCGTCTCGAGCGGGCCGAGGAAATGATCTTCGAACAGGGTGTGGCAGTGCTCGCAGTCTTCGCGATAGAGCACCAGATGGAATCGATCGGTGTCGATCCAGTCGGGCAGCGGTCTCGAGATGAGCCTCGCCAGGGGCTGCGACGAGAGCGGCGTGCCGACCCAGCTCGCGAAGTCCGCCACGTAGAACGGTTCGAGTTCGGTCGCGGCCGGGCCCCAGCCGGTGTCGTCGACGACGTCCGCGGCCGTCGCGGGACCGGTGGGATCCACCGGACCCGTGGGATCCACGGGGTCTTCGATCGCGGGCGTGGTCGGAAGCGTGATCGTGATCTTCGGCGACGGAACGCTGAACGCGAGGCCGAAGCCGATCGCGGCCGCGGCGAGGACGGCGCCGATCCGGGCCGGAATGGCGGCTTCGCGGATCGGTTGGAGGAAGATCACCCCGAGCAGCATCAGGGCGTCGATCGCGAACATGCCGAGCGGCGGTGGACTGACCGAGCCGAAGCAGCCGCAGCTGCCGCTCCAGATGGCGCTGATGCCATCTCGATTCGCGGCCATCGCCATCGTCGCGACCAGCACCGCGAGGAACACCGTGAGAATGAANCTCGCGGCGAAGCGGGCGAGTCGAGGCGACGCGAACATCACCAGGGCCAGCATGATCTCGACGCCGATCATCGACCGGAGCGAGAAACCCAGCCACCAGTTGAGGTCGGTGATCTCGAAGAGTCGGGCCGAGTCCCGCACCACCAGCAGCACCGGCTCGGGCAGAAGCTTGGGATTCAACGTGTAGAGCTTGACGCTCGCGCCGGCGACCACCCAGAGCGGGACCAGGATGCGGACCAGCAGGGTCCCGATGATCGAGCCACGGGCGGGCGTGGAGGATGAAGTCGGCATCGTGGTCTCGGTCTGCATGAGGGCGTGAGGCTCGCGGTCGTTGGATCAGGCGTTCGGATCGGTTTCGAACTGTTCGCAGCAGGCGTGCATCAGAAACTGATGGACCTCCTGGATGGCGGCGGAGTCGCGGCCTTCGACCACCACCGAAACGTCGCAGAGGGCGCGGGCTTCGCCACCGTCTCCACCGAGGAAGCCGATGGTGGTCGCGTTCCGGGCCCGGGCCGCCTCGAGCGCCGCGAGCAGGTTGGGGCTGCGGCCGGAGGTCGAGAAGATCACGAGGGCGTCGAGGTCGGTGGCCATCGCCTCGACCTGCCGGGCGAAGATCGCCTCGAAGCCGAAATCGTTGGCGATGCAGGTCAGGGCGGTCGGATCCGCGTTGAGGCACATGCTCCGGATCGGGGGTCGGTCGCCCCGGTAGCGGCCGATCAATTCTTCGGCGAGATGCAGGGCCTCGGCGGCCGAGCCACCGTTTCCGCAGGTCAGGATGGTGCCGCCGCGTCGAACCGTCGCCTCGATCGCCTGAAGGAGGCGGACGACCGAGTCCGGGTCCGCGTCGATGCTGGCGAGGGCCGCGTCGAGTCGAACACGTCGTTCGGCGAGCAGGGTCCGGATCCGGGCCTCGATGTCGGTGGCTGGCATGCGTGAATGGTAGGGTCTCGACGCCACGGAGGGGGTTTTCCGGAGACGGAGGGGCTTTCCCAACGCGGTGCGTCCGGACCATGGTCCGCGACGAAGTCCAATCGCCGGCCGTCGGCCGCCATGAATCACGCGAGGGAGCCCCCGTGCCCGACCAACCACGAATCGAACACGGCACCGATGCCGGTGACCGGACCTTCCGGTGCGAGTCCGAGATGCCGGTCTCGAAGACCGAGGTCGCGGACTGGCACTTCCGGGCGGGGGCGCTCGATCGCCTGCTGCCGCCGTGGCAGGACGTCCGGGTCATCGAGGATTCCGGCCCGCTTCGTCCCGGCGTCGAGACGGTGCTCTCGGTTCCGATCGCCCCGTTCGTCCGGAAGCGATGGCGGGCCCGGATCGAGGAGGCGGTTCCCGGGGAGCGGTTCATCGACGTGCAGGTGTCGGGGCCGTTCGGGGCCTGGCACCACCGTCACGAGTTCCTCGAGATCGAGGGTGACGCGTCGTCCAGCCGGCTGCGGGATTCGATCGCCTACCGAATGCCGATGGGGCCGCTGGGCGGCCTCGGGGCGGGCGTGGTGCGCCGCGACCTCGCAAAGATGTTCGAGTACCGCCACTACCGGACCGCGGCCGACCTGCGTCGGCACGCGGATGCCGGTGACGTCGCGCCGCAGACCGTGGTGATCACCGGGGCGAGCGGCCTGATCGGCACCCAGCTCACCGCCTTCCTCCGGACCGGTGGCCACGTGGTTCGCCACCTCGTGCGCCGCACGCCGGATGCGAGCGCGGGCGAGTACCGCTGGGATCCCGCCCGTGGCGAAATCGACGCGTCGGCCTTCGACGGCGCGGACGCGGTGGTGCACCTCGC
Source organism: Phycisphaerae bacterium (assembly GCA_002690755.1). Taxonomy (GTDB): domain Bacteria; phylum Planctomycetota; class Phycisphaerae; order Phycisphaerales; family SM1A02; genus UBA12014. The sequence continues at coordinate 22,133 of NZFT01000008.1, forward strand.
GGGTGCGGGCATCGCGGATCGCCGCTGGACCCCGGAACGCATGAAGGTCATCCGCGATTCGCGGGTCGACGGGACGCGGTTGATCGCCGAGACCCTCGCGGCGATGACCACGCCGCCCTCGGTGTTCGTCTCGGCGAGCGCGGTCGGTTTCTACGGGAACCGGTCGGAGCGGGTCGACGAGTCGGCCGCCGCGGGCGAAGGATTTCTCTCCGACGTCTCCGTCGCGTGGGAGGACGCCGCCGACGCCGCCCGCGCCGCGGGCATTCGCGTGGTGCACCCCCGCATCGGCGTGGTGCTCACCCCGAAGGGCGGGGCGCTCGAGAAGATGATTCCCCCCTTCAAGCTGGGGGCGGGTGGTCCGCTCGGTTCCGGCCGGCAGGGCCTGAGCTGGATCGGGATCGACGACCTCCTCGGAGTGCTGCACCGCGTGATGATCGACGACCGCTACGTGGGACCGGTGAACGCCACCGCGCCCGAACCGGTCGACCAGCGGACGTTCGCGAAGGCGCTCGGCCGGGTGCTGCGGCGTCCCGCGATCGCGCCGATGCCCGGGTTCGCCGCGAAGATCCTCTTCGGCCGCATGGCGGGACCGCTTCTGCTGGAGGGCGTGGAGGCGACGCCGACGGTCCTGGCCGATCACGGCTTCCGATTCGAGACCCCGGACCTCGAGTCGTGTCTTCGACTCCTGCTCGATGGGACGCCGCCGGCCGGTTGAGATCGCGGACGGTTCAATCGCCGCGGCGTTCGACGCGTCTTCCCCGAAGATACGGCCGAAGGGCCGGCCAGAGCGTCGCCGCGGGGAGCACCAGGCTGGCCGCGATGACCGCGGTCACGCCGCCCACCGTCACGCCCACCAGCGCCGCGGCGGGACCGACGCCGTATCCGACGCCGATGAGTCCTTCGTGGGTGCTCGCGGCGTCGACGTCCGCGTCACCGACCCGCATCACGTAGTACATCGCGGCGTAGTAGACGACCGCCTGTCCGAGACCGAAGGTGATCAGGGCGATCACGATCGCGGTGATGTTCGGCGCGGCGACGACCGCGACGTAACCGCCGACCAGCAGCCCGCCGCCGAGCAGCGTCGCGTCCCATCGGCCATGCCACCACGACCAGCGCCGCAGGATCGCGATGCCGGCGACGCGGGCGAACATCCAGGTCGCGGCGAGCGGGGTCTGCCACCAGAGCGAGGCGCCGAGGTCGTCCAGCAGGTACGGCATGAGCGGGCTCAACGCGCCGATGAGGGCATAGGACAGCGGCAACAGGGCGCGGTTGCTCGCGAGGAGGTCGACGTAGCGGGGCGGTGCGACGTGGTCGACGTGATGGACCTCGGGTCGGGCGACCCGGGCCGGTACGCCGGCGAACAGCACCACGATGCAGGCGAGGTTGATCGGGCCGAGGCTCGCGATCGCCCAGGTCGCGTGGCCGGCCGCGAGCAGCGGGGCCATCGAGACCAGGGCGAGCCCGAGGGCGGACATCCAGATCGTGTTCCACCAGCCGATGGCGTTCCGCATCGCCGCCGGTTCGCGTCCGGCGGACACGTACGCCTCGATCACCGGCCAGAAGAAGGCGGCGAGGAAGGACATCGCGCCCGAGACCGCGAACAGCATGACCGGCGACTTCGAGACGAGGATCAGCGGACAGATCCCGACCTGCAGGAGGAACACCGCGGCGACCACGGTCCGGGGCGTGACGCGGTGGGCGATGCGACGAAGGATCGGCGCGCTCGCGAAGGCGGAGACCGCGTAGACCCCGCCGTTCGAGATCGCGAGCAGCAGGTTCCAGGTCTCGTCGAAGCCGTAGGCATCGCGGGCGACGAAGCCGAGCCCGTTCCACAGGACCGCGGTGCCGAAGGTCGCGAGGAACGACAGCAGAAGCAACGGCCCCAGCGGCGCCGGACCAGCCGCCGGACGGGAAACGGGGTGTCGGTCGTGTTCGAGGGACGAGGGCATCGCCCCGGATGATCGCAGGTTCCACGTCGCCCGTCCGCAGGGCCGCCGGTACCATCTCGCTGCCGGGCGTTTAGCTCAGTTGGCTAGAGCGTCCCCTTTACACGGGGAAGGTCGCTGGTTCGAGTCCAGTATCGCCCACTTGTCACACCGGTCTCGCCGGCCTGCGGAGACCGTTCGGAAGTTCAGGGCTAGCGAGGACCTCCCTCGCATTCCGTGGTCAGAAGTGCCTGGGCAAGGTTCTGCGGACGGGCAACCGCGCGAATCACTCAAACCACCGATCCGCTGGATGGAGGAGATGGAGGAGATGGAGGTGCATTCTGATGCACGCTCCAACGATCGCGAGGTCGTGGAACGAATCTTCGATTCAACGACCCACCGTCGGAGGCCGAGATCGAGATCTGGTTCGGTTCGCTAGATTGTCCGGGTGGAAATCGAACCGCTAGCCGAGGGTGTGATGCACGTCGTCTACGCCGACGTCGACGAGGAAGGTCGCGTGCGGTACGTCGGCAAGGGCACGCGTCAGCGCTACCACGATCCCGAGCGTTCGTACTGGGGTCGAACCGCCTGGCGTCCGAGTCGAAGGATCATCCTGTTTGAAGCGGGATCCGACGAGGCGGTCCGGGTGCTCGAGTCGGTGGCGATCAAGCAGCATCTCGAGGCCGGTGCGGATCTTCTCAACGCCCGCCGCCCCTCCATTCCGGATCTCGCGGCGGCCGCGGAGGCGCGCCGGCGGGCGGACCAGATCCGCATTCGACGAGCGAAGGAGAAGCGGAAAGCGAAAAGGCGTGCCCAGGCTCGACGGCTTGCGGAAGAAGCGGCGCAAGCAAGGCTCGAGGAACAGCAGTTTGCGGAGATGGCTCGTCAACTCGACGAGGAGAACCGACGGAGACTCGAGGAGGCCGCGGAAGAGAAGCAACGGCGAAACGAGGAGGCCGCGGCGACGATGGAGCGGCTTCAAAGGCTCTGGGATCGCCGGGACGCCGGCCTGGAGGCGGATGCCGGTCGTGGACTCACGGAAAACGCCTGGTGCTGGCGAAACCCGTTTCGGAAGATCGAAGCCGCGCATCTCCGTGCGGTCGGGTGGGAGACCAGAATCGAGTACCGCCAGGCGAGAACCTTCTGGGGGCAGCGCCGTGGATTCCGGACCGCGCCGACCCGGACTCAGCTTGCGATGGCGGAGTCGATCGCGATGCTGAAGACGCTTCCGGGCCTGACGGCGGTCACAACTGCTGGCTTCCTGTTCGTGATCATCCTTGTGATGTGGTGGCGAGGCATCATCTGACGTTGCCGCCTGCCGCCGTGGCCGGGGGTGCTCGGGGGTGATCGTGGGTGATCGTGGTTCAACGCCCCCGGTCGCGGTGGCGGAGGACCGGCCGTATCAATGAGGGGGCCGTGGTGGTGGCTTTCGGGTGGGTGGTCGTGGGGCCGGTGGAGGCTTTGAAAGAGGGCCCTGGGGGTGGTCAGATGATGCAGCGAGTGAATCCTCGGAGTGGGCACGGGCGTTCGAGCGTTGCTCCTCGTGTCGCTTCAAAAGGAAACCCGCGAGACGCTCGACTTCATCGGGCTTCAGGTTGAACCCGCCGAATTCATCAACAGATCGGACGCCGGTTCAATGAACGAAATCTTTCGAACCTAGCCCGTCTCTCTGGTCCTGGCCATTTCGAGTGTGACCGCTTCGGCCGAGACGATCACGGTCCGTGCCGACGGGTGTGACTACCCCTTTGAACAGACGCGGTCGTCGCGAACGTCGCGAGGGTGTAGGGTCTGGGTTCAAGACGAGGGATGTGGTCTCCATGGCCCACCTGACGACGAACCCCGCCACCGGCTTTCAGGCCGACGGCGGGGTTCGCTCGTTTTGTCCGGCGTGCCTCGTACGTCTGAGCGCCGGGGGCGGATTCGACTCTGGTTTCACTGCGATGTGACGCCGCGATCCGAGCGATCAGATCAGGCGTCTTCGGGATCTCCGAACGCCACTGGCGTTGAGTGCCAGGGCGGCGATCCCGCCGATGCCCGGGACCCCGAAATCGACGCGGAGGTCGCGGCCATCCACGATGAAGTCGCAGAAGCGGTTCGAGCCGCGGCCCCGCTCTGTCTCGCCAGTGGCCAGTGCTGCCGCTTCCGCGAGAATCGAATTCGACTGGAAGCGACTGGAATCGAGGCCTGCCGGTGTCTCCTGCTGACCGTGGCCTCGGGCCGTGGGATCGGTCATGCGGATCTCGACCAAGCGATCGAAGCGGGAACCTGCCCCTGGAACATCGATCGCCTCTGCGTCGCGCGGGAAGCGCGGCCGAGCGGCTGTCGCGTCTACTACTGCGATCCTCGCGCGAAGGAACTGGTCCCGAAACTGCAGCAGCACGCGATGGACCGGCTGCAGGCGATCCATGTCCGACACCGACTCGTCTGGGCCTTCGGTGAGTGGCGGGGGATGCTTCGTGGGGTGATGCTGGTGGCGGAAGCCGATGGTCTTCTGTCCCTTCCCACCGCGCCTTCGGCGAACGGCGGACCGGGTCGATCTCGTTCGGCCGGGCGAGGCCTCGATCTTCATCCGAATTCGCGCTGAGACGGCCGATGGTCCCCGAGGTCGCCCCGGTTGGAGCGTACGGCGTCGCCTGCCATGCAAGCGTGCCCCGGGGGGGCGTTACAATCGGATCCCGATCGCCGGCAGGCGCGATCGTTCGCCCGTGAGGCGTCCCGAACCGGATTGGATGCGATGTCGAAGCGAATGGAATGGAAGCGATTGACATCGACCTGATGGTTCAGGATTCCGTTCATCTACTGGTTGGTCGGAACCCTCGTCTATCCGCCCGTCTACGACCACCCGCCCGGGTCGGGCTACGTCCGGCGTCGGGTGTGGATGTGGGACTTCATCGGCGACGACTGGAATGCGACCGCGCTGTTCGAAGTCGGCACCGTCCTCTACCAACTCTGTTTCCTCGCGTGCCTCGCCTGGGTGCTTCGTGCCATCGGGACCCCGATCGTCCGACGACTTCGACCGGCCGGATCCGAGACCGGCGGACCCGGATGATTCAGGCGGCGGAGCCTTCCGAAGCGGCCGGCGTCGACACCGCCGCCGGGGCGTCGAGATGCCCGTCATTCGGCGTCGCGGACCGGATGCAGCACTGGTAGCCCGCCCAGATCAGCAGCAGGCCCACGAGTTCGGCCACGTAGAGCGCCTCGACCATTCCAGCCTTGGCCATGCCGCCACCGATTCCGGGGAGCAGGCCGCCGAGCGCGATCAGCGCGGTGCCGATCACCCGCGGCCGTTGATCCGGAACGCCCCGGAATTGGACGCAGCTCCACGCCGCGCCGCCCACCAGGAACAAGGCCGCATACAGGTTGATCACCGGCGTCAAGGCTCGGATCCAGGTCCATTCGATCGCGGACCCGGACGGGCGGTGCGCGGGGATCTGGGTGACGTCGATCGGTGAGAGAAGGACCGCGACCGTCGCCAGGATGACGGGTACGACGCTGATCGCGGTGAGCGTCGTCGCGGTCCGCCGTGCGAGGACGAGATAGACGCTGCCGGTGGCCAGCGGCCACGCCCCGAGAATCGCGCCCGCCAGATACCACCACCGGTTCAACCCCTCGGAGTTGCCCCGAAGCGTGATGATCGACTCCAGCATGGTGCCGGCGCCGTAGCAGGCGACCCCGATGGTCCACCAGACCAGATGCGGCGGCCAGCCACGATGCCTTCCGCGGTGGATGAGCACCGCGAGGAACGCGATCGCGACCACCGTGGTCGGGATGGGCAGGTAGTGCACGAACAGAATCTCAGACGTCGCCATGATCGAAGATGATAGGTCGCGTCGGATGGCGACCACCGCCGACACCGCGACGACCGTTCTCTGGAGCATCGAAACCCCCATGACCATTCCCGCGCAGGACTGCCCACCCGGATTCCAGTGGCATCGCTACCGACACGTCTTCGAAACCGACGGGGCGTGGCGGGACCTCTGGGCGTGGCTGATGCGACCGGAGACCTTCACGAAGGGGCAACCTTGGCCCTATCGCGTGGAGTTCCTCGACACGCCGAGGTCCGACGGCACGGTCGCGCGGAACTTCGAGGTCGGCGCGCTGAATGCGCACCACGGACCGTTCATGAACTTCTGCGGGGTGATCTCCCGAATCGAGGTCGGGGACGACGGGGCGGAACGTGACCTCGAGTATGCGTACGGCGCCTACTTCCTGGCCTTCCGGCTCGTGCGGCCGGTCGGCCTCCGGGTTTCGGTGGAAGCGATCACCGAGGCTCGATGCCGGGTCGTGATGCAGGTCGATTCCTACGTCCGGCCCTGGACCGCGGGGCTCTGGACGCTCGCCCAGAAATGCTTCTGGCCCGGCTTCGGGGTACCCCTCCGGCGGGCGGGTCGGCGTTCCCTGGTCGCATCCCGGGCCGAAGGTTGAGCGGGACGGGGAAGCCGCCCGGACGTCACGGGGCGATGCGAGCTGGCGCGGCATCCATCCACGCCTCGGGCTCGTGCACCCGTCGGACGAGGGTCTGCCCGCCGTCCCAGACCACGGTGGTGTCCTTGCGGTAGTACCAGATCAGACGAAGTCGCTTCCAACCGGCGTCGCCGTTGCTGTGGAACACCGTGATGTAGCGTCCCGGGACATCGGGGTGATGCATCGTGTGCAGGACCGAATGCCCCGGTCCCGACCACCGAACGCCGTCGATCGTGAATCCCGACGCGTCGATCGTGATCGGATCGGAGGTCCGCGCGATCAGCGACGCGTTGGCGTCGATCGCCGCGGCGCCGATCAGCAGCGGGTTCTCGCCCCGGGCCGTCTCCTGGGTCCAGGCCAGATCCGAGGGCGCGATCAGTGGCGCCTCCGACACCACCAGGCTGGCACCACCGCCGAGGGTCCCCGCGATGGTGGGGCTGGTGAGCCGGATCGGGACCGTTCGGTAGTGTCGGGAATCGGGATCGACGAGTACCTCGGCGGCGTCGTTCCGCTCGAGCCGCTCGATCGACTGGGGTGGCGACGCCGCGAGCGACGCCGTCGTCGCGGGCACGGCGTGCGCCCGGACCCAGCGCTGGAAGAACGGATCCAGCCAGCCCGCCGGCCGATCGGGACGGACCGCTTCGGCGGCGACCTGGATCTCCGCCCACCCGATCCGTTCCCCGAGGTGCCGCGACGCGATCTCCCGGAGCATCTCCCAGATCGGACTCTCCTCGAAGGGGCGTTCGGGCAGTCCGTCCTCGAGGACGTCCTGAAGCATCATGAAGACGAACGAACCCTTTTCNTANCCGACGAAGCGGTCGACACCCCGGCCCGGACGACCGAAGTCNCCCAGCGGACCGTCGTCCAGCGTCGGATCCAACGAGACCTGATTGATGATNCCCCGTCGATACCGGCGACCGGCCTCCGGCCCGTCNTCGAGNACCCGGCGTCCGTAGTTGGTGCAGAAGTTCGTGAGNCCCTCNCACCAGTTGCCNTCGTCCTCGTCGACNTAGACGCCGTTNCCCCACCAGGCGTGAAGCAGTTCGTGGTCGAGGTAGCCGGGCTTGAGCGAGCGNGGTGCCATGCCCACGACCCGCGGCCCGAGNAGCGTGAAGCCGGGGAAGGCGAAGCCCGACGAGAAGAAGTTCTCCACCACCGTGAATCGCTCGAAGGGGTAGGGGCCGAGNAGGCGGGTGTAGCGGACGAGGTANTCCTCCGCCGCATCGAGGTAGAAGNCCGCCTTGTCGGCGTTCGCTTCGGAGAGCTGGGCCACCACGTCGACCGGACCGTGGTCGGTCGCGACCGTTCGATGGAAGTGCCCGTGTCGGTTCCCGGCCACCGCGACGCCCGCGACCGGACGCGGCGTGGCCCAGGTCCACGACGGTGCTTCCGGCCGGTCGCCGTCCGCCGGATCGCCGGAGGCCACCAGCGACCAGCCGGCCAGTTCCTCGAATCGAACCGACATCGGCCGCAGCTGCGGTCGGCCTCGTTCGTCGAGGGGCTGTGGATGCCAGTCGCTGCCGTCGGAGAGGAAGATGCCGTCCTCGGCGGCGTGGGCCCGAACCGACTGGTTGTGGATCCTTCCGGGCCGTTCGCCCGCGGCGACGTCCTCGCGATGGACCCCGCGCCAGTGCATGACGACCTCCGCACCGGATTGCAGATCGGGGAGCGAGGGCCCCGGTCCGGGATCGATCTCCACGCCGTCCACGAGGATCCGGTGAATCTCCGACGACGGATGGATCCGGAACGCGAGGTCGCCGTCGCCCGCGACGGTCATGGTCGAGACGCCTTCCACGAGGTTCGTGGTCGGATCGATCTTCACCGTGAGTCGCTGGTGGTCGACATCGACCGAGGCGAGCGTCAGCATGGCGGCGAGGCAGAGGTGAATCACGGGAGTCGGCTCCGGTGGGGACCGTGGCGGGACGGGGGGCCGGTCGGGGAAGCGGCTTTCCCGGCTCGACGGCCGCGGCGAATCGCGGTCGACCGTTCGGACGAACCCGTTACGCCCGTGCATCTTCGCGACTTTCGTCCATTCGGGCCGGATCCCGGCCCCGATTCAGGATCTCAACCAACCATGGCGTCTCCCGAGCTGCTCCTCGTTCTCCCGCACCAACTCTTCGCGGACCATCCGGGGCTCGCGGACGGCCCGAGGCCGACCGCCCTCGTCGAGGATTCGCTGTTCTTCGGCGATGCCCACCATCCGGCCCGATTCCACAAGCAGAAACTCCGGCTGCATCGCAGCACCATGAAGCGATACGAGGCGAGGCTGCGAGACGCCGGATGCAAGGTCGACTACCACCCGCATGAACCGGGACTTGATCCGCTGGGGGACGGCCTCGAGGCGGCCTCGAAGGCGGGTGTGAAGCGAGTCCTGGTGGCCGAGGTCCATGATCACCTGCTGGCGCGACGGCTTCGGCGGCACGTCGATCGCCTGCAGATCGAGCTGGAGATCCTGCCGACGCCGATGTTCCTCAACACCGACGAGGAGAACCGATCCTGGCGTGAGACCCGCAAGCGCTGGTTCATGGCCGACTTCTACAAGCACCAGCGCCGGCGTCTGGAAATCCTGATGGAGGGCGACGAGCCGGTGGGCGGTCGATGGAGCTTCGACGAGGACAATCGCAAGAAGATTCCGAAGGCGATGATGACGGAGATACCGGCGATCCCCACGTTCGAGATGGACGCGGTCGAGGCGGCGGCCGGCGGGCACGTCGAATCGACCTATGCGGACAATCCGGGCCGACTCGGCGATCCGATCTATCCGACGACCCACGAGACCGCGGCGGCCTGGTTGCAGACCTTCCTCGAGCAGCGGTTCACCCGCTTCGGCGACTATGAGGACGCGATCGCGGCCGGGGAGAACTGGTTGTGGCACGGCGTGCTCACCCCGATGTTGAACATCGGACTGCTGACGCCGGGCCAGGTGGTCGACGCCACGCTCGAACACGCCGCGAACCACGACGTCCCCCTGAATTCGTTGGAGGGTTTCATTCGACAGGTGGTCGGCTGGCGGGAGTTCATGCGGGCGACGTACGTGGATCTGGGCGTCCGGATGCGGACCACGAACCACTGGGACCACCACCGGAAGATGCCCGACGCCTTGTACGACGGCACCACGGGAATCGAGCCGGTCGACGACGTGATCCGTCGAGTCCTCGACACCGGCTACTGCCACCACATCGAACGATTGATGGTGCTGGGCGGCTTCATGTTCCTGTGCGAGATCCATCCCGACGAGATCTATCGCTGGTTCATGGAGATGTTCGTGGACAGCTACGACTGGGTGATGGTGCCCAACGTCTACGCGATGAGCCAGAACGCCGATGGCGGACTGATCACCACCAAGCCGTACTTCTCCGGGTCGGCCTACGTCAAGAAGATGAGCAACCATCGCAACGGCGACTGGAACGCGATCTGGGACGGGCTCTACTGGCGGTGGATCCTCGACCACGCCGACGAGCTCGGGAAGAATCCCCGTTGGGCGATGATGTGCGCCACGGGCCGCAGGATGGCCGCGGAGAAGCAGGCGGCGCACCGAGAAAACGCCGAGGCGTTCCTCGCCGGGCTCGATTGAATCGAAGCCGCGATCGGCGTCGGACGCGTTCGGAATCCGCTGGAGCGGGGCCATCGCGTCGGGTCGTGGCCGAGGTCGCTCCGACTAGAATGTGACTCCCGATCCGCCACGATGCCGCCTTCCGATTCCCATCCTCCCGCCGACCCCGATGCGTCCGGAGACGCCTCGCCGCCCTCAAGCGACGCTGCGCGCCGACCTCGTCGGAAACGCCGGCAGAAGTCACGTTCGGGCGGCAAGGACGGATCGGAACCGAAGAAGGCCGCGCCCGGTGCGACCGCCTCGCCCGAAGAACTCGCGCGGGTGAAGGATCTGCAGCGTCGATCGGGCGAACTTCCCAAGGGGCAGGCGGGGACCGTCCGTCGTCGGCTTTCGGGCGCCCGTCGGCTCCTGGATGAAGGCCGATCCGCGGCCCGGCCGCTGGCCGCGATCGAACGGGATCTCACCCGGATGCTCGACGCCCGGGCCGCCCGCCTCGCGCGTCCCCTCGACGTCAGCTATCCCGCCGAACTTCCGGTGTCGCTCGCCCGGGAGGAGATCGCCGCCGCGATCCGGGACCACCAGGTGGTCGTGGTCTGCGGTGAGACGGGATCCGGCAAGACCACGCAGCTCCCCAAGATCTGCCTCGAACTGGGGCGGGGCGTCGATGGCCTGATCGGCCACACCCAGCCGCGGCGGGTGGCGGCGCGAAGCGTCGCGGCGCGGATCGCGGAGGAACTGGAGACGCCGCTCGGCGAGGGCGTGGGTTATGCGGTGCGGTTCAACGACCGGACGCGACCCGGCACCCGCGTGAAGCTCATGACCGACGGGATCCTGCTCGCGGAGACCCAGCGGGATCGGGATCTCGTCGCGTACGACACCCTGATCATCGACGAGGCCCACGAGCGCAGCCTCAACATCGATTTCCTGCTGGGCTATCTCAAGCGACTGCTCTCCCGAAGGCCCGATCTCAAGGTGATCATCACCAGCGCCACGATCGACCCCGAACGGTTCAGTCGTCACTTCGGGGACGCACCGATCGTGCAGGTCGGCGGCCGGATGCATCCGGTCGAGATCCGGCACCGACCGATCGCGATCGACGGGACCGATCAGGACGTCGACGAAGCCACGGTCGCCGGTGTGCTGGAGGCGATCACCGAGATCGATGCGAGCGGCCTGGGCGAGACTTCGCCATCCGGCCGGCCCGACATCCTGGTGTTCCTGCCCGGCGAGCGCGAGATCAACGACGTCGCGGCGGCGATCGAACGCACCAACCCGGCCTCGACCGAGGTCCTGCCGCTCTACGCGCGGCTTTCGAACGACCGACAGGACCGCGTCTTCAAGCCCGGACCGGATCGCCGCATCGTGCTCGCCACGAACGTCGCGGAGACCTCGCTCACCGTGCCGAGGATCCGCGGGGTGATCGACGTCGGGACCGCCCGCATCTCGCGGTACTCGCCCCGAAGCCGCGTGCAGCGACTGCCGGTGGAGCCGGTGGCTCGATCCTCCGCGAATCAGCGAAGCGGCCGCTGCGGACGCATCGCCGCCGGACTCTGCATCCGACTCTACGACGAGGCGGCGTTCGCAAAACGACCTGAATTCACCCAGCCGGAGATCCTCCGGTCGAACCTGGCGAGCGTGATCCTGCAGATGGCGTCGCTGGGACTCGGCGGGCCCGACGCGTTCCCGTTCCTCGAACGGCCTTCCGCGAAACTGATCCGGGACGGGTACGAGACGCTGCGGGAGATCGGGGCGGTCGACCGGGCCGGCGAACTCACCACCATCGGACGAAGACTGGCCGCGATGCCGGTCGACCCGCGAATCGGGCGGATCGTGCTGGCGTCGATCGACGAAGGGTGTCTTCCCGAGATCGTGGTGATCGCCGCGGCGCTCTCGGTCCAGGATCCACGGAACCGACCGGCGGGCAGTGAAGGCATCGCGGATCTCGCGCACGCTCCGTTCCGCGATCCCGGCAGCGACTTCCTCTCCTTCGTCCGACTCTGGCGGGCGTGGCGCCGGGCCCGCGACGAGAAGGGCAGTTCGGCGATTCGAAGCTGGTGTCGTCGCAATCACCTCTCATACCTCCGGATGATCGAGTGGGAGGACGTGCATCGCCAGCTCGAGGAGATCGCGGGCCGTTGCCTCGAGGATGGGAACCGCAGGTCGAATCGCGCGTCGAGTGGGGCGTCGGATCGCAAGGGACCTCGTCGACGCGTCCGCCTCCCCGAGGTCCGGGACGATCCGCCCACCGGCGCGGTGCACCGGTCGATTCTCGCGGGCCTGGTCTCGAACATCGGCCACCGGACCGAGGAGGGGGACTACCGAGGCATCGCGGGCGCGACGTTCTCGATCTTCCCGGGCAGCGTGCTGCGGCGGCAGGACGCTCCGTGGATCGTGGCGGCGGAGATCGTCGAGACCAGCCGGCGCTGGGCCCGGACCGTGGCCCGGATCCGCGGCGACTGGGTCGAACGCGTGGCCCCGCACCTGGTGCGTCGGAACCACTTCGAGCCGCACTTCGATCCGGACACCGGATTCGTCGCGGCGTACGAGAACGTCTCCTTCGGCGACCTCGACGTGGTCGAACGTCGAACCATCCCGTACGCGCCGATCGACGTGGCGGGGGCCCGGGAGGGCTTCATCCAGCAGGCGCTGGTCGCGGAACGACTTGCCGGGGAGGCGCCGTTCCTCGCGCGGAATCGAGAACTCTTCGAACGACTCGACCAGTTGGGCGATCGCGGTCGCGAGCTGGGGCCGATCGCCGAGGACGAGGAGCGATTCGCGTTCTACGACGCGCGGCTTCCGCCGGAGATCCACAACGCCGCGGCCCTGACCGCATGGCGTCGAAAGGCCGAACGTCGGGACCCGGGGATCCTGGTCATGCGCGAACAGGATCTCGCCACCGACGTGCGGGCGGGGATCGACGAGGCCGAATACCCGGACCGGCTCCGCATGGGTGGGATGGACATCCGGCTCCGCTACCGACACGAGCCCGGTGTCGAGGACGACGGCGTCACCGCGATGATCCCGATCGAGTTGCTGGGACGGCTGGAGGCGGCGCGGTTCGAGTGGCTGGTGCCGGGGCTGCTGGTCGACAAGATCGAAGCCCTCATCCGCAGCCTGCCACGGCGGATGCGGACCCGGTACATGCCGATCCGCGAGACCGCGGTCGGGGCCGCGGAACACCTGCCGTTCGCGGAATCGTCGCTGCTGGAGGCCCTCGCCGGCTATCTCGGCGCGATCGGCGGCGCCGCGGTCCGCGTCGGCGACTACCGACTCGACATGCTGGAGGCGCATCACTTCATGCGTTTCGAACTCACGGACGTCGACGGGCGACTGCTTTCGAAGACGCGGAACTTCGCGACCCTCGTCTCGACCCACCGGGACGATGCGCGGGTCGCGTTCGAGACGTCGATGGCGTCGTTGGAGTCCGGCGACGACGAGGCGGCGCGGCTCGCGGCGATCCGGGAGCGTCGAGACTGGGACTTCGGCGAGATGTCCGAGACGGTCGAGGTCGACCGTGGTGATCATCGACTGGTCGCCTATCCCGCCCTCGCCGACGAAGGCCGCTCGGTGCGGATCCGGGTGACCGACGATGCGGTCACCGCGGCGGCGATGCATCTCGGCGGGG
>NZFT01000009.1 GCA_002690755.1 Phycisphaerae bacterium
TCCCAACGAAGGGCACGAGCTCGCCCGGGTCAAGAAGGAGGGCTACCTCCTCGAGTACGCCCGCCCCGGCGCCTCCAGGGGGTTCCACTTCCTGACCGGCTCCGCCGAGAACACCAAGGCCCTCGCCGATGCGGTGGGGTTCCAGTACCGCCTCCAGGACGACGGTGAATACGCCCACGCGGCGGCCCTCTTCGTCATCACGCCGGACGGGCGGATCTCGCGTTATCTCTACGGGGTCCGATACGAACCCGCCACGCTCCGATTCGCCCTCATGGAAGGCGCCGAAGGCCGGATCGGCTCGACCCTCGAGCGATTCATTTTGTGGTGCCACGTCTACGACCCCGATTCCGGGTCCTACCATCTCCTCGCCTTTCGCGTGATGCAGCTGGGTGGACTCGCGACGGTGTTCGTCATGGTGGTGGGTGTCGGGCTTCTGTGGCTTCGCGATCGGCGAAGAGGCTCCGGCATCGAATCTCGCGACCAGATCGCCTCACCGGGGGCGGGTCGATGACCCGCTCCACCGTTTCGTTCCGCCGGTCCCTCCGACCGGCCTCCTCCGCCCGCGTCCACGATCATCGTCGACGACCCGGGACCGCTTCGAGCAAGTCATGACCGATCTCACTTCGACCGTCGTGGACATTCTTTCCAGCACCATGCTCGCCATGCAGGACGCGGCCGGGAGCGTCGCCCCCGCCATGGCCGAACCCGCCACCGCCACCGCCACGACNGCGGNGCCCGCGCCGCAGGTNCGCGAGCTNGGNGGNGACTTCTGGATGCCNCCNGCGGCNAGCACNCTCGCNCCCGCCACCGACTTCGCGTTCCAGGCGATCACCTGGCTNTCGTACGTNTTCTTCTTCGGNATCACCTTCGNCCTCNTCTACCTCACCGTGAAGTTCCGCCAGANGGGNACGGACGTGAAGTACGACGCGGGGGCNCCGGTCCACAACACGCCGCTCGAGGTNGGNTGGACCGTGATTCCGCTGCTNCTNGTGATCGCGATCTTCTTCATGGGTTTCAAGGGNTTCCTCGANCTCTCGACGCCGCCNAAGGACGCCTACGAGATCAACGTGACCGCGGCNCAGTGGNNNTGGANCTTCAAGTATCCNAACGGNGCGACNAGCAANGANCTCGTCGTNCCCGCCGGNCAGCCGGTNAAGNTGGTNATGCGGTCGAACGACGTGCTNCACAGCCTGTACATCCCCGACTTCCGNGTGAAGAAGGANGTNGTTCCGGGNCGNTANTCNTANCTCTGGTTCCAGGCCGACGAGCCNACCGGNNTCGTNCCGGAGGACCAGTCCGCNNACACCNNGNTCGGNCACTANCTCTTCTGCACCGAGTACTGCGGCAAGGANCACTCCAACATGAACCGCAAGGTCTTCGTGCTCAACGAGACCGACTTCAAGGAGTGGGAGGAGACGCAGGCTCGCTGGCTCGACGAAGTGCCGGACGAGGAGCTCTACTCCGTCGCCGGTCCGAAGCTCTATCTCCGCTGCTCGAACTGCCACTCGATCGACGGCACCGCGGGTACCGGTCCCTCCTGGGGCGACCAGACCTCCGGCTCCCTCGCCGGGCTCGGCACCCTCTGGCAGCGGGTCACCGAGGGTGTCTCGCCGATCGACGGCGGGACCCGCGACAACGGCGGCCGCAAGCTCGCCGACTACATCGGTCCGGGCAAGCTCTACGAGACGCCCGAGGACTACATCCGAGAATCCATCTACAACCCCGGAGCGCTCCTCATCTCCGGGTACGGACCGAACATGCCTCACTTCCGAGGCCAGCTCAGTGATCGCGCCGTCGATGCGATCATCGGGATGATCAAGAACATCGACCAGTTCGACCCGAAGGGCCGTTACATCGGCAACGCGCCGAACTGATCGATCCGCAGATCCGCCGGTCGGGGTGGCCGGCACGCATCCCCTCGGGTTCCTCCGACGTACGTCGAACCCGGTACAGGCATCCCCTCGATTTCCGAGGCAAGAAATGCGATCATCGAATCGCCTCACTCGCAGCAGAGACCCGTCATGACCACGCTCGACGCAACCTCACCGAACCCCTCGAACACGCCGGCACCGCCGGTCGACAACTATCTCACGTACACGAGAGGTTTCCTCTCCTGGGCGCTGACGCTCGACCACAAGCGGATCGGCCTGATGTACCTCGTCGCGGTGCTGGGTTCGTTCCTGGTGGGCGGGATCTTCGCCCTGCTGGTCCGAACCGAGCTGCTCACCCCCGGGGCCACCATTCCCGGCGTCGACGCGGAGCTCTACAACCAGTTCTTCACGCTTCACGGCGCGATCATGGTCTTCCTCGTGATCATCCCCTCGATCCCCGGGGCCCTCGGCAACTTCGTGCTGCCGATCATGCTCGGGGCCAAGGACGTCGCCTTCCCGAGGCTGAATCTCGGCAGTTTCTACCTGTGGGTCATCGGCGCGATCCTCGCGGTGGTCTCACTCGTGTACGGCGGCTTCGACACCGGCTGGACCTTCTACACCCCGTATTCGACCACCACTTCCACCGGCGGCGTGATTCCGGTCGTGACCGGGGTGTTCATCCTGGGCTTCAGTTCCATCTTCACCGGCCTCAACTTCGTGGTCACGATCCACAAGCTCCGGCCTCCCGGCATGACCTGGTTCCGAATGCCGCTGCTGCTCTGGGCCCTCTACGCCACCGCGTTGATCCAGGTGCTCGCGACCCCGGTGCTCGGCATCACCCTGCTGATGCTCATCGTCGAGCGAGTCTTCCAGATCGGCCTGTTCGACCCGGCGATGGGCGGCGACCCGGTGCTCTTCCAGCACTTCTTCTGGTTCTACTCGCACCCCGCGGTGTACATCATGATCCTCCCGGCCATGGGCATCATCTCGGAGATCATCTCCGTCCACGCCCACCGGCACATCTTCGGCTACCGATTCATCGCGTTCAGTTCGGTCGCCATCGCGATCTTCTCGTTCCTGGTGTGGGGCCACCACATGTTCACTTCGGGCCAGAGCCCGCTGATGAACGTCGTGTTCTCGCTGATCACCTTCTCGGTCGCGATTCCCTCGGCGATCAAGGTCTTCAACTGGATGGCCACGCTCTACCGCGGCTCGATCAGCATCAACACCCCGATGCTGTACGGTCTCGGCTTCATCTTCCTGTTCACGATCGGCGGCCTCACCGGGCTCCACCTCGGAACGCTGAACACCGACATCCATCTTCACGACACGTACTTCGTGGTGGCCCACTTCCACTACGTGATGATGGGCTCCGCCCTGATCGCCATGATCGGCGGGATCCACCACTGGTGGCCCAAGATGGTCGGCCGGATGTACAACGAGAAGTGGGGGATCATCGGTTTCACGCTGGTGTTCATCGGCTTCAACGTGACCTTCTTCACCCAGTTCATGCTGGGCAGCCACGGCATGCCGCGGCGGTACTACAACTACCAGCCCGAGTTCCAGATCTACCACGTGATCTCGACGATCGGGTCGTACATCATGGCGGCCGGTTTCTTCTGGACCCTGTTCTACCTCCTGCAGTCGCTCTTCTCGGGTGCGAAGGCCCCCGCGAACCCCTGGGGCGGCCGAAGCCTCGAGTGGCAGTGCACCTCGCCCCCGCCCCACGACAACTTCAAGACCACCCCGT
The DNA here is from genome assembly GCA_002690755.1 of Phycisphaerae bacterium. GTDB lineage: Bacteria > Planctomycetota > Phycisphaerae > Phycisphaerales > SM1A02 > UBA12014. The sequence goes on from NZFT01000009.1 coordinate 3,622, forward strand.
CCGTCGGCGACTGCTACGACTTCAGCGTCGTCAAGTGGGACGAGGAGGAGGGCGGCTACGTGGTCGACCGCTCCGAGGTCGACGAGAAGAGTCCGGACCACTGATCGACATCCAGTCCGGATCACGGCCGCTTCCTCCTTCGCAACTCTCCGGGGACGATCGTTCCCCACACGCCCCATCGGAGCCAATCGGATGACTTCCATCCAGGCCAACCCTTCGGATCAATCCGACGAGCACGGTCACGACGACCATGAGCACGGTCATGATCCGAACCTCGCCCATCACTTCGATTCCATGGAACAGCAGATGGACTCGGGGAAGCTGGGCATGTGGCTGTTCCTCGCCACCGAGGTCCTGTTCTTCGGTGGTCTGTTCGTCGCGTACGCGGTGCTCCGCGCGAGGAATCCCGAGGTCTTCTCGTACGCGAGTCTCTACCTCGACACGATCATGGGCGGCATCAACACCTGCGTGCTGATCCTCTCGAGCCTCACGATGGCCCTCGCGGTGCGGTTCGCCCAGGAGGGTCGGAAAGGGCTCCTGGTGCTCTGTCTCTGGCTCACCATGGGCGGCGCGGTGGGCTTCCTCGTCATCAAGTACTTCGAGTACTCCCACAAGATCCACGACCACCTCGTCTGGGGCGGCACGTTCTACGAGCCGGTCGACGAGTCTCAGAAGCTTCTGCTGGAAACCCCCGAGGAGGCGCTCGATGCACCCCTCGTCGACGGGCCTCTCGAGGCGAACGCGGCCGAGGCTCGCGACATCCGCATGTCCCAGATCGTGAACAGGCCCGAAGAAGCCGCCTCCAGCGTGAAGACCGCGGCGCTCGGCCCCGCGGGGCTCTCGGCCGGACCAGCCGCCGCGGAGGCGGCGATCGAGGAGACGGAGAGTGACGGACATTCCGGTGCGGGACATCTCGCCGACCCGGAGATGCCGGTCGGAACACACCTGTTCTTCGGCATCTACTTCTGCATGACCGGGCTCCACGGCATCCACGTGCTGATCGGCATGGGCGTGATCGGCTGGCTCATCTGGCGATCGCAAAGAGGCGACTTCGGACCCAAGTACAACACGCCGGTCGATCTCGGCGGTCTCTACTGGCACATCGTCGACCTGATCTGGATCTTCCTGTTCCCGCTCTTCTATCTGATTCACTGAACCGGCCCCGGCCGGCAAGCGCCCGATCCAGACGCTCGAAGCACCCCGAGAGTTCAACACCATGTCGAACGACACCACCGCCGCCCACGCCGCCCACGACGATCACGATGATCACGGCCTCGGCCACATCGTGAGCTACGGAACCCTCTTCGGCATCGGCTTCGCGCTGCTGCTGATGACGATCGTCACCGTCGCGGTCCGCTACGTCGACGCCGGCGAGCTCAACATGCCGATCGCGCTCGGCATCGCCGGGGTGAAGGCGACGCTCGTCGCCCTCTACTTCATGCATCTCCGCTGGGACCGACCGTTCAACGCCCTGGTGCTGGTCAGCTCGATCGCGTTCGTGGTCCTGCTGATGATCTTCGTGCTGATGGACACCGCCCAGTACGCACCGCAGGTCTTCAAGGGCAACGCGCCGAAGGTCCAGGAAGTGCTCACCGTCGATGCACCGGGTGCGCCGATCGCCGAACAGTCCCAGCTTCCCTGACCGTTACGGGCCGTCCCGGTGACCGGTCGGGTCCCGCGCGAACCTCGCGTCGGACATGCGTCGTTCGATCCGGTACGAGCCATGGCCAACACCGTCTCGCCATTCGAGGACCCGGACCGCCGGCTGGCCGCCGGCCGCTTCGGCATGTTCATCTTCCTCGTGTCACTGGCGATGATCTTCGCGGGGGCGATTCTCGGCTTTCTGGTGGTCAGACTCGAGGACGAGGGGAACTGGCCGCCGCCGGGCATGCCCGCGCTTCCCTGGTCGCTGCTCTTCAGCACCGTGATCCTCATCGCCTCGAGCGTCACGTTCCTTCGGGCGACCGGGGCGCTGCGACGCGACGACGGGCCGGGGCTGGTCCGTTGGCTGTCCGTGACGCTGATGCTGGCCCTCGCGTTCCTCACCGTGCAGACCGTCGCCTGGTGGGATCTGGTCGGCCACGGCATGGACTTCTCCCGTCACCTGTATGCCTGGACCTTCTACTTCCTCACCGGCCTGCACGCGGTGCACGTCCTGGGCGGGGTGATTCCGTTGTGGATCGTGACACGACGCGTCCGCGCCGGCGACCGATCCGAATCGGTCCGGCGAGGCGTGATCTACACCGCCATGTACTGGCACTTCCTCGACGTCGCGTGGGTGGTGCTCTATCTCACGCTCATCGCGGGAACGCTCGGCGGCTGAACCGACACGGACCGTGACGCACGCTCACGCGCCGACGCCGATGCCTCGCGGCGCCGAGGGCGACGCGGTGCGGGGGACGACGACCTCGAACCGACGGACCGCCACCGCGAGGCCCGCCGCCGCGGCGAGCAGCAGGGCGCCGTTCGCCTGATGGGCGGACGTGGGAACCAGTTCCCAGACCGGGATCTCCGGCGACGTCCGGAGGATCGTCGCGAGGAACGCGAGGAGTCCGAGTGTGAATTGAAGGCCGACCAGCAGATTCACGGCGCGACCGAAGGCGGGGACCACCGGAACGCCGAGTTCGCGTCGCGACCGGGCCCGGAGGCCCGTGATGAACGCGATGGTCACGACCACCACCGAGAAACCGATGTGCCCGTGCATGGCCCAGGCCGGTGGCGTCGGGGCGATGCCGCCGTCGACCGCGGGGGTGGCGAAGTGCCGGTAACAGGCACCGAGCACGAGCTGCAGAACCAGTGCGACCACCAGCAGGGTGGAGAGGCTCCGGTCCTGGCCGCCGTTCGGGACCGCGATCGCCTCGGTCGCCGGATTCCGCCAACGCCGGCTGCTGACCACCGCCAGCGTCGCGAACGCGGCGAACGTGAGCTGACCGAAGACGCCGTGGGCGAGGGCGAACGCGGTGCTCGGATCGACCTCGGTCTGGCTGGTGGTGAATTCACCGGTCACTCGAAGGCCACCCATCAGCCCCTGGATGCAGACCATGATGAAGATCACGATCGAGAACATCCGGACCATGCTCCGGCGGTCGTACCCGAACACCATCACCAGCAAGGTGATCGCGGTGACGCCGACCAGCATCCCGTAGAGCCGGTGGGCATGTTCGTAGAAGATCCCGCCCTTCATCTCCGAGAGGGGGTAGAGCAGCATGTTGTGCCCGAAGGAGTTGGGCCAGTCCGGCACCGCGAGGCCCGCCTCCATTCCGGTGACCAGACCGCCGCTGACGATCAGCACGAACACGGTCGCCGCGGCGACGAGCGAGAAGAAGCTCGCCGGCGCGATCGTGATGGGGGTCTCCGGGTCGAACCCCCGTCGTCCGACGAGGGCGCCGATTCCGCCGAGAAACCCCGAGGCGAGGAAGAGGCCGGTGACCCAGAGGATGCCCGAGATCAGGATGCCGCCATCGTCCCCGCCACCGAACAGACTGCCGATCACCAGAAGATTCACGATGGCGCTGACCACACCCGTCATGACGCCGGCTCGGATCGTGCCGAGAATCCGGCCCGCCGCGACGCCACCGAGGGCCAGAACGAGCAGTTCCGCGGCGAACACCAGTTCACCGAGGGCGAACCCGGGTTGCATGAAGGCGATGTAGCCGAGTGCCCACATCACCGTGGTCGTGGCGAAGCCGAGTCCGACGATCAGCCCTCGGGAATTCGAGGTGGGGTCCGGGAGCGGCGGGGTCGATTGGGTCATGAGTCGTTGTTCCGAACGAATGAGGATCGTGGCAGCCGGGACGAACCCGATGAGGATTCTAGACCGCCGATCCCGCTCGATCCGCCCCGGAAGCGCGTGAAGTCCACAACCATGGGAGAATCCCCGAGCCCGTCCCTGCGGGACTCGTAGAATCACCGCTCCCCATGAATCAGGTCGATCCCCCAGCTTCGTCCGAGATCCTCGAACCCACGGCCGCCCCGCCGGTCGGGGTGCGGCGGATGCTCATGGACCTCACCAAGGTCCGGCTGAATGCGTTGGTGCTCCTGACCACCGCGGTGGGCTACGTGCTCGGCCGTGAAGGGGCCGCCGCCTTCGACTGGGGTCTGCTGTCACTGACGATGCTCGGTACCGGTCTCGCCGCCGCGAGCGCCGCGATCCTCAACCAGGCCCTGGAACAGCATCGCGACTCCAAGATGCACCGCACTCGAGGACGACCGGTCGCGAGCGGTCGCCTTTCACCGATTCTCGCGTTCATGGCCGGTATCGGACTCGCCTACGCGGGGTTCGCCCTGCTCGCGGGTTGGGTCGGGATCGCGCCCGCCGTGCTCGCGGTCTCCAACGTGATCGTGTACGCGTTCATCTACACCCCGCTCAAGCCGCTCACCACGATGAACACGCTCTTCGGCGCGGTCTGCGGCGCCATTCCGCCGATGATCGGCTGGAGTGCCGCGACCGGTGGCCTTGAGGCGGGGGCGTGGGTCCTTGGTGGCATCCTCTTCGTCTGGCAGCTGCCGCACTTCTTCGCGCTCGCCTGGATGTATCGCGACGACTACCGACGTGGTGGGCACGCGATGCTCCCGGTGCTCGATCCCACGGGAGGCATCACCGGTCAGGTGATGACCACCACGGCCGCCTTGCTGGTACCGGTGGGCCTCACCGGCACCATGTTCGGCGTCGCAGGCTGGTTCTTCGCCGCGACCGCGACCTTCGCCGGCTGCTGGTTCACGGCCCGGTGCATCCTGTTCTGGCGATCACCGAGCGACCGCGCGGCCCGGGCGGTGTTCATGACGAGTCTCGCCTACCTTCCGATCGTCCTCGGGGTGATGGTGCTCGATCGTGGTCCGGTGAACCCGGAATCCTGGATTCGAGGCGGTCGCCCGCCACTCACCGCCGAATCGGAAGGGCTGCGGATCGCCGACCCCGAGTCGGAAGTCGATCCCGCGCCGGCGTCAGACTCATGAAAACCGACTCCGATCCCGAACCGAACGCCTCGGCCGGTGGATCCACCCTTCTCCCCATCGTTCTGGTGACGCTGCTCGGTCTCTCGGGTGCGGGCGTGGTCGCGACCTGGGGACTGGTCGGAATGTTGTCGGGCGAATCGCCGGTCGGGGACGGACGTGATCCCTCGAGCTACGGATTCGATCTTTCGAACGTCGCGGTCGATCCCGAGGCGATCATCGCGAGTGGCAATCCACGCGACTTCCTCCCGGCGCTCGTCTCGCCCGAGGCCATCGCCGGGGCGGAGGTCGCGTCGCTCAACGCGAGCAACAAGCGGAAGTGGCAGAAGGAAGTGGTCAGCGGCGACCGGGTGGTGGGCGTGCGTATCGGGGGTTCGGCACGGGCCTATCCCATGTTCATCCTGGACGCCCACGAAGTGGTGCTCGACGAGGTCGGCGGCGTGCCGATCGTCCTCGCCCGTTCCCCACTGGTCGATGAAGTCGGGGTGTACGAGCGAAGTCTCGGTGCGACGCTTCTGGACTTCGGCGTGAGCGGACTGCTCGATGATCTCTCCGTCCTGCTCTACACCCCCGACGCGGAAGGGATGCTGGTGTCCGGTCACGATGGACGGGTGATCGCGGGTCCCCGGATCGGTGAACGTCTCGTGCCGGTTTCGGAGGTGGTCATCTCGACCTGGCAGGACTGGCTCGCCCGGCATCCCGGAACCGACGTGGTCCTGCGCGATCTTGACTCGCTGCGGCGATACCGCCGCGTCTCCTACGACCGGTACCTCGACGGCGACGACTGGATCCTGTCGCCGCGTCGGACGCCGTCGGGCCCGCTTTCTCCGCGGCGCCGCGTGCTTTCCGTGCGGCCGGCGGGGACCGACGGCGAATGGACGATCCTTCCGTTGGAGTCGATTGATGCGGCCATGACGCCGGCAGGGCTCGATCTCTCGATCGGCCCCGGCATGCTTCGGCTCGCGCGACCGGTGGGGGATTCGCGAAACCGCGTCGACGTGGTGGAGGCGGAAGGGCTCGAACTTCGATTCGGATTCTGGCAGGCGTCGTGGGTTCGAGATCCGGATGCGGCGGAGGCCGGACTCGCACGGGGGCGGGCGGCCATCGACCTCGCGGTCGGCGGNGGGGGCGACGGCGGATCCTGATCCGGATTCAAGATCGACGGTCTTCCCGACCGCGACGTACCGCGTTCATTCCATGCCGAGTCGCGGCTTCAGCGCTTCTTCGAGGGCGAGACACGCGTAGATCGTCGCGAGTTCGGGTCGGGACTCCTCCCAGCGATCCGCGTCGTTGAACCATCGGCCGTCCGGTCGCTGGCGTCGGGCGAGCTCCGCGATCATCTCCGCCCGCCAGTCGTGCTTCGTACCGTCCGCATCCACGATCTCGTCGAGCCCCGACGCCCGAAGCGCCCGGGCCATCGCGTGGAGGTAATAGAAGACGCCCTGCTGGCCGACGCCCGGGTTCTCCGAGAGCGTCCAGTGGTCACGGACCCAGCCGAGCGCGGCCGCGACCCGGGGATCGTCGGGACCGAGTCCGGCGAAGAGCAGGCTCTTGAAGCCCGCATAGGTCATCGAGCCGTAGCTGCGGAGGCTGCGGGCGACGCCGGCGGGCATGGTCTCGCCGTACCGTCCCTCGCCCGCGGCGGCGCTTCCGAACGACTCGCCGTCGTTGGCCGGGGTGTAGACGAATCCCCCGTCGTCCGATCCGGCCTGGGCCCAGGCGGCCGGGTTCGTCGCCTTGAGATTCTGGGTTCGCGACAGGAAGACCAGCGCCTTCTGCACGACCGGTTCGTCGGGACTCACACCGGCGTCGTAGAGCGCGTCGAGCATCATCTGGGTGTTGGAGAGATCGGGGCGGCCACGGTTTCCATAACCGGCGCCGCCGAACCAGTCCTGCCGGGCCGAAACGCCCTCGGACTCGTCCCACTGGTTGTTCTGAAGGAAGAGAACGGCGTCGCCGAGGGTCCCCGCGTCCCCGGGATCGCTGGTCGAACCGATCGCGGCGAGTCCCATCGCGATCGAACTCGCCACGTAGTTCCCGAGTCCCGCCGCGGCGAGTCCGTCGAAGCCGTGGGATTCGAGCGCTCGCCGCACGAACCGGAAGGCCTGTTCCCGCGGCGCCGGGCCTTCGGCGAGTTCCGGTGCCTGTGCGAACGCCTTGAGTCCCAGTCCGGTGACCGCGACCGCGGCGGCCGCTTCGCGGGGTGGCTGGTCCGTGGGCACGACCACTTCACCTTCCATCCAGCCTCCATTTCGCGACTGGTTGCGGGCGAGCCAGGCGAGCCCGCGTCGGGTGCTTTCGGTCGCCGTGTCCCAGGTCGCCTCGTCCAGCCGGGTCTGGCCACGATCCGTCGCGATTCGATGGACCGGGGGTGCGGGCAGCAACACCGTTCGGGGCACGGCCGGAACGTCGAGTTCGGTGATCTTCGAGGCGTCGATCCTCGGATCGAGCGTCTCCTCCGATGCCGTGGCGGTCTCGATGCCGTCTCGGATCTCGGCGGGGATCGTTCTGGAGGGTCGCGCGGGGGGGTCGCCCCGATGCATGGCGGGGGTGATGGCGAGGACGAGAATGGCGATCGACGTGTTCATCATTCGAACAGTTTAAACTCGCGGGCTCTTCGATCGCGGGACATCGAGGATTTTCAACGGTGGAGTCTCACGACATGAACGAACAATCACGGCCCGAGACCGGGAATTCCGGATCGACGTCCGCCTCCGGCGAGCCGGGGTGGCTGGACGGCGTGATCTCCGGCTTCATGAGCGAGCAACTCGCGGATGCCGTCGATGCCGCGGCGAGCACGACGTCGGGCGCCGAGTCGCTCGACCCGGGGCGGGCGTGGGTCGCCGAGGGAAGAGCGAGGATCGACGAGACCGTGGCGGCGCTGCTGGCCCCGGTCATCCGCAAGGCGATGGAGGAGATCTCCGACGACGTCACGACGCGTCTTGAACGGATCGAATCGAGGCTCGAGTCGATCGAGCGTCTGCTGGCCGATCGTTGAACGCGTTCCGGCCGGCGGCGCCTAGCGAATCACCCCGGTCGCGTACATGACTTCGCTGCCCGCGGTGGTGTCGAAGGTGATCGGAATCATGAACACGTTCCCGGCGCCGCCGACGTTCGTCACCGCGACCCGGACCCGGACCCGATCGCCGGCGCCTTCGATCTGCTCCACGAGGTCGGCACGGAAGTTCGGGCTCGTGGTTCGAACCCCGGTGACGAGTTTGCCGGCGAACTGCTTCAACTCCACGTCGAAGGTGCCGGTTCCACCCGGCGGAATCGCCCCGAGATTCGCGATGTTGCCGTCGAACTGAATCGAGACGTTCCGGGTCTGGTGCGGAAGCTTGGAGAACGGATGGCGGATCCGCATCTCGATCACCGGTGCTTCCGGGTGATCGGTCTCGAAGATCATCCACTTCGGGAACACGTCGGCGCCCACCTTCGCGGCCTGGGTCGCCGCGGGCTCGAGGTCGTACTGGACGACGTGCTGGGCAAGCGGCTGATCCGGGGTGAGGAGGACCGGCGGACGTCCGTTGACGGTGAGCACGCGGAAGGGTCGGCCGTCGGTCGCGGCGACCGCGACGCTGCCGGTCGCGGGCTTCGGGGGAAGGGCGTCGATGTAGAGCGGGGTGGTCTTGACGGCGTACGCCGCGATGGCGGTCAGGGTGAGTCGCGGTCCCCGGACGTTCCGTCCGTCGGGACCCTGCAGCACCGTGTTCACGGCGGCCTGCTTCTTCCCGGTGGTGCTGGGCACCTGCAGGGTGATCGGGATCGCGATGCCGCCGCCCGGGGGGATCGTCTCCCCCGCGACTTCGACCGTGGTGCACTGGCAGGTCGGGACCGCCTGGGCGATGGTCATGGGTGTCGGGAACGGGTTCACCAGAACCACGTCGGCGGTGAGCTTCGAACCCGGTTTCACGAGACCGAAGTCGACGTCGGCGGGGTCTCCGTAGACCTCCGTGGCGCCCGGTCGGACTTCGATCGAACCGGGGGCGATCACGCGAATTCCGGATGCCGCAGGGGATGCGGCGGAAGACTCCACGGGCGCCCCCGGTGCTTTCGGGGCCGCTTCGGGCGGAGACGTCGCCGGATCCTCGCAGCCGCCGAGGACGAGGGAAGCAAGGGCGAGTGACGTGAAGATCGGGTGCATCGGATTCAACGTTCTGCTCCGGTGGGGTCGGTGTTCGGGGCGGCTTGCGGCATCGATGGGGTGGTCGTTCCCGCGACGCCGCCAGCACAGGATAGTCGGTCAGACCCGACCGCCGACGTGGCGGGAAGCTCGGACCGGGGTCGAGCCGGAGTAGGATTCGCGGCATGAAAGCAGTCGCCGTCATGATCGGGGGTGCGCCCGTCGCGCCCAATGTCGAACTCGTGGACCTTCCGACGCCGGAGCCCGCCGCGGGCGAACTCCGGGTTCGTACCGAAGCGTCGGCCCTCAACCATCTGGACCTCTGGATCGGCATGGGGATCCCCGGGGTCGATCGTCCATGGCCGAGGGTCACCGGCTCGGACGGCGTGGGGATGGTCGATGCCGTCGGGCCCGGCGTCGACGAGGCCTGGATCGGACGTCGGGTGATGATGAACGCCGCTTGCGATGTCGGAACGCCGTCATCGCCGGGTGGGCGTGAGGCCGGGGAGAACTTCCAACTGGTGGGGGAGCACGTGCCCGGGGCGATGGCGGAGCACTTCCTCGTTCCCGCGACGAACGTCGTGGACATCGGTGACACCGATCCGGTTCGCGCCGCGGCGTTCGGCCTGACGCATCTGACGGCCTGGAGAATGCTGACGACGCGGGCTTCGGCAGGTCCCGGGGACTGGGTGCTCATTCCCGGCATCGGCGGGGGGGTCGCGCTCGCGGCGCTGGGAATCGCCAGACATCTCGGCTGCAATGCGGTGGTGACGAGTCGGAGCGAGGCCAAGCTCGCGCGGGCCCGCGAGCTCGGTGCGTCGGCCACGGTGCTCGACGAAGGCGAGGACTGGTCGCGGTCCGTCCGCAAGGCGACGAACGGGCGTGGCGTCGACGTCTGCATCGACTCCGTCGGTGCCGCGGTTCATCTCGCCTGCATCAAATCGATGGCTCGAGGCGGTCGTTTCGTCACCTGCGGTTGCACGAGCGGGCCGGCGGCGACGACCGATCTGGCCCGGATCTTCTGGAACCAGCTGTCGATCCTCGGCTCGACGATGGGCGACATGCGGGAGTTCCGCCAGGTGGCGGGGTTGCTGATCGATGGGCGGCTCGCACCAGTCGTCGATGCGGTGCACGCGCCTGCCACCGCGGGTGACGCCTACGCCGCGCTCGAGGGGGGAATGCAGTTCGGCAAATTCGTGATCGATTGGCGAGGCGATGCTGCCGACACCTGATGATCGGGTGAAGCGGGCGTTTTTGGTTATAGGACTAACCCGAGTGGTTAAACGCCCGTTTTCAATCGATGCTCAAGATGACTCCCGAATCATGATTGACCTGTTCCAAATCGCCGGTAGTCTGAAAATGGCGGATTCTGTTTGCGAGTCCGCTTTTCATAATCGAGGTTGAAGTTCTCAATCTCGACACCAGATCCGATCTAGGAGGAATCTCGGATGCATACGAAGTTCATCAAGGCCACGGCCGCGGTCTCCGCGGCGACCGTGTCTTCGTTCGCCCTTGCAGGCGGTGGCGACACCTACAACGTCGGATTTTCCGACGCCGCGTATTACAACATCGCCTCTGGCGGTACCGATCCCGCCAGCCCGAACTACAACGGTCAGGGCGTCGCCGCTGAAGCGGGCCGCTACCTCGGTTCGTTCGGCTGGTCGAACGTCGTCCTCGACGTCTGCTGGAACACGGGCTCCGGGTATTCCTGCTGGGCGAACGAATGCACGTTCGCCATGCTGATGTCCGACGGCTCGGCGACCGCCTTCTTCAACGTCGGGGTCCCGGTCGGCGATGCGACCGGATCCGACGTCGAAGGCGCTTGCGCCACCTATCCCCTCGACGGTTCCGCCGCGACCGGCGAGACGATCTTCGACCCCTTCGCGTTCCAGGTGGATGCCACCGGTGACGTCCAGGTCGCGGTCTATCAGGCGTGGGACGACGGCACCGGCATGGCCGGTGGTTCGGTCGTCACGGCTGACTGCTTCTTCACCCTCGCGGGCGAAGTCCCGGAAGGCTGTGAGGGTGCGACCGGCTCCTGTTCCGAGGTCCACCCCGAACCCGGTTGCGACGATCTGACCTGCTGTGCCATCGTCTGCGACGCGGCCGCCGGTGGTGATCCGTTCTGCTGCGAGGTCTCGTGGGACTCGACCTGCGTCGACAACGCGATCGCCCTCTGTGGCATCTACATCTACACGTGCGACAACCCGCAGTACTCCAATGACTGCGCGACCTCGCCGATGATGCTCGACCTCGACACCCCCGTTGCGTTCAACACGGTCGGCGCGAACACCGACGGCCCGCCGGAGATCGACTGCGGTTCGGCGGACGAGGACTACGAGATCTGGTCGGATCTGTGGTACATGGTCGACGCGGTCGACGGTGGCATCATGACCGCGACCTGCTGCAACACCGCGGACTTCGACACCAAGATCGCGATCTACGACGCGGGTGAAATCGGCTCGACCTTCGATCCGGCCACGCTTCCGACGTCGTTCCTGATCTGCAACGAAGACTGTGACGACCCGACGTTCTTCACCTCCGAGGCGCTCGTCGCCGTGGACGCCGGGCGTCAGTACCTCGTCCGTGTCGGTGGATTCGTCCAGGCCACCGGCACCGGCGACATCTCCGTCTCGATCGAGGCGCCCGAGCCGCCGATCCCGCCCCAGACCTGCGACATCCCCGGACCCGACACGTTCACCCAGAACATCACTGACGTGATGACCGCAGGCGGCGTCGCCTGTGCTGGCGGTGGCATCACCACCGAGAACAACTACTGCCGGATCTACACCGCTGCGGACATGGGCAACGATCAGTTCACGATCGACTGCATCCGCTTCGGCATGACGAACCCCGGTTCGTACCTCCCGGCGGCGATCAACGTCCTCAAGTCGCCGACCGGTAGCGTCGACGTCTATGCGGACCTCGAGCTGCTCGCGACCAACCCATTCGGTCTCTACACGACCGATGGTCTCGAGTACAACGTCGTGACCTTCCCCGACGGCGTGAACGTCGATCTGTCCGACGGCTCGGCCCTCGTCATCGAGGTTGCGATCCCGCAGGCCCTTGACGGCTTCGTCACCTTCGGTGGCGGTACCGCGGTCGACGTGTCCAGCGGCACCACCTACCTCCGATCCGGTTCCTGCGGAATCGCGGAGTACATCACGGTCGGCTCGATCGGCTTCGACCTGGAGTGGTTCGTCTACACCGACGGTACCGCTGGTGGCGGCCAGCCCGACTGCCCCGGAGACTTCAACGGCGACGGCCTCGTCGACGGTGCTGACTTCGGCTTCATCCTGGCGGCGTGGGGAACTTGTGGCGGCTGCCCCGAGGACCTCAACGGCGACGGTGATGTGAACGGTGCCGACGTCGGTCTCCTGCTCGTCGCGTGGGGCGCCTGCCCCTGATCGGTCGACGACCGACTCCGAACCATCCACTTGACGGATGATTCGAACGATTTGAACGCCCCCCGATCCGCGAAGCGGATCGGGGGGTTTTTCATCTCACGTCCCGCAAGCCGTTGGCGGAAGCGACCTGCGATCCGCCGATAGTTTCGATTAGACTCACCGTGTTCGGTTTACGGACCTGAATCTTGAGCTTCGCATCCTTTTTGAGGTGGCAATTTTCAATCGTGCGATAAACTCGTGCTGGATCCGTGCAAATAGTGCATCCGTCGAGAGAGCGAGACGTGTGTCCGCTTTCCTAGGATTTTGGTAATCAGGAGGCAATTCAAGATGCAGATCACATTCATCAAGGCAACCGCCGCGATCTCCGCGGCCGGTCTGTCGGCCGCCGCCCTCGCGGGTGGTGGCGGGACGTACGAAGTCGGATTCTCCGACGCTCCGTACTATTCGGTCGCCAACGGCGGTACCGATGTCGCCAGCCCCAACTACAACGGTTCGTCCGTGATGGCTGAGGCCGGCGCGTACTTCACGACCTTCGGCTGGTCGAACGTCGTCATCGACGTCTGCTGGAACGCTGGTTCCACCTACTCCTGCTGGGCGAGCGAATGCACGTTCACCATGAGCATGTCCGACGGCTCGGCGACCGCCTTCTTCAACGTGGGCGTTCCGGTCCTCGACCAGACCGGTGCCGACATCGAAGGCGAATGCGCCACCTATCCCCTCGACGGTTCGTCCGCCACGGGCGAGACGGTCTTTGATCCGTTCACCTTCGCCGTCGATGCGTCGGGCGACGTCAACGTCGCCGTGTATCAGGCGTGGGAGGACGGCACCGGCCTCAATGGCGGCAGCGTCGTCACCGCCGACGCGTTCTTCACCCTGGGTGCGGGCATTCCCGAAGGTTGCGTCGACGCGACCGGTTCGTGCGCCGAGCCGCATCCGACGCCCGGCTGTGACGACACCTCCTGCTGTGCACTGACTTGTGATCCCGCCGCCGGCGGCGATCCGTTCTGCTGCGAGGTTTCGTGGGACTCCACGTGCGTCGACAACGCGATCGCTCTCTGCAACATCTACTTCTACACCTGTGACAACCCGGCCTACGGCAACGACTGTGCGACCGCCCCGACCATGATCGGCAACGGTGAGCGGGCCGACTTCTCCACCATCGGTGCGAACTACGATGGTCCGATCATCACCTGTGCCGCGGGTGGTGCTGCGAATGTCTGGTTCATGGTGGAAATCGACGGAACGGGCACGAATACCCTGAACGCGACCACCTGCAATGATGCCGACTACGACACCGCCCTCACGCTGTGGGATGCCGGTGAGATCGGTTCGGTCTTCGATCCGTCGACGCTTCCGAACGTCGAAGTGGCCTGCAACGATGACGGTGGCGGTTGCCCCGACTTCCAGTCGTTCCTCACGGCGAACGTCGAAGGGGGCCGGCAGTACCTCATCAGCGTCTCGGGCTACTCGCTCGCCGAAGGCAGCGGTGGACTCACCGTCGACTGGGCCGGCGCCGCACCGCCGATCCCGCCCTACACCTGTGATACGCCGGGTCCCGACACGTTCACCCAGAACGCCACCGACGCCATGACCGCCGGCGGCGTCGCCTGTGCCGGTGGTGGCATCACCACCGAGAACGCGTACTGCCGCGTCTACACGTCCGCGGACATGGGGAACGACCAGTTCACCATCGACTGCGTCCGCTTCGGCATGACCAACCCCGGTTCCTACATCGAAGGTGCGATGAACATCTACAAGTCCGCGAACGGCACGCCCGCTCCGCTTGCAGATCTCGAGCTCCTCGGCTCGGCACCGTGGGGCTTCTACACCACCGCGGGCAACGAGTACAGCGTCGTATCCTTCGCGGATGGTGTGAACGTCGACTTGTCCGACGGTTCCGCCATGGTCATCGAGATCGCCTACGGTCCTTCGACCGACGGTTTCGCGACCTTCGGCGGTGGTACCGCGGCCGACATCACGAGCGGTACGACCTACCTTCGTTCCGACTCGTGCGGCATCGCCGAGTTCACCCCGGTCGGTGACATCGGCTTCGACCTCGAGTGGTTCGTCTACGTCGACGGTACCGCTGGTGGCGGCCAGCCCGACTGCCCCGGAGACTTCAACGGCGACGGCCTCGTCGACGGTGCTGACTTCGGCTTCATCCTGGCGGCGTGGGGAACTTGTGGCGGCTGCCCCGAGGACCTCAACGGCGACGGTGATGTGAACGGTGCCGACGTCGGTCTCCTGCTCGTCGGGTGGGGCGCCTGCCCCTGATCGGACCACCGATCCCAGATCCAACCCTCCGATCCCCGATCGGAGTTCCTAGATCGCAACACCCCTCGGCTCTTCGAGCCGGGGGGTGTTCGTTTCGGGGCCTTGATCTCGATGTCGTGCTCGCGGTTTCCATCGCGGACGCGAAGGAGCGGTTCACGCATCCGAATCGTGGGACCCCGGTATCCTGTGCGTTGTGATTCCGGGCGGTGTCGAAATGCGTTCCGCCTTGATCCCAATCAACGTCCGAGTCCCGTCACAACGGCTCCGACGTTCACGAAAGCGGCCGCACGCGGGATGTCGGGCGGGGTGGCTGACCAGTATCGGCAGGTCTCTCGATGGCGTCGTCCAGCAGTCCGGACGCCGCTGGAGGTGAAGGCCCCAGAGGAGCTCGCGTGCGGATTTTTCTCATTCTTTCCATCGTGCTCGTGCTTGGCATCGTGGGCGGCCTCGTCGCGTTCGGGCCCGATTTCTCGGCCGGCTTCTCGTTCGGTTCGGATTCGGGTGGTCGCGGCGAATCGGTTCGGGTCGAGTCCGTGGTGCGACGAACACTCGTCGAGCGGGTCGCCGCCCCCGGTGAGATCGAACCCAACGTCAAAGTCGACGTCTCGGCCGAAGTCTCGGCGAGAATTCTGGAGCTGCCGTTTCGAGAGGGTGAATCGGTCCGGCAGGGCGAATTGATCATTCGACTGGATGCCGCGGACTTCGAGGCGCGGCTCGAAAGTGCGGAAGCCCGTCGCGACGCGGAGCAGTTTCGCCTCCAGAGCGAGCAATCGAGGATCGCAGGTCCGATGGCGTCCCTCGCCAACGCCCGCACCGGTCTCGAACGGCAGGAACAGCTCTTCGCCACGGGTGACGTGAGTCGTCAGAGTCTCGACGATGCCCGGAACCGGGTGGCCGAACTCGCGGCGCAGGTCGAGGCCGGCAAGCTCGCGATCTCCGTGATCGAGAGTTCGCTTCAGGCCGCGGAAGCGGACATCGACCAGGCTCGGGATCGGCTCGGCAAGACGATCATGAAGTCGCCCATCGACGGTGTGATCACCATCCTGAACGCGGAGGTCGGCGAACTCGTGGTCGTGGGGACCATGAACAACGCCGGCACCATCATCATGACCATCGCTGATCTTTCGCGGATGCGCCTCGACGCCAAGGTCGCGGAAAGCGACATCGCGAAGGTCGAGAACACCCAGCCCGCCGAGATCCGGATCAACGCGTACCCCGACGAGGTGTTCGACGGGACCGTCGAGCGGATCGCGCTGCAGCGTTCGATGGATCGCGACGGAAGTGGTTACTTCAAGACCGAGGTCCAGCTTGAACTCGCCGGGCGTCGCATCTATTCCGGTCTCGCGGCGAACGTCGACATCGAGATCGCGCGGCACGAAGGCCTGGTGGTGCCGAGCCAGGCGGTCGTCGACATGAAGATCGACGAACTTCCGTCGGACGTGACGAATTCCGAGCTCGTCGATCAGGATCGACGCACCGTCCCGGTGGTCTTCGTCGTGGAGGATGGCAAGGCCCGATGCATGCCGGTCCGGATCGGACCGAGCAGCCTCGCGGAGACGATCATCTCCGAGGGGATCGATCCCGGGGCCAGCGTGGTGATCGGCCCCTACAAGGCGATCGAAGGTCTGGAGGACGGCGATGCGGTCAAGGTCGAATCCGGCCTGCGTCGCGTTGACGACGCGGGCGAGGCCGAAGACGCCGACGACATCGAAACGGAGGACACCGATTCGAAGTCCGGTGTCGGGAACACCAAGGTCTCCTCCTGACGGGACGCCGATCGCGATCATGCTCATCACCCTCCGCGGCATCTCGAAGACCTATCGCATCGGCGTCGAGACCATTCACGCGCTCCGTGAAGTCGATCTCGACATCGGCGCCAACGAATTCGTGGCGATCATGGGATCGTCGGGCTCCGGGAAGAGCACGCTCATGAACGTGCTCGGGTGTCTCGACCGTCCATCGGCAGGGGAGTATCGCCTCGATGATCGCCGGACCGATCGAATGTCGGCGACCGAACTCGCCCTGGTCCGGAACGAGCGGATCGGCTTCGTGTTCCAGGCCTTCGAACTGCTCGCGCGATCGACGGCCCTGCGAAACGTGGAGCTCCCTTCGGTCTACGCACGCGGAGACCGGCGTCGGGATCGTCGGGCTCGGGCGCTCTCGGCCCTCGACCGGGTCGGCCTCGCCGACCGCGTCGACCATCGGCCGAACCAGTTGTCGGGCGGGCAGAAACAGCGGGTCGCGATCGCCCGGGCCCTGCTCAATCGGCCCGCCATCCTGCTTGCGGACGAGCCGACCGGCAATCTTGATTCCACCACTACGGCCGACATCCTCGCCCTGTTCGCGCGTCTCCACGACGAAGGACAAACGGTAATCATCGTCACTCATGAAGACGAGGTGGCCGCGCATTGTCGACGCGTGATCCGCCTTCACGACGGCCGGATCGCGAGTGATCTTCCGATCGAGGAGGATCCCGCCGGACGGCTGCTGGAGACCGGTTCGNGGACGGGGGACCCATGTTGAATCCCGTCTTCTGGATCCAGGGGATCGTCCTCGCGTTCTCGCAGATCCGCGCCAATCTCGGCCGGAGTCTGCTGACGGCGCTCGGCATCATCGTGGGGGTGGCGAGCGTCACGGCGGTGATCGCGGCCCTGTCCGGACTCAAGACCAAGGTGCTCTCGGAGTTCGAGTCGTTCGGGGCGAACCGGCTGTTCATCTTTCCGGACCGTCCCGACGACATGCCAAAGAACGCCTACCCGTGGAAGGACGTGCGGCTCAAGCTCGAGGAGGTCGAGGCTATCGAGGCCAACTGCCCGTCCATACGCAGCCTCACGCCCGTGACTTCGCTCGGCCTCAGTGCGCAGTACGGCGACCGCCTGATCGAGGGTCTCAACGTGACCGGCATCCGACCCGCGTGGCACGAGACCGAGAATCGGGCGGTGATCGCGGGTCGGCCCTTCAACTCGATCGACGAATCGAACGCCCGCCAGGTGTGCCTGTTGAACGAGGCGGCGATCGAGGAGCTCCGGCTCCGCCGCGATCCGGTCGGGTCGCACGTCCTGCTCGGCGGAAGACGGTATCTCGTGGTGGGAGTGGTGGAGACGATCCAGTCGACGATCCTCGGCATCAGCACCTCCCGGGCCGAGGTCTTCATACCGTTCGCGGTCGCGGCACGCCTCAAGGACGACGACTTCTTCTTCCGGATCTCGGCGATGATCGAGTCTCCGGACGTCGCGGGCGAGGCGATCAGCGAGGTCCGGTTCGTGCTTCGGAAGATGCGCGGACTCGGGCCCGGCGAGCCCGACACCTTCGAGGTCGCCGCCATCGACCAGTTCATCGACCAGTTCCGCGCCCTCGCGGCCGGCATCACCGCGATCGCCGGTGGGATCGTCGGGGTCAGTCTTCTCGTTGGGGGCATCGGGATCATGAACATCATGCTCGTCTCCGTCAGCGAGCGGACCCGGGAGATCGGTCTTCGCAAGGCGGTGGGTGCGACGCCGTCGGCGATCCTGCTGCAGTTCCTTCTCGAAGCCGTGGTGCTCTGTCTGGTCGGTGGGGCGTTGGGGGTGGCGGCGGGGGAGACGATGGCTTTCGGACTCACCTTGATTCCGGACGCGGGCCTCGAGGAGGCGCACGTGCCGATGTGGGCCATCATCATGAGCTTCAGTTTCAGCGCTGCGGTGGGCGTGATCTTCGGGATGTTCCCCGCCATCAAGGCATCGCGGCTCGACCCGATCGAGGCGTTGCGACACGAATGAACCACACTCCGTTTCACATCCTCCTCCGCCGTCCTTCGAAGGTCCGCCTCGTGCTCGCCTCCACCCTCGGCCTGTTTCTTCTCGCGGGTTGCGACGGGATCTTCAAGCCGAAGACGCCGTACTGGCGTCCGGCTCCGAAGCAGGTCGGCGTCATCTCGGCGGTGGATCTCGCCACCCGCAGCACGGTTCCCCCGGAGGGGCCCGACGAGGCGATGGAGGCCGCGCTGGCGAATCGACTCCCGATCACCACGTCGGCGGAATCAAGGACGATCGGGATCGCCGAAGTCCGTCGAGCCGTGATCGAAGGGAATCTCGAACTGCGCACCGAACTGGTCTCGCCCGAAATCGCGCGGGCGAACCTGGGCGCCGAGGAGGCGAAGTTCGAGTCGACGCTCTTCGGGGGTTACACCCGGAACGATCAGGGCGTGGTCACCAGCCTCGAACAGGGCGAACCGACCAGCAGCGACGAGTTTCTCGCCGGAATCCGACTCCCGCTCGCGAGCGGAGGAACCATCACGGTCGACACTCTTGCGACGCAGAGCGATCTCGGTTCGGGATTCCCCGGATCCCAGGTGGCGCCGTGGGAATCGAATCTTCGATTCTCGATCTCCCAGCCGCTGCTTCGCGGCGCGGGTGCGGTGAACACCGCCTCGATCCGGATCGCGAAATGGAATCGTGATCTGGCCGATGCTCGTCTCAAGCTGGCGACCATCCGCATCCTCGCGGATGCCGACAAGGCCTACTGGCGTCTCTACGAGGCGTGGCGCGAACTCGAGGTGAGGAAGAGCCAGTACGAACGGGCCACCAGCCAGTTGGAGCGGGCCCAGCGGCGACTCGATGCGGGCGACGCCCCCGAGATCGACGTGATCCGGGCGCGAAGCGGCGTGGGAAGCACGCTCGAATCGATCATCCGGGCCGACGCGTCACTCCGACAACGCCAGCGAGCGCTCAAGCGATTGATGAATCTCGCGGATCTGCCGATCGGTTCCGAGACCGCGATCATCCCGGAGACCCGGCCGGCGCCGCTCCGCATCGAGCTTGACGGCGGTGAGCTTGCCGCCGAGGCGATCACCAATCGGATGGAGATGCTCGAACTGGAGATCCAGCTCGCGATCGACGCGACCACCGTCGACGTCCGTCGCAACGAGGCGCTGCCGGTCTTCGCCTTCGACTACCGGTATTCGATCCAGGGGGACGATCAGACCTTCGACGCGGCGTACGGAGCGCTGGGTGATTCGGATACCCACCGCATCGGCGTCAACGGCGAGATCCCGATCGGCAACGCCCAACGCGAGAACCGACTTTCCGCGGCGATCCTGCAGCGGGTCCAGCGTCTCGCGACCCGGGAGTCGCGGGGGCAGGCGATCGAGTCCGAGGTCTTCGATGCGCTCGACCGGCTTCGGCAGTCCTGGCAGTCGATCCTCGCGGCACGACTGGAGACGGTGCTCGCGGCTCGAACCGCGGTCGGCGAGGAGCGACAGTTCGAAGTCGGCATCCGCACCTCGACCGACGTGCTGGAGGCGCAGAGTCGTCTCGCCGACGCCCAGAGTCGGGAGGTGCAGGCGCTCGCCGCGTACCAGATCGCGCTCGTGGACATCGCCTTCGCGACCGGCACCCTGCTGGGCCAGTCGAAGGTCGAGTTCGGCGAATCCGACGATGGCGCGACCTCCGTACGCGAGGTTTCCGCGGATGCGGATGCCGCCTCCGTGGCCGGCGACGGCTGAAGAACTCAGTCCTTGGGATCGGTCCCCGCATCGTTTTCGACCACCCGCTCGGAGGCGATCGCGATCGCGGTGGAGGCGACGGCGCGAAGTCGGTCGTTCATGGCTTCATCTTCGGCCAGGCTTCGCAGCGCCTCGACGATCCGGTCGGTTCGCTGTCGCGAGATCCACACGCCGTGTCGGACCAGTCCCGCCGCGAGCGTGGCGGCGTAGTACCTCGCGGCCAGCCGCCGATCGGTGGAGTCCTCCCCGCCGAGTCGCAGCGTCTTGAAGCCAAGTTTCAGGAGCCGAAGGCGTTCGAGGTCCTCCGCGGAATCCGGAACGGGGTCGCAGATCGCCGCGACGGCGTTCCCGGTTCCCGGCGCGAGTTCGATCGCCAGCCAGTCGGCGGTGCTGCGTTCGGGTTCGGCGCCGATCGCGATCGCCCAACGCAGGGAATCGGTCAACGGGTCGGTCATGCGTCGGCCTGCGAAAGGAGGCGGAGCAGATCGCGGGCCTCCGAATCCACCTGATCGGGCGACGTCACGGTCTCGCCGATCTCCTCGAGAATGGCTCGGCCGAGCGCCCGCTTCCCGTTCACGAGATAGGCCGCGGCCTGAGGCACGTCCCGGAGTCCGAGTGATTCGACCAGTGCCAGATACGGCGTGGGACCGGATCCGTCGAGCATCGGCCGGATGAGCCTCGCTTCAAGGATCCGCCATTCGGTCTCTCGATCAGCCTCCAGGAGGGACGAACGGACGGTCTCCACGGCCCGGCGGAGCAGGGTCGCGACCCAGTGACGGGTGAACGACCGCTCCGGCGTGTCCTGATCTCCGGAAGTCACCGCACCGGGGCCGGTCGCTTCGAGGGACGCCACGCGTCCCTCGGCGGGCCGTCGCTTGAGCGACGCCTCGCGTCGATGTCGATCCTTGAGGTAGTTTCCGATGGACCGGAAGAGCAGGCCTCGGAATCGCCCACGATCACGGTCCGCGCTGCCGGCGAGATTTCGTTCGAGGATCACGTCGGCGACGAACCCCTGGACCACGTCGGTCGCCTCGTGGGCGGAACTTCCAGTCGTCCGGACGTAGGCGAACAGCGGTGTCCAGTAGCGGCGCACCAGTCGATCGAGCGAGATCGAGCGCGATGGAGAGTCGACCCGGCCTGCGTCGAGCACCATCGACCAGTCGGTCAGACTCTGATCCGGGCGAGATTGATGGGTTCCGTCCGTCATGGATCGATCGACATCCGAAGGCACGCGGGATTCCGCTGGGTGATGGCCGCTCGATGGAATACGCATTCGCGATGCGAATCGAGCGACGAAACGTCCGATTCCCTTCGATTCCCTCCCGGAAAGCCTCTGCGGGCCGTCAATCGAGACGGTTTTCGAGGGACCAGCCCGGCAGCCACAGGCCGCGGGAGGGCTCCTGCGGATCGCGGAGGACCCAGGTCTGCGGATTCGACTCCATCATTCTCCGGGCCTGCATGGCAGGCTGCGAGCCCATCTTCACCACGATCGGCTCATCCCCGTCGCGGGTCTCGATGGTGACTTTGCTGATCGGATCCTCGTTCACGGTGGTGTCGGTTCGTTCGACCCCGGTCAACGTGCCGTCGATCGCGAGGCCGTGGACGATGAGTCTCCTCCGGATCATCCGGTGTCGAAGGATGAACGCCGAGATCACGAGGGCGAGAAGCCCCACCGTCAGGAAGATGAGTGCTTCGGACTGGCCGCCGATCATCAGGACGGCGCCGATGCCGGCGAAGCACACGCCGAAAGCGGGGGCGATGGCCAGCGGCAGCGTGGTGCCACCCCATGCCTTGCGGGCGATCGGCCGGGGGACTTCCGTCCTCGGAGTCGACGCCACCCGAAAGTCATCGAGCATCTCGCTGGTGATGAGGATCTTCGCGATCTGGCGTCCGACGAATCCACCTTTCTCGGTGATGTTTCGAATCGACTCCTCGGCGTAGGTTCCCTCGACGGCATCCGCGGCACGTCGGCCGACGTCGGGATCGTCGACGATCGGGCCGGCGGCGATGAGTGCATCCTCGAGCAGGGTGCGCGCGGCGGCTTCATCCAGCCGATGGTCGTGGTTCCTTCCAAACGTCAGTTCGCCGACGCCGTCGGTGCCGACGGTGCTTCGGCGTCCGGACGATCCGTCGACGCCGCGCCGCGATGCGAGGACGCCACGGCCGCTGAACTTCAGGTGGAGATCGCCCACGGCGAGGATCGAGTCGATCGCGTCGCGTCCGAGGAGCGCCCGGACGGACTCGGCGTTCGTGGTCATCAACTTGTATCGCGCGGAGAAATCTGGTTCACCCTCCAGTTCCAGCGTGGGAAGACCGAGCATCGACGTGAGCATTCCCAGGACCTTCTCGCCGAAACCATCGTCCGGACGAAGCTCGAATTCGGGGAGCGTCGTCTTCGGTCGATGAAGGAACACGATGGTGTGCATGACCCCGTGGCCCGGGCCGTCCGTGTCGTGTTCGTACCATTCGACGTCGACGAGGATGTCGCAGCCGAGTCCATGCTCGAGGACCCGGGCGGTTCCGAATCGGACGTCCGCCTCGTCGAAGTGGTGCTGCAGTTCGGCGAGGGCCTGCTCGGGAATCTCGCGTTCGCTGAAATCTTCGAGGTTCATCATTCGGCTCCGCTTCGGTGGGTGTGGTTCCAAGGCGGATGGGGTCGCCGATGCACGAATGGGAACGGTTGCGCCGGGACGATTATAGGTACGGGGCCGCCCGGGGCCGGAATCCGCGGTCTGCACGCGCCCCCGGGGATCGCCGTCTCTCGTGGGTCCTCGTCGATTCCCGCGCGGCCGAGGCCACGGCTCATCTTTTCCACGATCGGCATCCGGCCCGACCGGAGATGTCGTACCGTACGGCGATGATGCAGGATGAAAAGAAAGAACGTCGTCGACGGGCCCGCAACGTCGCCTGGCTCGTCGGTTTCGGACTCCTCGGCGTGAACATCCTCGTCGGCGTCCCGAACTGTTCGGGCACCGGTGAGGGGACCGGGTCGGACGGCAAGGCCGACACCGCGGGACCAGCGCCCGCGCCCATCCCCGTCGGAGACGAATCGGCCTCGTCCGGGGGCCGGTCCGACTGAGCGACGTCCTCGTCGTCGTTTCCGTCAGGCCCAGTGCTTCTTCCGGCTGGTCTTCCCGATCCCCGGGTTGAGCGAGTTCGTGGGGTCGAGCGAGCGATAGAACCCTCGCAGGGTTTCGTTGGCGGTGTACTCGTGTCCGACGTTGTGCTCGGCGGGGTACTGCGCTCCCCGCGCGTCGTAGGTCGCCAGCAGCCGCGCCCGAAGCGCTTCCGCGTCGACGCCCTTCTTCACCACGTAATTCTGATGGAGCACGTGGCAGAAGAGGTGGCCGTAGTACAGCTTCAACTCGAGCTGCTCCTCGATGTCCGGAGGCAGCGTCTCGAACCACTGCCGCTCGTTCCGGGGGAAGGCGATGTCCATCGTCATCATCCCCCCGAGACGCTTGCGGTTGACCGCGTGGAAGCGACCGAGGGTGGTACCCGCCACGAATCGATGCAGAATCGCACGCTTCGCCTCCTTGGGCGTGCATTCGAAGAAGTCGCCGTCCTCGGTTCGGAAGAGTTTCTCGAAGTACGTTCGCGCCTCCTCCACGCCGTCATCGGCCATTTCGATGACCCAGTGGTGTTCGAAGCGATCGCGGTACGCCTCCATCCTGCGGGGCAGGTGGTTCGGCCAGCAATGGCTCAGGAACTGCATCAGCAGGTCGGTGAACTTCTCGGGCAGGAACCGGGTCCGGCGGGCGATCCGATCGGTGAATCGACGGAGCGCAAAGAGCTTGGGGATGAAGTTCGGTCCGAGCCGATCGATGACCAGAAAGGTGTCCTTGCCGTACTTCTTGGTGGCGTCGTAGCACTCCCGGTGGATGTACTCGCCGGACACGGGCAGATTGCTGAAGGTCGAGAGCACGTCGCGGCGGATCCGCCAGAACACGTCCGGGTCGTTGCTTCCGACGTAGAAGACCTTCTTTTCGCGGGGGATCGGGAAGGTGTCCAGCCGGACCGCGAAGACCGCGAGCTTCCCGGCGCACCCGGACGACTCGTGCAGCCGCCGGCCGTCGGCGTTGTAGCGGGCGGGCTCGTCGGATTCGACGTCGCGAACCCGTTCGTGGTACTCGTCGTCCGAGGCGAGCTTGTTCGGGAATTCGACGTCGCCCTCCGTGTAGTTGCCTTCCTGGAGGTTGCGGAGAATCTCCTCGGGTGATTCTCCGAGTCGGATCCCGAGCTCGTTCACCAGTTCGATGCCGCCGTCCTCTCCGATCCGGGCGAACAGTGACATCTCGGTGTAGGCCGGTCCACGCTGGACGAGTGCGCCGCCGGAGTTGTTGCAGATGCCGCCGACGATCGACGCGCCGATGCAGGAGGACCCGATCACCGAGTGGGGTTCCCGGCCGTAGGGCTCGAGGATCGTCTCGAGTCCGAAGAGCGTGCTTCCCGCGAAGCCGATGATCTGGCGACCCTCGTCGATGATCTGGATGTCCGGGATGAGCATGGTGTTGACCACCACCACCTCCCGGTCGTAGTCGTCACCGTCGGGAGTCGATCCACCGGTGAGCCCGGTGTTGGCGGCCTGCATCACGACGATCGTGTCGGCTTCGACGCAGGCGACCAGCACCCGCCAGAGCTCCACGAGCGACGCGGGCCGGGCGACGGCGAGGGCGGGGCCGGCGCCGAAGCGGAAGCCGGTGCAGAAGGGATCCTTGCGGCTTGGATCGGTGAGGAGGTTGCGCTCACCGACCACCGTCTTCAGTTTCGCGAGGAGGTGATCCGGGGACGGGCTGGTCTTCATCGGGGATTCCGTGATCGTGGTCGGGCGACGGTGCCTCGGCTGGGGATGATATTCGGGGACATTCGGCTCGGGAGGAATCGGGAACGCTCGCGGGTTCGAATCCGGTCTTCGACGGGCCTCCGGTCGGAAATGCACATCCGAAGGCGGGGCTCGGCGTGCCCGTCGGCACGCAGGCTTCCTCGAACCCCATCGCCCCCCAGGATTCATCGACATGCCTCCGCTCTTCCTCCCTGTCCTCGTCGGCTGGTGCGCCATCTGGTCCGTGTTCGCGGGCGTCGGCTTCCTCTACGGACTCCGATGCACCCGCGGCCCCGAAAGTCGGCGGTGGTGGACCGGGTTCTGGAGCATGAACATCTTCTGGATCGCCGTGGACCTCGCCATCGTGGTCTGGGCCCTGTTGGACCCGATCACCGAAGTCGAGGAGTTCCGAAAGGTCCTCGCGATCAACGGTGGCCTGGACGTCGCCTACCTCGTCACCGGGGTGATCCTCGCGACCCGCCGGGATCCGCTTCCGCGGGGATTCGGCGCGGCGATCCTGGCGCAGGGCGGGTTCCTGCTCGTCCTCGACGCCGGATGGTGGCTGGCGCTGGCCGGGTGATGCCCGGCACGGATCGCGGGCATCGGAATCTCGGGGCATCGGGACCGAACCGCAGGGGAAGCCCACGGGAGGAACCGTGATGCGCCGCGAATGCCATGAAGAGCATGAAGAGCATGAAGAGCATGAAGAGCATGAGAAACCCGCCATCGAATGATGGCGGGTTTTCCCGTCGAAGAAGTGGAGCCGGGGGGATTCGAACCCCCGTCCCGAAACGTGCCGAAGGCCGCGTCTACGCGTGTAGTCGTCCCTTGATCTCGTTCACGACCCGGAGGGATGACGACCCAAGCCGTGAACAAGGCATGCGAATATCTCGATCCTCCAAGGCATGCCAGCCCTTCGGACCCAGCCCGATGATTTGCGGAATCCCACCCCATCGGGCGTCAGATGGGATTCCGTCACGGCGATCAGGCCGCGAGAGCGTACTGCGTGTTGGCAGATAAAAGTTTGCATCCTTTTTACGTGGCATGGATGCTCCACGACGCGCAACGACAAACGATCATCGTCCGGTCGATACCAGTCGGCCCCAGTTGTCAAAGAGCATCGTCCGAAGGACGACAACGGAGTATACGCCCCGATCTCCAGGACCTGACCATGTTTCGGCGTCGAATCGACACGGCCCTTGTCGAAATCACGTCTTCGGCCGAGAATCCCGGGCATGCCCGACTCGAAGATCCGCGTTCTCTTCATCTGCATGGGAAACATCTGCCGCTCCCCGGCCGCGGAGGCGGTGTTCCTCCGCTTGATCGCGGACCGCGGAATCGCGGCGACGTTTCACGTCGACAGCGCCGGAACCGGGGGCTGGCATGCAGGCGAGCCCGCGGATCACCGATCCCGGGGGGAGGGTGCCCGTCGCGGCTACGACCTCTCGACCGCGGCCCGGCAGGTCCACGACGGCGACTGGGAGGCGTTCGATCTGCTGGTCTGCATGGACCGTGACAACGCCTCCCTGCTTCTGGATCGCGGTGCCCCCGAGAAGAAGGTCCGGCTGCTGCTCGACTGGCATCCCGATCCGGCGCACGCCGAGGTCCCCGACCCCTACTACGGCGGCGAGGACGGCTTCGTCCACATGTACGACCTCATCGAAGCGGCGTGCGGTCGTCTGGTCGACGAGTTGGAAGCCGATGGACCGAAGGCCTGATGGAGATCTCGAGCCTGCTGGAGGCGGTGGGGATTCCCGGCCGTCCCGTGGTCACGCGTTCAATGTCGGGTGATTCTGGCGCTCGCGTTCGCGTCGTCGAACTCGATGGTGAACACCTCCTGGTCGTGAAGACGGTCCGCGAGGAGCGTGGGGCGTCGCGCCGCGACCGCCTGCCGGCCGGCGGTTCCACCAGGATCCACGAGGAGGCGGCGGGCCTGTCGCTCATCGCGGCGACCGAGACCGTTCCGGTTCCCGAGATTGTGGCCTGTGGCGTCCTTGGTGGGACCGGGATTCTCGTGCTCGAGCATCTTCCGGTGGCGAAAGATCCGGCGGTGGACGATGCGGCGTGGATGCAGCTCGGTCGCGGGCTCGCCGACCTTCATCTGTCGCCTCCTCCCGCCTGCCCGGCGCGGTTCGGACTCGATCATGACAACCACCTGGGTGGAACGTCTCAAGACAATCGCCCGGAAGCGGAATGGCATGATTTCCTGATGAAACGGCGCATTCGACCCATGATCGATCGACTGCGGGCCGACCGACTGCTCGAAGAAGAGGAGAAGTCCGGACTCGATCGCCTCGTCGATGCGATCCCCGATCTTCTTCCGGCGAACATCAGACCCGGGCTCGTGCACGGAGATCTCTGGAGTGGGAACGCGTTGGTGACGAAAGACCGGGGGATCGCGGTCATCGACCCGGCGGTGGTCATCGCGGATCCGCTGTTCGAGATCGGAATGATGCGGCTGTTCGGGGGATTCCCGAGGGTCTGCGAGGAATCGCTGCTCGCGCGGCTGGGGGAGGTCGGTGGCCCGGTGATGCTCGAGGGTGCGGAGGCCCGAATCGAAATCGGGCGGGTCAACCACCTTCTCAATCACTGGCTGCTCTTCGGGCGTGAGTACGCCGCCGCGACGATGCGGGCCGTCGCGAGGCTCATGTCCTGACGGTCCGCGATCAGCCGTGCTTCGCCGCGAAGTCCGACATGAAGGATGCGAGGGCGTCGCAGCCGGCCGGGGGGAAGGCGTTGTAGATCGAAGCCCGGATGCCGCCGACGGATCGGTGCCCCTTCAGCCCGTCCATGCCCGCGGCCTTCGCGTCGGTCACGAAGGTCTTCTCGAGCGACTCCTCGGGAAGACGGAAGGTCACGTTCATCTCGGACCGACTTTCCGCGGCGGCGTGGCCTCGATAGAAGCCACCGCTTCCGTCGATCGCGTCGTAGATCGTCTTCGCCTTCGCCGCGTTGTGGGTCGCGATGCCTTCGAGGCCGCCCATTTCGAGGATCCACTCGAAGACGAGGCCCATGCAGTACACGCCGAACACCGGGGGGGTGTTCAGCCGCGATCCCTGGGCGGCGTGCTTGCGGTAGTCGAGGAGATCGATGGTCTCGCGGCAGGACCGCTCGAGCATGTCCTTGCGGATGATCACCAGGGCGACGCCGGAGGGGCCGAGATTCTTCTGGGCGCCGGCGTAGACGAGGGCGTGGTCGGCGTGGTTCCACGGCCGTCCGAACATCTCGCTGCTGGCATCGCAGACCAGGGGGGCGTCCGAGACCGGCGGCGTCGCGTACCGGGTCCCGTAGATCGTGTTGTTCGAGCAGTAGTGGAAGTACGCGGCGTCGGCCGTCGTCTTCAATTCGTCCGCCGACGGGCAGTGGTCGTATCCGCACGCCGAGCCGTCGAACGCGACGTTCACGTTTCCGAACTTCCGGGCTTCCTTGATCGCCTTGGTGGTCCAGGTTCCGGTGTCCGGATAGTCGGCGGTGGCGTCCTCGGGCAGGAAGTTCATGGGGATCATCCCGAACTGCATCGACGCACCACCCTGAAGGAACAGGACCTCGTGATCGTCGCCGAGACCGGCGAGCCGTCGGCACCGCTCGATCGCCTCGTCGAAGACGCGATCGATCACCGGGCCGCGGTGACTGTGCTCGAGCACGCCGATGCCGCTGCCGTCGATGTCCCAGACGTCCTCGCGGATCCGTTCGAGGACGGGTTCGGGCATCACGGCGGGGCCGGCGGAGAAGTTGAAGATTCGGGTGGTGGTGGTCGGCATGCTCGGCGCTCGTGGGGGGGTGTCGACGGATGGAGGATCGGATCGGGGAATCCGGAGGATCAGTGGGCGGAGATGTCGACGCTGATCACGTGTTCGCCGCCTCGAAGCGCTTCGGCGAGATCGTTCGTCGGTGGTTCGGAGACCCGGATCCTCGCGCACGCGGCTTGGCCGCCGACGTAGATCACGTTCTCCATGTCCTCGACGTTGAGGCCTCCGCGGCTCAGGACGTCGCAGATCGTGGCGAGGACGCCGGGTCGGTTGAAGTGTCGGATGGTCAGGGTTGCGGCACCGGTCCCGGACGCGATGTTGATGCAGTTCGGCGTGTCGCCGGTCTCGAGGTGGACTCGAATGACCCGGACCGCTTCAGTCGCGATCGCGGCCTGGGCCTGATCGGTGGAGGCGCCCACGTGATGGGTGCCGTACACGCCGGGAAGTTTCACGATGTCGTCCTCGAAGTCACCGGTGCCGCTTCCGGGCTCGTTCGCGAAGACATCGAGTCCGGCTCGAATGCCCTTCTCCTCGATCGCCCCGGCGAGGGCGGGCTGGTCGATCACCGATCCACGGCTGGTGTTCACCAGGATCGCGCCGGGTTTCATCGCGGCGACGAATTCCTGGGAGATGAGATGCCGGGTGTCGTCGTTGGCGGCGACGTTGACGGAGATCACGTCGCACATCCGGGCGAGATTGATCAGGTTCTCGCAGGCATGGCAGCCGGCGGATTCGGCTCGCGCCTCGGTGATCGAACGGCTCCAGGCGAAGACCCGCATGCCGAAGGCGTTGCCGCGGTCCGCGATGGCCTCGCCGATCCGGCCGAGGCCCACGATGCCGAGGGTCCGTCCCGCGAGTCCCGGCGCCTTGGAGTATTTCTTCTTGTTCCAGACACCGGCACGAAGGTCGGCCGCCTGGTCGGGAATGCGACGATCGCACCCGAGGATCAGCCCCCACGCGAGTTCCGCGACCGCGAGGGAGTTCTTGCCCGGGCAGTTCGCGACGGAGATTCCCCGGCCACTCGCGGCCGTGACGTCGATGTTGTCGGTGCCCGCACCGGCCCGGACGACCAGGGCCATCTGTCCCGCCGCACCGATCGCGTCGGCCCGGACCTTGGTGGAGCGGACGACGAGAATCTGCGGATCGTGTTCGGCGATCGCCGCGGGCAGCGTTTCGGGGGTCAGGTCCGGATGGGATTCGACGCGATGACCGAGGGACTCGAGCGTCTCGATGCCGGACGCGTCGAACTTGTCGGCGATCAGGATCGTCGCGCCGGCCGACGGACCGGCGGGGTTTGCGGACGACTGGGTCTGGGACATGGTGCCATTGCTCATTGAACGGGCTCCCGGTTGGTTTCGAATCGATGGGCGAAGAGTCCGCTCCGGAGTTTCGGCTCGAACCAGGTGGATTTGGGTGGCATGATCTCGCCCGCATCGGCGACGCGGAGGAGTTCGGTCATGCTGGTGGGATGCATGCTGAAGGCGACGGCCCATTCGCCGGCGTCGACGAGGCGTTCGAGTTCCGCGGTGCCCCGGCTCCCGCCCACGAAGCCGATCCGCTCGTCGATGCGAGGATCGCCGATGGAGAGCAGGGGGCCGAGCACGCGATCCTGGAGGAGGGCCACGTCGAGGCACGCGATGGGATCGGCTCGATCGATCGTGGACTCGTCGAAGGTGAGCCGATGCCACCCCGAGCCGATCCGGATGCAGACCGAGCCGGGATCGGCGGGTTCGGGCGTGGTTCCTTCGGCGACCGCTTCGAGCGTTCCCAGCGTTCCGAGGCGTTCGAGGAAGTCGGTTTCGGACATCCCGTCGAGATCCCGGACCACGCGGTTGTAGGGGAGGATCTGAAGCTCCGATTCGGAAAAGACCACCGCGAGAATGCGGTTGTATTCCTCGTCGCCTCGATGGTCGGGGTTCCGGGCCGCGCGTTCCGCCGCGATCCGGCCTCCGGCCGCGGATCGATGGTGCCCGTCGGCGATGTAGAGCTCCGGAACGTCCGCGAACATCGCTCCGAAGTCCGCCACGTTCCTGACTCGCCAGAGCGTGTGGGTGACGTCGTCGCTCACGAAATGCATCAGGGGGCGATCGGTCGTGGCGGCGACGATCGCGGACTTGATCTCGTCGGCGTTCGGGGCCTCGTCACGGAAGGCGAGGAACACGGGCTCGGCGTGCACGCTCGAGACATCGAGGTGTCGGGTCCGGTCGTCCTCCTTTTCGGGACGCGTCTTCTCGTGTCGCCGAATGGTCCCGTTCTCATATTCGGACGCGTCCACGGTGCACACCAGCCCGAGTTGACGATGACCGTTTCGGACGAGTCGGTACACGAAGAGGCCCGGTTCCTCCTCTTCCACCAGAACGTCCGCGTCGATGAGCCGCTCGAGATTCGCCCGACCGCGTTCGTAGACCTCCGCGGCGTAGGGGTCAACGCCTTCGGCGAAGTCGATCTCGGGACGAATGACGCGCAGATAACTGTTCGGACGTCCTTCGGCGAGCTCACCCGCCTCTGCGGTGGAGATCACGTCGTAGGGGGGGCATGACACCTCCGCAGCGTGCGGGGGATGCGGTCGGATGGCCTTGAACGGGTGGATGATGCTCATGCGAAACTCCTTTCCGGATCCGGATCCGGCGTTCCGCATTCTACCTCCAGAAACGAATTTGGAACGACTCGCTTCGATCCGGCGGAAGTCGGGATCGGTGCTCGCGAGGGAACCCGAAAATCCGACGAAAACGACCAGTTTTACACTGAAGGTGACGACCGTGCGATCCGATATCTAGGTGCGACGGCTCGCGAGGGGCGAGTCGTCGAGCGCGGCGGTCGCTGGAGAGCGGCCGATCACCACCTGAGTAGAGAAGACATGACGACGCACGACGAAACCGTCCACGGAACCGGATTCATCTCATCGACCCTTTCGATCTCCGGGGGAAGCCCCCTCGACGGATCTGCCACCCTGTTCCAGCTCGACGGCGAGCGGTTCGGCGAGATGCACTCGTTGGTCGAACTCGCGATCTCGGACCAGGCCCTCGAAGGTCGGACCGCAGCCCCGCTTTCCGCGGGTGCCGCCGTATCGCTCGGCTTCGAAGCACCCGGCACGCCCGCGCGGCATGGAGAGGTCGTGAAGTGCGATCCCTGCGGCGAGGGTTGGCGGATCGGCATTCGACTCGCCGACGCGGCCTGACTGATCCCACGGCCCGGCGTCACCCGACTCGATTCAGAAGCGACCCCGACCGGCGATCCGGTCGGGGTCGTCACGTTCCGACCGGATCGGAGCCCGACGCGAACACCGGTTCTGGGACCAAGGAGCGCCGACTGGATGATCTGGCGCGGATCGCCCGGCGTGACCCCGGGCGGATTGGTCGGGTTCTCCGACCAGGGGATCGATTCCTCATCTAGATGAACCGAAGTTCAACGTGCCGGACGACTCGTCCGGTGTTGGACGTCGTCGCTGGAGGGAAGGACGACTCGCCAACTTCGCCCGATCGGTCGTGGTGCGGACGATCGGGTGTTTCCGGCGGTGACCACGTGTGTCTCCGTGAGCGAGGCGGCGGGGTGCCGCGAAGCGTGCAATCGAAACGAATCTTCCCGCAAGGAGCTGGACACATGAGCAAGCGTCGAAACAACGTCAAGCGTGGCTTCACCCTCATCGAAATCCTGATCGTGGTCGTGATTCTCGGCATTCTCGCCGCGATCATCATTCCGCAGTTCACGGATGCCGCCCAGGATGCCGGTGCTTCGAGCGCCCGCAGCCAGCTGCAGACGATGCGGAGTCAGATCGAGCTCTACCGGGTCCAGAACAACGGTGCGGCGCCCTCCGACGATGGTGCCGGTGCCGGTCCCTGGACCGAGCTGGTCGACTCGAACTACATCCGTTCCGCGCCGAACTGGCCCAACGGATTCGAGTCGGTCTACGACGCGACCGCCGGTGACCTCACGCTCACCTTCGACACCGCCGTGGCGCCGGTTCCCGACGTCGACGGCAACGGATCCAGCGAGGCGGCCGATGTGACCGCCATCGAAGCCTGGTGATCGAGCGACGATGAACACGCGGCATCCCGATCGACAGGTCGGGGTGCCGCTTCGTCCATCCCCCGGCGAACGCCGGCATCGGATGGTCTTGATGAGAATTTCGAGCGTGTTCCGGGGGAGGGGCGGTTCGCCCCGAAAGAAGGAGCATTGGGATGAGCGAACGACGTCGATCGACACCGGCCGGATCATCGCGGGGGTTCACCCTCATCGAAATCCTGATCGTGGTCGTGATCCTCGGAATTCTCGCGGCGATCATCATTCCGCAATTCGCGAGTGCCCAGAGCGCCGCGCGGGCGACCGCGATGCGATCACAGCTCGGGACGGTACGAAGCCAGATCGCCGCCTGGCAGGTCCAGAACCACGGCAAGATCCCGGGCGGGGTCTCCGGAACCGCCGAGCAGGCGATGGACAGACTCATCGAGGACGGGTTTCTCACCCGGACCGTCTACGTGTCCTCCGGATTCGTCTGGATCTGGAATCCCGTGATGGCCGAGCTGGAACTCGAATACGACGTCTCGATCGACCCCTCCATCCCGGATGCGGATGGAGACGGTGATGGTGATGCCGACGACATCTCGGTGATTCGAGCCTGGTGATGGTCGGGCCACGTTCGGGAATCATTCGTCCGCCGACCGGCGGGCTCGCCGCGCCGTTCGCGATCAACCGGGTTCCGCCGATGCGTCTGGCGATGGAACTCCTGATGCTCGCCGCGGTCGTGATGTTGTGGACGTCGGGGGCCATGGCGAAGCTCGGAACGAATCTCGCGTTCAATCGGGCGGATCTCGCGCAGACTCAACGCCGGATCACGCTTCAATGGATGCGAGGCGTGGTTCCCGCGGATGCAACCGTGATCGCATGGTTCGCGGAGCAGGCCTCGGATGATCTGATGCTCGTCTGCCGATTCGAACGCCACGAGGCCGGTCCGGCCTGGTCCGAGACCATGGTGCTCTGGAATCGGGCGACCGTGCCGGGACTGCTCGTCGGAATCGCGGATCACCCCATCGAGGTTCCGTCCTCGAACGCGTCGATCGACGCGTGGAGATTGTTCCTGACGGACTCCAGAGTGCGGCTGCTCCCCCTCGGACGTCCGGGTTCGTTCCGACGCANGATTTTCGCACCCCCGGCTATCGGACCACCGGTTCCGATCGACCCCTGCCTCGATTGAGCGTGGACGCGCGGCGATTGCGCCGATCCTGCGGGTCACCATGTCTCTCCTTTTCCGCCGCGGGGCAAGTCCGGCTCAGGTCGACCCGGGAGATGCCGATGTGACGATGGAAGCGAACCTCCATGAGGAAACACCATGCGACCTGAACGATCCCTTCGATGTCTTCTCCTGATCAACACCGTGCTCGCCGTCGCGCTGACCTGGACCCTGTTCGTCACCGCCGGACCCCTCGTCGGTTCCGCGGAGGCCGCGGGCCAGTATCGATCGACGCGTCGGGCCGGACCGCCCGCCGAAGCCGTCACCGGGGTCGGAAACGCATCGGCTCGTCAGCGCAAGGAGATCATCGATCGCCTCGGGAAGGTGGAGCAGCAGCTTGCCGCGATGTCGGCCACGCTCACTTCCGGAAAGATCGGCGTCCGCATCGTCAACACCGACGAGATTTCCATCGACTACGACCGCCTCGCGGATGCCGTTCGGTCGCGAAGCAAGTGATCCGGACGTGTCGGAGCCCATGAGACGATGAAACGATGCGCCTACACCCTGGTCGAACTCGTGATCGTGATCGCCATTCTCGGGCTCGCGGGCGCCTTGCTGGTACCTCGACTCATCAACGCCGACACCTTCACGGTGCAGGCCGCGGTGCGTTCGGTCATCGCGGATCTCACCTTCGCCCAGACCGATGCGCTCGCGATGCAGCGAATCCGCCGGTTCCAGTTCCTGCGGGATGCGAACGGCCGGCTCCATGGCTACGCGATCATCGCCCCATCGAACCAGTCGCTCTACGACACTGGATTCGATTTCGAGAACGCCGAGTATCTCGACCATCGGACCGCCGTCGGGACCGACGGTCGTTTCATCGTCGATTTCGATCTGGACGATCGATTCGCGGGCGTCAGGATCACGGACGCCGATTTCGGCGGCAATGACTGGGTGGCGTTCGACGCGCTCGGTGGTCCACTCCAGGCGGGCGGATCACCGCTCACCAGCACCGGCGAGGTCCGGATGCGCGGGGAGAGTGGGGCCTATTTGCTCCGTTTGAGTGGATTCACGGGAAAGATCACCGTCGAACGGATCGAAGAATGATTCGGGTCCGTCGGCGTTGACGCCGACTGCGGGGGGGCGTGGTCCCTCATCACCGACCCGGAGGCACCCGGATGTCGATTCGATCCATCTTCAAACTTCGTCGCACGCCGCCCCTGGGCGTCGAATTCTGCGAACGCGGACTCCGACTGGTGCAGGTCGCCGCGGCGAGCGATGAGATTCGTCGTGCCGTCTTCGTCCCCTTCGAATCCGACGGCGAGGTGGACCCCGGTCGTCTTCGCATCGCCCTCCGTGGATTCCGCGGTCGCGATGCGGTCGTGGCACCGCCGCGGGCCGACATCACGGTTCGTCCCGCTCGGCTTCCCCTGCTGGTGGACGCCGAGCTTCGCGAGGCCGCTCGATGGGAGGCCGCGGGATTGCTCGAGATCGACGCCACGGACGTCGTGGCGGATGCGTTGCCGCTCTCCTCCGAGACCGATGCCGAGGGAAGGACCGAAATGCTGGTGGTCGCGGCCTCGGCTCGCGGGCTCGAGAAGCGTCTCACGCCGCTGATCGCGGCGGGACTTCGGCCGATCGCACTCGAACCGTCCTTCTTCGGGGCGGGGAGAGCGTTCACCGTCCGCGCTCGTCGAAAGCAGGAACAGCACGAGATCCGGGTCGTCGTCGACGTCTCGGAGACCGAATCCTGGATCGTGGTCACCCGAGGTGATCACCTGATGTTCGCGAAGCGGAGCGACGTGGGGGGGGCGGCGTTCGACGCCGAACTCGCCGCCGGACTCGGCATCGAACCGGCGACCGCCCGACGCACCCGCCTCGACGGGCGGGATCGAACGCTCGAACCGGAAGTCCTCGCGGAGGTGATGACCGCCGTGCACCGGGCCGGGGCGTCGCTGGCGGACGAGATCGCGATGGCGGTCCGCTACGTCACGGTGACCACGCGGCTCGGACGTCCTCAGGCGCTGCATCTCAGCGGGGAGGCGGGCTCGACCCCGGGTCTTCGCGAGACGATCGAGGGTTCGATTCCCGGAATTCCGGTCGAATCGACTGCGTTCGTCGAGCAACGGCTGCAAGCGGCCTCGACGACCGAGGATTCGACACCACTGGAATGGGCGGCCGCCTTCGGTCTCGCGATCCGACCGGTGTCGCGACGCAGAAAGGAGGCCGCATGACGGGCCGGACCATGGATCTTCGACCACCCGCCGTCCGACGACGCGTGGCGCACGCCCGCGAGCGGACGCGTCTCGTGCAACTCTGCCTGCTCGCCGCGACCTGTCTTTCCCTGGCCTGGTCCGCGGCCGTGTGGAGGCTTCGTGAGGCGCGAGCGGATCATGAAATCGCGGTGACCCGGGCGGACGAGGTCCTTCGCGTCGAGCGAGCGCTGGCCGAGATCACCGAGCGATTCGATCTCGCCGGTCGACGGCTCGGAATCTGGAGACGATGTTCGATCCCGTTCGGCGCGTCGTCGATACTCGCCTCGATCGCCAACGATCTTCCCGAATCCGGGACGATCGAACGGGTTGAATTCGACGCCCCCTCCCTGATCACCAGCACCGTCCGAGCCGGACGGGTCCGTTCCGACGCGGATTCGACGCGTCGGATCGAGACCGAGATCGAGGGTTTCACGGCGACCGACGCCGATGTCGCGGTCTTCGTCGAGGCGCTTCGGCGACGACCGCTCTTTCGAGACGTCCGGGTCGAGTCGACGCGACACCGATCCGTCGCGGACCGCACCGCCCGCGCATTTCGCATCGTGTTCGAGATCGACCTCGAGACCGCGAGCCCGGTGCTCGCGACGGTGGTCGATCCGGAGGGTGACGAATGACCGGTGATCGAATCATCCAGTCCGCGGTCGGGATCGCGATTATCTCCGCCTCGGTCGCCTGGTTCGGAATCGTTCCGCTCCATGCGCGAGCCTCGAATCAAGAGGCGGAAACGGCATCCTTGCTGACCCGGGTGGCGGCGTCGCCGATGCCCGCCGAACGTCTGGTGCCGTTCCGCGATGAACTTCAACGTCGGATCGAGATGCTTCGACGGGAGTGTCCGGTCGGCGCCGACCAGGGACCCCCGGACCTCGCGGGCATCATTCGGACGCTCTCCCTGCCCATCGACGGTTCGAACGTGATCGATCAGACCTTCACCGCGGAACGAAGCGGGCCGGCAGGGTTCGACGCGGACCTCCCATGGGAGGTCACGCCGATTCGAATCGAACTGACGGCGTCATGGTCGGCCATCGCGAACGTCCTCGAGCTCATCGAAGGCATGGCGGCGCCCAACCGAATGACGGAATTCAAGCTCGACCGCGATCTCGAGCCGGACGTCGAGATCGCCCGGGTTTCGATCGAGATCGAGGTGCTCCATCGGGTCGAGCCATCGGAGAATCAACGATGAGTCGCGAATCCAATCGAATCTCGGGAGGGGCGCGGCTGCGGGCAGTGGTTGATTCGGTCCGCCGGCAGGGAGTTCGTCTGGTCCGTTTCGGATCCCGTCGCAGCACCATCACCTCGGGGCTGGTGCTCGCCATCCCGGTCGCCGCACTCGCCCAGCCGCTGGGCCTGCTGCTCTGGGCGCGGCTTCGACTCCTGACCACGATCCCTCGGACCGCGATGGCGACCGAGGAACCGACGCGGATCGCCGCCGATCCCGGCGTCGTCCGGTTTCCGGACCTCCCGGATACCGGTCTCGACGGAGTCTTCAAGCGTGATCCCATGCACGTCAGTCCGCATCACTTCCCCAGATCCACACCCCTGTCTCTGGAGTCCGCGGTCTGGCCGAAGACCGAGGCAGAATCGGCCGAAGACGAAGGGCACGAGGCACGAATGATGCGGGAGCGGCTCGTATCGATCGTTTCCAGTGTCCGGGTCCAGGGGTTGATTTCCGACCGAGGGATCGCACTGATCGACGGTCGGGCGTGCAGGATCGGGGATGAGATCCCCGTCGGATCGGAAGGATTCGAAATCCGCCTGCTCGAGGTTCGGACCGGTTCGGTCGTGATCGAAATCGGCGGATGCGAATTCGTTCTCCGGTTGATCGCGGGAGGCAATGGGTCAGTCGACATTCGTCCCCAGGACGAGGAGTTCAAGCAATGATGAATCATCACCATTCCATCCGCAGCATCATCGGTGGCATCCTGTCCACCGCCGCCGCCTTCGCGCTCTTCTCCTCGGCGACCGCCGAGGACGGTTTCGGCCAGGTCGCGGCCGACGAGACGCTCGACCTCAGCGGGGTCGAAGTCGACGAGTTCGACACCTTCAACATCCAGGTCACCGACACCGACCTCGCCCAGGTGCTCCAGATGCTCGCCCTGCAGGGCGAGCGGAACGTCATCGCGAGTCGGAACGTCTCGGCGGTGATCAGTGCCAATCTCTTCGACGTCACCTTCGAGGAGGCGCTGGACGCGATCCTGAAGCCGAACGGTTTCCGGTGGATCGAAGAAGGCAAGTTCATCTACGTCTACACCCAGGAGGAGTTCGCTCGCATGGAGGCTCTCGATCGCAAGACCGAGAGCCGCATGTTCGAACTCGAGCACCTCTCCGCCCGGGACGCCAGTGAATTCGCCACGCCGCTTCTCTCGGACCGCGGCAAGCTCAGCTTCATCGGCGAGGTCGCCGGTGGGATCGAACGCGATCTCGGCGACATGGGCGGCGACAACTGGGCGAAGTCCGCGATCCTCGTGGTCAACGACTACCCGGACAAGCTGGACCGAATCGCCGAACTCCTCGGCGAGATCGACACCGCGCCCCGCCAGGTCGTGGTCGACGCGACGATCGCGAGCGTGCAGGTCGCCGAGGACGACGCTTTCGGCGTCGATTTCTCGATCATGGGCAACCTCGACATCACCAAGCTGGTCTCCCCGCTCGGTCCGGTGACGGACATGCTCCGCGGCACCGTGCCACCGAAGGAGGGTGGCGGCGGTGTTCCGGTCTACAACGACAACAACACGACGTGGGGAACGCAGTCCACGCCCGGCAACACCGCGACCGGCCCCAGCAACTTCAAGGTCGGTCTCGTGGCGGGTGACGCGTCGGTGTTCGTCCGGGCCCTCGATCAGGTCACCGACACCATGGTGCTGGCCCGTCCCCGGATCATGGCCCTCAACCGACAGCGGGCCCAGGTCATGGTCGGCAAGCGGGTGGCATATCTCTCGACGACCGCCACCGACACCACCACGACCCAGACCGTCCAGTACCTCGACACCGGTGTGAAACTGATGTTCCGTCCCTTCATCTCGAAGGACGACACCATTCGGATGGAGCTCTACCCCAGCGTCTCCAGCGCCGAACTCCGCACCCTCGCGGTGGGGATCTCCGAAGGGCTCGTGCAGGTACCCGACGAATTCACGAACGAGATCTCGACCAACGTCAAGGTCCGCGACGGACAGACCCTGGTGCTGGGCGGTCTCTTCGAGGAACAGACGACCGTCTCGAACAGCCAGGTGCCGCTTCTCGGTGACATTCCGATCGTCGGTGCCGCGTTCAGCGGTCACGACAATTCCGTCAGCCGACGGGAGATCATCTTCATGATCACCCCCAAGATCGTCGCCGATGATCTCATCGAGGAGACCGGACGCCAGGGCGCCGAGTTCGTGAATTCGCTCCGCGCCGGCATGCGGGAGGGCCTCCTGCCCTTCAGCCGCGAGAAGATGAGTTCGCAGAGCAATCAGAACGCGTTCGAAGCGATCAACGCCAACGATTTCGAGCTCGCGATGTTCCACTTCGACAGCTCGTTGAGGCTCAACCCGAACCAGCCCGAGGTCCGTCGGATGCGATCCGAAGTCGCCGGCGAGTCCAAGGTCACCTTCTACGACTACGACATCTGGCGTCGGGTCATGGACTCGCAGCACGCGGATCATCAGGATGCCCAGTCCGAGGAGGCCCGGGTCAATTCCGCGGTGGACCCCCTGGTCTCGGTGAAGACCGAGCCGGTCGGCTCCGAGTCGGATCAGATCGCGAACCGGGTCGAGGCGAGGGAGGATCGATTCCTTTCCGCACTGGTCTCGGAGATCGACCGTGACACCTCCGCGGACGCCTTCGACGACGCGAACGCCACGATCGATCTGGCCGAGCCGGAACCGATGTCCGTGGCCACCGCCTTCGGGGATCCGGAAGCGTCGGAAACCACGACCTTCCCCGGCGGGACGGCGACCGCCGAGACCACTCCGATCACCGAGAAGATCGCATCGCAGCCCACGGTCGATGATTCGACCGAGGAAGCACCGGTGCTGGCGGC
This sequence comes from Phycisphaerae bacterium, assembly GCA_002690755.1. Lineage (GTDB taxonomy): Bacteria > Planctomycetota > Phycisphaerae > Phycisphaerales > SM1A02 > UBA12014. Next base: position 43,890 of record NZFT01000009.1, read on the forward strand.
CACGTCGTCGGTCGAACTGCCCTCGCTCGCGGAACTCGCGGATTCCAAGATGGTCGCGGAGACGCCGGCCGTCACCGCGCCGATCCCGACGAACCCGGGATCCACCACGGAATTCACCAACGCGGATGCCCTCACGGTCGTGGCGGACGCCCAGATGAATCTGGTCCGCGGCGAGCCAAGCCCCTCCTGGGGACGCCTCTGGTGGCTGGCCCGCATCGCTTCCGAACAGGCCCGGGTGTTCTCGAAGGACACCGGCGCCGCCACCACGCCGCCGATGGTCGCTGGCGTGAACGAACAGGATTGAATCACTTGTCGGTGGCGGGACGGCCCTCGGGCACGTCCCGCTCACCGTCGAAGTGCTGCGTAGTCCGTTTCCCCTCCATCCGGATCGACCCATGAACCGCATCACGACCCTGACCATCGTTTCCAGTCTCGGCATCCTCATCGGCGCCGCGGGCTGCAGCGGCCCCACCAAGCGTGGCATCGAGGCCCGCAAGGCGGCCAGCGCCAGGTTCGACTCGATCCGAAGCCGGGTCGATTTCGATCAGGCGGACCAGGCGTTCCGCGCCGGGGATCTCATCACCGCGAAGCGTCATCTCGAAGTCGCGATCTCGAAGGTCGACGAGGATGCGGACTACTGGGTGCTGCTCGGTCGGGTGTATCTCGAGAACGGGAGTCTCGGTGATGCGTCGAAGAGCTTCGACCGGGCCCATGAGATCGATCCCCTGAACGCGGATGCCTGCTACTTCCAGGGAATCGTCGACCAGCGACTGGATCGTGCGAACGAGGCGGTCGAACACTACCTCGCCGCCCTCGAGATCGCGGAGGACAACGCCGGGATGTTGATCGCGGCGGTCGACACGTTGATCAGCGAGGAGCGGTTCGAGGATGCCGACCGACTGCTCAAGGACAAGGGGGTCGCGTTTCGGGAGACCGCCGCGATCCACCACCTCGCAGGCCGGGTCGCGATGTTCCAGGAGAACTGGTCCGATGCGGTCGATCACCTCGACCGCGCCGTGCTGCTCGACGACGAGGACCAGTGGATGCTTGAGGATCTCGCCCGGGCCCAGCTCGGCGCGCATCGCACCACGGACTGTCTGCGGACCATCGATCGACTCGAGGAGATCGTGACCGATCGAATCGAGGAGCGGGAACTGCTCCGGCTTCGAGGCCGATGCCTCGTCGACGGCGGCCGGCTTCGAGAGGCTCGCGAGGTCTTTCTCGACTTCACGAACCTCAATCCCGAGGACGTCGCGGGCTGGATCGAATTCGGCCTCGTCTGCCTGGAAGTGGGGGATCACCGTCGGGTCGTGAAGTCGGGACAGCGACTGGTGGTGCTCGAGCCCGATCAGTTCGAGGGGTACTTCCTGCTGGGTCAGGCGGCCCTCGAGGAACGGTCCTTCGACGATGCCGTGACGCTCTTCCGGCGAGCGGCGGAGATCGAACCCGATCGGAACGAACCGAAACTCGCACTGGGAATGGCATGTGAACTCGCAGGTCGATACGCCGAGGCCTACCGGGTCTTCGCCGAGCTCGCGGCACGGAACCCCGCCGACACCCGCGTTCGAAAGTTGCTGACCGGCGTGGGCGACGTGCTCGACTGAGCCCGGTCGGTGCGTCACGAGCGTGATGGTGGATCGAGCAGGAGGCCTGGCCAATGGACGTCACGACGATCTCATGCGTCGCANTCGCTTTCACCGCGGGATTCGCGGCGGCGTGGATGCTGCTCAGGATCCGCATTCGACGCTCGTGTCTCACGCCCGAGGAGTCGCGTGGCGCCACCTCGCCGATCCGAAACCTTGCCGATGGCCTGCGCCACGAACTGGAATCGCTGGGTCGGGAGCATGTCCTGGCGCGACGCATCGTCGAGGAGCGGATCGGCCGGTTCGAGCGGATGTTCGCGTCGTTTCCCGATCCGGTTCTCGTCCTCGACCGGCATGGGGACGTCGTCGACGCCAATCCGGCGGCGAGGTCGATCGCCGGCTTCGAGTCGGAGGACGATCACATCGACGCGGTCAACCCGCGATCGCTGGAGGTCATGATCGGGAACCGGGCGGCGGCTCGAGATCTTCTGGAACATGTCCGGGCGGTGGTCGTGGGAGGCGTGGAGGCCGTGCGACGCGCGGAATTCGAACTGGCATCCGACGTGACCGGGAGCGGCGAGGAGGAGCGGACACGCGCCTTCGAAGCGGTCATCAGGACGCTCGACGACCACGGTCGAACGCTTCTGGTGCTGCACGACACGACACGGGAACGGGATTCCTCACGATTGAAGAGTGAATTCGTCGCCAAGGCGAGTCATGAACTCCGGACCCCGCTGAGCTCGATCCACGCCTCGCTCGAGATGCTGGCGGACGGCGATCTTCAGGATCACGCCCGACGCGCCGAATTCCTCGACATCGCGATCGAGGAGACGGATCGACTCGCGAAACTGGTCAACGACATGCTCGACATCAGTGGCATCGAAGCCGGGGTCGCCCGGCCGCGGATGGTTCAGGTGGATCTCGCGGAGATCGCGACCGACGTCGTCGAGGGGCTGCGTGCCGCCGCCGATCGAAGATCGGTGGACCTCCGGCTTCACGTTCAGCCGGGACTCGTCGTAGAAGGGGATCCGGAGATGCTTTCGGCCGTGGTCGGGAATCTCGTTGGAAACGGGCTCAAGTACGTTCCGGAGGGCGAGCGGGTCACGGTGGCGGTCGATGCCGAGGACCTCACCCGGTCCGTGGTGGTGACCGTGACGGATTCCGGCCTCGGGATCCCACCCGAGGATCTCGATCGGGTGTTCGACAAGTTTTATCGGATCAAGCGATACGAGCGTAACGCACGCGGAACCGGGCTCGGACTCAATCTTTGCCGAAACATCATCGAGCAGGTTCATCACGGTCGGATCGGGGTCGATTCAAGACTAGGCGAAGGCGCGCGATTCTGGTTCAGCGTGCCCGCTTCGCATCCTGNTTCGATGGCGGCCTGAATGAACGCAGACNCTGAAAACCGGCNACGACGNATCCTGGTNGCGGACGACGAGGAGTACATCGTCCGCGTGGTCTCCTTCAANCTGGANAGCGCCGGNTACGANGTCGTCGAGGCNATCGACGGCGCGGACGCCTGGTCGAAGGTCCGNGCNGGCGNCATCGATCTNGTNCTCACCGATCATCAGATGCCGCTCNTGACNGGNCTCGANCTCGCGGGNNGGATCNNCGCCGATCCCNCGACNCGGCACATCCCCGTNATCATGCTGACNGCGCGNGGCTTCAGGCTCGACGCGGAGGAGATCGTCGCGAGNCGCATCGTCGAGTTGATCGCGAAGCCCTTCTCNCCNCGNGGNCTTCTCGATCGCATTCGCGAGACGCTCGAATCCGCGGAACGCGGCGGGGAGCGTGCGGCATGACCGAAACACGGACTCGTGACGGTTCGCTCGACCTCGCCATCGCCGCGGATCTCGCGGGGGTGGGGGGCACCTGGATTCCGGTCCGCGACGGTCGTCCGCGGTGGTCGACGGTCGAGGACTCGATCGGTCGCTGGCGACAGGCGCTCCTGTCCCATGCGCCGGTGATCCGGTCGGCGGTCGAGGCACGTCTCGCGGAAATCGTCGGTGGGGACGGCGCCGTCGTCGAGCTCCTTCCCGGGGTGTTCGCGATCGGATGCGTTTCCGAAGGTCGACGCGGCCGGTCGAGCGGGGTGGTCCTGCTGCCGACCGCCGAACTCGTCTCCGAAGGTTCCTTCGCGATGATCTGCAACGCCTCGAAGCTGGACGAGGGGATCCTGCGTCAGTTCGCCGCCCGCGACGAGATGCCCGGCCGAACGGCGATTCCCGCGATCGGCATTCTGGTCCGACGGCTGCACGAGGCGGCGCGACGACGGTTCGAGGATCGAGAGGCGGCCCAGTCCGTGGACCGTCGGCTCTCCGAGAGCTACGAGGAACTCCATCTCCTGAACTCGCTGATCGACGGACTCGTGGTGGGTGGCGATCCGGGTGAATTCCTCGCCTCGGCGTGTCGCGAGATCGCGGCGACCGCGGGTTATCGCTGGATCGCGGTGCTTCTCGACGACCCCGGTGCCTGCCGGGTCGACGACTTCATCGTGCATGGTGACGGGGCGCCGACCCGGGCGGACGTCCGACGAATCATCGAAATCGCGGAGACGAGCACCGCCACCGCGATCATGGATCGAAGACACGGCGAGATCGGTCTCGCCGCGGTCCGCGGCGGTGATCGAAGCCTCGGCACGCTGGTCGCCGGCGGACGTGAAGGCGAGCCGATCTCCAGCATCGAGCTGACCCTACTCGCATCCGCGGCCGGGCATCTCGGCGTGTTTCTTCGCAATGCCACGCTCTATTCGGATCTCGACGAGATGTTCCTCGGAACGCTCCACGCGATGGTCGCCGCGATCGATGCGAAGGATCCCTACACCCGGGGTCACTCGCAGCGGGTGGCGATTCTGAGTCGGGATCTCGCGGCGGCGATCGGGCTTCCCGAGGAATTCGTCCGCACCGCCCATCTCTCCGGTCTCGTCCACGACATCGGAAAGATCGGCGTCCCGGAAGCGGTGCTCTGCAAATCGGGCCGGCTCGACGAGGCGGAATTCGCCGCGATCCGGCAGCATCCGCAGATCGGCTTCCGGATCCTTCGAGACATTCCCCAGATCCGGGATCTCCTCCCCGGAGTCCTCTGTCACCACGAGGCGTGGGACGGCACCGGTTATCCCGCCGGCCTGCAGGGCGAGGAGATTCCGCTTCTGGCGCGAATCGTCGCGATCTGCGACAGCTTCGATGCGATGAGTTCGAGTCGAACCTACCGACGAGCGATGCCTCGGGACAACGTGTTCGCGGAGATGATCCGCTGCCAGGGGACCCAGTTCGATCCTTCGATCATTCCGGTGTTCATCGGGATGGATCTGACGGAATACGACCGGCTGCTCGCCCGAGACGCCGCGGTGGACGATCGGAGAGCGGCATGAAACTTCGTTTCGAGGACCATGGACCGCTCTGCGTCGTGCAGCTCGAGGGTGAACTCGTCGGGGATTCCTCGGATTCCCTGCGACGCGCGTGCCGCGAGCGGATCGAAGGCGGCTCACGTGATTTCATTCTCGACGTCTCGACGACTTCGAGCATCGATTCCGCCGGACTCGAGGCCTTGCTCGATCTGGCCGATGCCGCGACCGAACGACGCGGGCGTTGTCTGATCGCCGGCCCCGAGAACGCGCTCCGAACCGTGCTCGAGATCACGCGGGTGAGCGATCGTCTTGAAATCCACGATGAAGTGGCGTCCGCGACGAGGGTGCTTCGATGATGCAAAGATCCGCCACACCGACCACCACGGGGGCTCGCGGCACCTCGACGCTCGGCGTCGCCCCGCTCGGCGAGACGCTGATCGAGGCGGGATCGATCACCCGCACCCAGCTCGAGACGGCGCTCGCGAGCCAGCGTGAGAGCGGGGATCACCGACTTCTCGGCGAGGTCCTCGTCTCGCTCGGCTTCGCCGACGAGGCGACCATCGCGGAAGGCCTCGCCGCCGGCTGCGGACTTCCCTTCGTCCGTGATCCCGCGAGAATCGCCGATCCCACCGTGGTCGAACTGCTTTCCCGCGATTTCGCCCGGCAGCACCGGGTGCTCCCGCTCTTCCTGGTTCGCGGGACCCTCACGATCGCCGCCGCGGAACCCTCCAACGTGTACCTCTTCGAGGAGATCGCACGTCGAACGGGTCATCGCGTGCAGGTCGCGGCCGCGTCGGCGTGCGAACTCGAAGTCGCGATCGAGAACTGGCTGCCGGCCGCCAACGTGTTCGTGATCGACGACATCCACGACGGGGTTGAGAACGCGGATCTCACGGTGCTGGAGCGGCAGGTCTCCGAGATCACCGATCTCGCGGAGATCGCGGGACATGGTCCGGTCGTCCGACTGGTCAACTGGTTGATCCACGACGCGGTCGAAGAGGGCGCGAGCGACATCCACGTCGAGCCCGGCGACCGCGATCTCCGGATTCGGTTCCGCATCGACGGTCGACTCCACGAGAAGATCCGTCCGCCCCATCGGATGGCACCGGCGATCACCAGTCGCATCAAGATCATGGCGGAGCTCGACATCGCGGAGCGTCGACTTCCGCAGGACGGGGACATCCACGTGCTCCTCGACGGGCGTCGGGTCGATCTCCGCGTCTCGACCATGTCGGGGCGTCAGGGCGAGAAGGTGGTGATCCGGATCATCGACAGTCGCAACGCGATCGTCGCGCCGGAACGACTCGGCATGTCCGCTTCGATCCGCGATGCGTGGGCGGAGCTGCTCGCGGCGCCCAACGGCGTGGTGCTGGTCACCGGCCCGACCGGCAGCGGAAAGAGCACCACGCTCTACTCGGCGCTCGGATCGATGGACGCCGACACGTTGAATCTGTCGACGATCGAGGATCCGGTGGAAGCCGTGATTCCCGGCGTGAACCAGTTCCAGGTGAACGAACGGACCGGCTTCTCCTTCCCGTCCGCGCTCCGGTCGATGCTGCGTCAGGACCCCGACGTGGTGATGGTCGGCGAGATTCGTGACGAGGAGACCGCGGCGATCGCCGCTCAGGCGGCGCTGACCGGACACCTGGTCCTGTCCTCCCTGCACACCAACGACGCCTGTGGCGCGCCGGTGCGGCTCGTCAATCTCGGCGTCGAACCGTTCCTGGTGGCGACCGTCCTGCGCGGCGTGCTCGCCCAGCGGCTCATTCGCCGGATCTGTCCGCAGTGTCGGCGCGACGTCGAGGTGGAGGCGAGTGTCCGCCGCATGGTCGAGGAGGTCGCGACGGTCGAGGGATTTCACGCCGGCGAGGGATGTCAGCGATGTCGAGGCACGGGATTCAGCGGCCGGGCGGGATTGTTCGAGCTGCTTCGCCCCGATCAGGCGATCTGTGACGCGATTTCCGGGTCGGTGCCGCACCGGGAACTCGCCGAGATCGCCCGGCAGGGCGGTTTCGAATCGATGCGGATCGACGGCCTGCGCAAGGTCGCCGAAGGACTGACCACCGTCGAGGAGGTGCTGGCGGCCACCGCCGCCTGAAGCCATGAGCGAGACCGCCACCTGGTCCTGGCAGGCCCGTGACGCGACGGGCCGACTGGTTCGCGGGACGCAGACCGCGTCCGATGCGGCGGAGGTCGCCTCGCGCCTTCGTTCGGAAGGGTGGGTGGTCCTCGCGATCGAACGAACCATCGGTGCGGCGGTTCGATCCGAGCGAGCGGGGATCCTGCCGCATCGACGAGCCTCCAGTGCCGCGGTCGCGTCTTTCGTACGGCAGTTGTCGGTGATGCTCGACTCCGGCGTGCCGGTGGTCGAGGCGATCGAAGTGGTCCGTGGTCAGACGTCGGATCGTCGGCTCGCCGAGGATCTCGTGCTGGTCCGGGACGAGGTCGAGAACGGCGGCAATCTGAGTGACGCGTTCGCACGCTCGCCGGAGACCTTTCCCCCCGTCGCGGTGGGTCTGGTTCGCGCCGCGGAAGCGGTGGGGGATCTCCCCGGAATGTTCGAACGCCTCGCGGACTGGCTGCAACGCGAACAGCGAATCCGGAGACAGGTCCGGTCCGCGCTCGCGTATCCGGCGATTCTCGCGGTGGTGGGATCGGCGATCACGATTCTGCTCGTGGCGTTCGTCATGCCTCGATTCGAGGCGATCTATGCGCAGCGATCCGCGGAGCTTCCACCCTTGACCGAGGGCGTGCTCGCGACCGGACGCTTCGTCACCACCGGTTGGCGGATCTGGGGACCGGCGGTCTTCGCGATCATCGTCACTGGAATGTTCGCGCGGCGGACGCCAGTGGTACGTCGGGTGCTCGAACGAATCCGTTTCGACGGACCGATGCTTCGCGCAGTGATCCGACCCGCGGATCTCGCACGTGTGACCCGTACGCTCGCCGTCCTGTTGAAGGCCGGCGTACCCCTGCTCGACGCGATCACCATCTGTCGCGGGCTGAGTCCGTGGAGCCGTTGGGCTCGCTTCTGGGATGGGATCGAGGAACGAGCTCGAAACGGCGACGGGATCTCGGAAGGTTTCGACGTCGGGGAACTGGTTCCCGGCAGCGGACGCGCCATGATCACGGCCGGTGAGCGATCGGGACGCCTGCCCGAGGTCCTCGAACGGGTGGCCGACGCCGCGGACGAGGATCTCGACGTCGCGGTGAAACGAGTCTCCGTGACCCTGGAACCACTCGCGATCATCGTGCTCGGAGGGGTGATCGGGGTGGTGGCGATCGCACTCCTGCTCCCGGTGTTCAAGATGAGCACCATCGCGGGGTGATCGGTTTCAAGCCTGAAAACCCCGATTGAGCCTGCGACGCGGGTGGGAGATCTCCCCTTCCCGATCCGGAGGCGAAAGATCGCGGCGTGGGACGACTTGTGTCGATGTTCCTCGTAATCGCGATCAAGGACGCAGCGATCGCGAGGAACGCCCCGGTGACGGGTGGTCACGGGTCGGCGAACCAGGGAAGGTCGCCGGTGCCGTGAAACCCATGACTTCGTCCGCACGGAAGCGGGCGGATTCGACCGGGAGCGGGATGGTCGGATCACGGATGATCGGACCGTGGCGTTTCTGGAGGATTCCCGGAACGTTCGATGGCCCAGCGTCGTAGGGAACGATGTCATGCCGAACAAGAAGACCAGTGAAACCGATGGAATGCGACGGCGTGCGGCACGGATGACCGCGTCGCTCGAGCCTCAGGACCATGCCGTGCTCGCGCTTCGTTTCGGAGAGAACCTGAGCGTCGGTGAGACCGCGGCCGTGCTGCGGATGAATCCGGACGAGGTTCGTTCGACGGTGAATCGAGTCGTGGGAATGCTTCATCGACGAGTCGATCCCTGAAACGAGACGATCCGCCGGGTTCGAATCGGTTCGACGATCCTGCCATGAGATCGCGACCCGTTTCAGGTCTCGATCACCGTCGTGAGACGTGCGATTGACGGCTTCGAAAAGAAGGTCCACCATACTGCGCCCCCGCGATCTTCTGGATCCGCGGGGGCGTTCCGATTCGGGATCGGACGGGGTCCGGGCTCAGAAGAGTGAAAGCAGGATGCCCAGGTCGATTCCGTTCGTCACCTGATCCTGGTTGAAGTCCGTGGCCGGATCGTCGGTGCCCCACGAAGCGAGAAAGATCCCGAGATCGCCGCCGCCGACGATGCAGTCGCCGTCGAGGTCGCCGGGCACCGAGCATCCGTCGGTGATCTCGCCCGTGATCCGGAGCGTGGCCGCGCTGCGAACACCGGCCGCCACGAGCGGGTTCTCCCGCATGTAGAGATCGACGAAGTCGCCGCCCTGCTGTTTGGCCTCCACCAGGGACGAGAGCGAGAAGAGCAGACGCCCCGCGTCGAGACTCGTCCCGAGCCAGTCGGCGACCACCGGATCGGTACCGTCGAATTCGAAGCGGAGCACCGTGCCTTCCGCGAGTTCGACGCCCGGCACCGATCCTTCCGCGAACCCGACCGCGAGCGGCGCGGGGGTGAACCCGTCCGCCACCGAATTCGAGACGTCACGAAGGCCGCCACCGGCGAGGCATTCCGCGGCGAAGGCGTTTCGCACCCCTTCGCCGAAAGGCCCGACCGGACTGAAGTCCGTGGTATCCGTCCAGGTCGCCGGGGAGATCCCGTTCCGGAAGCCGGTCGCGAAGAGCTCGATCGGGCGTCCGGGGTCCTTGTCCATCAGATGTTCGGGGTGATCGGGGGGGAGGTACGTCCGCCAGTCGTCGACGCTTGCGTCGTACCCGCCGAGAAGAAGATCGGCGAGGGTGATCTCGACCACGATCGAATCGACCCGGTACCGATCCGAGCCGGCATCGGCGGAGACCAGCCCCGTCGTGTCGAAGTCGAGGACGATCTGACCGTCACGGTCGTCGAATTCGTACAACGTTCCGGTGTAGCCGAAGACGGACGCGACCGGACGGGATCCGGATGTCGTGTTGAAACCGTAGTTCCACCGATCCGAAGCGGGCTCGGGGAACATGGCATCGAACGACTCCGCCAGGGCCCCGGTGGTGAGGAGCAAGGTCAGACCGGCACAAGCACGGGGGATGTGTCGAACGGAAGTCATGATGATTCCCGGGCCATCGAGGAGCGTGATGTCGTCGCCGCCTCGATGGTCGTTCAAGGTGATCAGCCGATCAAGGAAAAGCGAGGAGTTATGCCAAGGATAGGATACGTCAGGGTCCGGCCGAGGTTCGGGGTCGGCGTGGATTTCCCCGGGTTCGTCGGATTCTCGGGCCGCCGCGACGGGATTTTCGTTCGGTTGAATTCCGCCTCGGGGACATGGGATCGACTAGAATGCGAGTCTACGACGTCCGGATTGGGCCGGAATCGAACTCGAGGTTGGATGAATCCTGCATGTCCCGTTCTGACCAGCATTGCGGTCGTTCGTCCTCTCGGCTGCGGTTCGGTGCCGACATGGCCGGTCGTGGCTTCACGATCGTCGAACTTCTCACCTCGCTCCTCGCGATCGTGGTGCTGATCGGGCTCGTGATTCATGCGTCGTCCTCGGTGCGTCGCGGCGCCGATCGTGCGAGCGAGATGGCCTCGGCTCGATCGCTCGGCATCGCGTGGTCGAGTTACGCCATGGATCATCGAGGGACGATTCTCCCCGGATATGGGTCCGGTTTCCGGGCCCGGGATGCCGCCGGCGAATTCATCGATACCAGCACCGCGGAGGTCGCCGCCCAGCGATGGCCGTTGCGGCTCGCTCCGTATCTCGGCCACGACTTCGCGGCGCTCTACAGCGGTCCGGCTCGAAACGAGCTGTCCGAACTCACTTCCGGTCCGACCGCGGATCTCCTCTACCGGGTCAGCGTCCGTCCGTCCTTCGGGTTGAACAGCGTCTTCGTCGGTGGCGATCAGAACTACGGTGGTTTCAGCGACATCATGCGGCAGACCTTCGGCGAGTTCTACGCCCGTGGTCTCTCCTCGGTCCGGAATCCCGATCGACTGGTGGTGTTCTCGACGAGCCACGCACAGGACTCTTCGCTCTTCTCCGGCGTGCAGGAAGGGTTCTTCCGGGTTCTGCCACCGGCCTGGACCTCGCCGCTCTGGTCCGACGTCTTTGATCCGGACGATCCCGACAACCACGGTTTCGTGAGCGCCCGGCATCTGGTCGGAGATGATCCGGTCGCGATCACCACGACGGTCGATGGCGCGGTCGCGACCCGGACGATCGACGAACTTCGGGATCTTCGGCGATGGTCGAATCTCGCCGATTCCGCCGACTGGACCATGCAGCCGATCGGTCCTTGACGACGATCCGACGCGATCGACCGACGCATCACGGAAAATCTGAGACAGTGGTGGCCGACGGCCCCGATTTCGGGCCGCGGTTCGAGCACCTTCGGAGGTCCCCATGCGACTCTTGCTTCTGGCGGCGGTGTTTGCGGTTGGATTCCTGCAGCCGGTTCAGGCGGGCTTGAACGCCACGACCGCCAAGGCGGTCGGAAGCCGATTTCAGGCGGGGTGGGTCAACGGGGCGGTGAACGTCGTCATCCTCACCACCATCCTGCTCGTGATGGGTCTTCGAACCGGTTCCGGTCTGCCCGGAGTCGATTCGCTGCGCACCGTCCCCTGGTGGGCCTACCTCGCCGGGGTCATCGGCGCATCGGTCGTCGTCATCCACCTCACGGCCGCGCCGCAGCTCGGTGCGGGGCTGCTGGTCGCCATCTTCGTGGGCGGCATGGTCGCGGGGAGTCTGGCCTGCGATTTCTGGGGTTTCCCTGGGTATTCGGCGATCCGGATCGAGGGCCCTCGACTTCTCGGACTCGGACTGGTGGCGGCGGGCGCGGTCCTGGTGGCACGTCCCTGGGCGACCTGACCACCCGGGGCATCAATCCTCGTCTGCGCGGAGGTTCGCCAGCACCGAGAGGTCCTCGAGCGTCGTGGTGTCCTGGTTCGAATCCCGGCCCGCCGCGATGTCGCGGAGCAGTCGTCGCATGATCTTGCCGCTCCGGGTCTTGGGCAACGCGTTGGTGAAACGAATCAGGTCCGGCTTCGCGATCGCCCCGATCTCGTGTCCGGTATGGGCGCGCAGGGTCGACTTCAGCGCATCGTCGGGCTCCACGCCGGAGGCGAGCGTGACGAAGGCGGCGATGCCGGTGCCCTTGATCTCGTGCGGGAATCCGACCACCGCGGCCTCCACCACGTCGGGATGGGACACCAGGGCGCTTTCCACCTCCATCGTCCCCAGTCGATGACCCGAGACGTTGATGACGTCGTCGATGCGACCCATGATCCAGAAATAGCCGCGCTCGTCGCGGTTCGCGGCGTCACCGGCGGTGTACATCCCCTCGACCCGTGACCAGTAGGTCTCGATGTATCGAGCCCGATCGCCGTGGATGCCGCGAAGCATGCTGGGCCAGGGTTTCCGGATCACCAGCAGGCCACCCCGGCCGTTGGGGAGTTCGTTGCCGTCGTCATCGACGATGGCCGCGTCGATTCCGAGCGCTGGCAGCGTGCAGGATCCGGGCACGGTCGGCGTGGCCGCGGGCTGTGGTGTGATCATGTGACCACCGGTCTCGGTCTGCCACCAGGTGTCCACGATGGGGCAACGTTCGCCGCCGATGACTTCGTGGTACCAGATCCACGCCTCGGGATTGATCGGCTCGCCGACGGTGCCCAGCACCTTGAGGCTCGAGAGATCGTGCTTCTCCGGATGTCCGTCGCCCCACTTCATGAACGCCCGGATCGCGGTGGGCGCGGTGTAGAAATGCGTGACCCGATGACGCTCCACGATGTCCCAGAACCGGGCTTCGTCGGGCGCGTTCGGCGCACCCTCGTACATCAGGCAGGGAACGCGATTCGGGAGGATTCCGTAGAGGATGTAGGAGTGCCCGGTGATCCAACCGACATCGGCGGTGCACCAGTAGACGTGGTCGCGGCCCGGTCGGAGGTTGAAGGTGTTCTTCGCGGTGAGCGCGGCATGCACCAGGTATCCGGCGGTGGTGTGCACGATCCCCTTGGGCTTGCCCGTGGATCCCGAGGTGTAGAGGAGGAANAGAAGATCCTCCGCCGCCATCTCCTCGCAGGGGCAGTCCTCGGACTGCGTCGAGACGAGGGTCCCCCAGTCGTGATCCCGCCCCTCGGTGCGCTCGACGTCGTTGCCGCATCGTTCGAGCATGACCACGTGCTCGACGCCGGGAAGGCTGGCGCAGGCCTCGTCGACGTTGGCCTTCAAGGGGACGACCTTTCCGCGACGCCACGCGCCGTCACAGGTCAGGATCACCTTGCTGTCCGCATCGTTCACCCGATCCACGATCGCACTGGCGCTGAAGCCGCCGAAGATCACGGAGTGCGCCGCCCCGATCCGGGCGCAGGCCAGCATCGCGATCGCGACCTCGGGCACCATGCCCATGTAGATCGTCACGATGTCGCCCCGGCCCACCCCGAGCGCCTTCAACGCATTCCCGAATCTCGCGGTCTCGCGCTGGAGATCTCGATAGGAAATCCGCAGGATCTCCGGTCCGTCCGGGCCGACGGGCTCGCCTTCCCAGATGATGGCGGTGTCGTCGCCGTGTCCCTCGTCGACGTGTCGGTCCACGCAGTTGTCGCAGAGGTTCAGCGTCCCGTCGGCGAACCAACGGGCGTCGGGACAGTTCCACTCCAGGACCCTCGTGAAAGGCTTCATCCATCGGTAGTCCCGGGCGGCCTCGCCCCAGAACGCTTCGGGTTCCTCGATGGAACGGCGATACTCCGAGTCGTAGTCGGCCATCGATGCGATCCAGGCGCCGCCGACGGATTCCGAGAAGCCGGCGGGGGGTGGAAAAACACGGTCTTCGCGAAGCACCGAGTCGATTTCGACGTTGTCGTTCATGAGGGGGATCTCCGTGAATCCGGATCCTGAAGGCGTCTTGATGATGGCGACCTTACCCGGACGCGGGCAGTCCATCCCGCCTGATGCTACCTTCGTCGGCGTCCCTGCCAAGTGCCGCCACGATCCCGAGGGAGATCATGTCCAACGACGCCCCCGAACCCATCGACATCGATCGGATCATCATGGAGATCCGCCGGCTTCCGATGGCCGAACCCGCGGATGGGATCCGTGAACGCTGCGGCGGTGATTTCGGTCTCGAGCTCCGGGTCCGCACCGGGCTCGAGTCGGATGAACCGGAGACCATCGACGATCCCGGGGATGATTCCGGCGAGGTGACGGTGGGCGAGGAGATGATCCTCGAGGAGATGCCGGAGTAAGCGACGACCGAGGAGGTCGGAACCTCGGATTTCGATCCCGATCAGACGATCGAGCTGGACGGTCCGGCGGTGGATGACCCGCGGCTCGCGGCGCCGATCGACGTGGAGGCCGGTTCGGATGAAACGGACGGGCGTCTCGATGCCACCATCGATCTGGATGACACCGGGGCGGGGGGCGACGCCTCCGACTCGGGAACGGGTTCCGCTCGACGGGAGGAGCCGTCCGGAGGCCGGGCCGCGTTCAGCCGGATGCCGGAACGCATCGCGGACTTCCAGGTGCTCAAACTCCTCGGAACGGGCGGCATGGGATCGGTCTATCTCGGCCGCCAGCAGCACCCTGATCGCGAGGCGGCCGTCAAGGTCATGAAGCTCGGGCTCGCCACGCCAACGGCGTTGCAGCGATTCGAAGTCGAGGTCGAGACGCTGGCGCGGCTGAATCATCCGGGGATCGCCGAACTGTACGAAGCCGGGATTTACGAGAACGAGACGGGCGAGTTCCCTACGTCGCGATGGAATACGTGACGGGCGCCCGTCCGATCACAACTTACGCCCGCGATGTCGGTCTCGATCTCCGCGGTCGCCTCGACTCTTTCGAAGCGCCTGCGACGCGGTGGCGTTCGGTCACGCCCGAGGGGTCATCCACCGCGATCTCAAGCCGCCGAACATCCTCGCCGACGACGACGGAAATCCGAAGGTCATCGACTTCGGGGTCGCCAGGGCGGTGGAGGGAGGCCAGGACGAGAATCGCAAGGAGATCGTGGGAACCCTCCAGTACATGTCGCCGGAACAGATCGCGGGCTCGGCGAACATCGACACGTCGATCGACGTCTACGCGCTCGGACTGATTCTCTACGAGCTGCTTTCCGGCCAGCAGGCTTACGAGGTCCGGGCCACGACGCTCGCGGAGGCGACGACGGCCATCGCGGCGGCCGAGGTCCCCGTGCGCTCCACGGTCGCGATCGAGTGCAAGGGCGACCTCGAGACGATCTGCGCCAAGGCGATCGAGAAGGATCCGGTCCGTCGGTACCGATCGGCGAGCGATCTCGGAGACGACATCCAGCGTTTTCTCGACGACGAACCCGTCACGGCGCGACCCCCGTCGACCCGGGAGACGCTGCAGCGGCTGGCCCGGAAGCACAAGCCCGTGGTCGCCATGATCGCCACGACGCTGCTGGTCATCGTGGTGTCGCTTCTGGCGGTCTCGGTCTTCGCGGTGAAGGCCGAGAATGCGCGGGTCGCCGCGGTGGAGGCCGAGGGGGAGACCCGAACCGCGCTCCGGGAGGTCGAGCGACAACAGGAACGCACCGAGAATTCGCTCCAGCTCTTCCTCTACACGATCGGTGAGCTGGAACCGGCGGAAGTCGGCGACTTCATGGTGGGTCGGATGGTCGACCGACTCGACGCATCGATGGAACGGGCGGGCATCGGAGAGGACGCGATCATCGATGCGATCGACTCGATGCGATCCTCCGCCGAATCGTTCAACTCCGCGGACGTCGCGACCGACCTTCTCATCGCCCACATCTTCGAGCCGACGCAGCGGGCGCTGCCCGCGATCGCCGATGATCCCAAGACGAAGGCGTACCTGCAGGAATTCATCGGTCAGACCTTCGGCAATCTCGGACGGCTTCCGGAAGCGGAGGAGGCCTACGAGGTCGCCGTGGAACTCTGGAACGCGCTCGAGCCGGCGGATGGTGGCAACCGACGCCGGGCGGAGGCGAACTTCGCGGAGCTGCTCATCCAGCTGGCCCGGGTCGACGAGGCGATCGAAATCCTGCGGGGCCTGGTGGAGNTCGGTCGGGAGCCGGGCGGAGGNCTCGACGTGCAGGCNCTCAAGGCCCAGAACTCGCTCGCCACCGCGCTGGTTTCCGAGGGACGTTACGACGAGGCGTCGAGTTCGTTCAAGGAGGCGCTCGAGGGATTCCGAGCGCGTGCCGCGGAGGGGCTCACGGACGCCGTCGCGCGGGCCGAGACGATCGAGATGAATCTCGGTGCGGTGCTCGTGCTCCAGGGCGAGCTCGAAGAGGCCCGGCCGCTGCTCGAGTCCGCCGTCGCGGGAATGCGTTCGAATTCCGAGTCGGCGGAGAATTTCGATCAGGTCCTCGTGAATCTGGGTCGGCTCGAGTTCGCGAGCGGCGATTTCGATGCGGCGCTGCTGGCGTTCGAGGAAGCGACGAAGGTCGCGCGGGAACGATTCGGGCGAGAGCACGTTCGATCCGCGGCCGCGGGGCATGAACTCGGGCAGCTCAAGTTCCAGCTGGCTCGGTACGTCGAGGCGATTCCGATCCTGAAGGAAGCCCTCTCGGTTCGTCGGCAGCTGCTGGGGCCGACCGCCGCGGCCACGCTGCAGACCGGCCTGTTCCTGCCGCTGGCCTATCTGAAGACGGGCGATCTCGAGGCCGCGATCGCGGCCCGTGATCGAATCGACGCCGACTTCCTCATCGCGGGCGACGAGGTCGGACCGAATCGTCTCCAGATGCTCTACTTCTTCATGCAGTTCGCGAACGAACTCNTGACGGTCGGGGGTGAACGGGAGGCGACGATCGCCCTTGAACGCCTGCATGATTCATGCGTGTCCGCACCGCCCGAGATCTCGGAAGGGCCGATCTGCAGTGACGTGATGCGGTTCCTGCCCCTGTTCTACGACGTCATGATCGAGTCCGAGCCCGACGCCGACTGGAGTTCCCGTCGGGCCGAGCGTTTCGGCTCCTGAGACCCGTTCGGTCAGGCCATCCGATCAGGCGACGCCCGACGNGNNNGCGTGNGCNGNNGCGGCGTCGGCCGCCTCGGCGATNCGACTCGGATCCTTNCCGCCCGCCTGNGCNCTGTCGGGNCGNCCNCCACCNCCNCCGCCGCAGGCCTGCGCCGCCGCCTTGACCCANGCGCCGGCCTTGAGTCCGACCGCGATGAGCGGNTCGGGGACCTTCGCCACGATCACNACCTTGCCGGCCNCCTCGTCGGCGGAAAGCAGCANCACCGCGGAATCNGGTCGGGCGGNNCGNATCGCATCCATGGCGGCCAGCAACGCATCCTTGTCCGCGNCCTCGAGCTGCGCGACGATGGCGGNNCNNTCNTCGGNCTCNGCGATGCGGCGNGCCTCCTCGACCACGGTGCCNCGNTTCTCNGCCGCNGCNGCCTTNCGNGCGGTCTTCGCNCGTGTNCGCAGGGCTTCGATCCGACCGCCNAGTCGCNTGTCGATCCACCACGGAGATGTTCGCNGCGTCGTGATCGCGAACGAGGTCNTCGANNCCGTCCGNCGNCNNNNCGGANTCGATGGCGTCNAGNCGGCTCGCGANNCCGGCGGCNNNNCGNCGGGCNTCGACCGCGGCGTCNCCGGCGAGNGCNGTCACGCGTCGGATGCCGGCNGCGAGGCCCTGCTCCGANACGAGGACGAAGTCCTTCGCGTCGCGGGTGTTNGANAGNTGCGTGCCGCCNCAGAACTCGACCGATCGNCCGAGCCATCGNGNCTCATCGGGGGACTCGAGCAGNTCGANCACNGNCGGTCCCACCGAGACCATCCGNACCGGATCNGGGTAGCGTTCNCCGAAGACNGCGCGGACCGANTTNACNCGTTGGGCCAGATCGAGCGGNGCTTCGCCCACGTGGACGTCGAGTTCCTCGGNGATCGCNNCGNNGACNCGANGTTCGATCGTNGCGAGCGNTTCGGGNTCGAGCGGGCCGGTCGCGGCGTAGTCGAATCGGAGTCGGTCCGGNGCGACGAGGGAGCCNCGCTGATCGCTGTCGGGGCCCGCGACCNCNCGGAGNGCCAGGTTNAGCAGATGNGTCGTGGTGTGNTGGGCNCGGATGCCTTCGCGACGGTGGACGTCGATCGCNACNTCGCACTCGTCGCCCGCGGCGATCGAGCCNTGGGTCACCCGGCCCACGTGCAGGACGTGATCGCCGACCCGGCGNGCGTCCTCGATCTCCANCACNCCGGCGTGGTCGTGNCCNGCNCTGCTNCCGCGGNTCACGTGGAGNTCGCCCCGGTCNCCGANCTGTCCGCCCTGNTCGCCGTAGAAGCAGGTNCGNTCGAGGATCACCGCGATNCGNNGGCCNACNTCCGCGTGTTCGGTNAGNTGGCGTCCGTCCCAGATNGCCTTGATGACGNCGGTGGTGGCGTGNCCCTGATGCTTNGCNNCGTCGTCGGTGGNCCGNACCTTNAGGAANTCGAGNTTTCCGAGNACGTCGGGCGGNATNGTGANCACGGTNTCGGCGACCTCGCCGCCGCCNCGACTNCGNGCCCGGGCCTCCTCCATGAGNNNNTCNTACGCNTCGACGTCGACCCGCATNCCGCGTTCCTCGGCCATCACCGANGTGAGNTCGATCGGGAAGCCGTAGGTGTCGTGGAGCTTGAAGGCGTCGAGNCCGGTGANCNTGNCGTCCGTCAGCGCGGNCCGCNGCNTCCGNNAACAGCTGNAGNCCGCGATCGAGGGTNCGACGGAANGTNANCTCCTCCTGCNTGATCGTCTCCTGNACCTTCGGCATGCGGGTCTTCATNTCGGGGAAGACNTCNCCGAGGCTNTCGACGACCGCGGGGACGATCGCNTCGAGGAAAGGGGCGTTCGATGCCNAGGGTCTGNCGNCCGTGTCGGACCGCGCGNCGGAGNATNCGNCGCAGNACGTAGCCNCGGCCGTCGGNNCCCGGNGTCGCGCCGTCGGAGAGCGCGGCGACGAGNCANCNCNCGTGATCNGCGATCACGCGGTANGCCATGTCGATNGGATCCTCGAGATCNCCNCNGTANGGGCGGGCNCCGCTCACGTCCGCGATGCGNTNGAAGATNCCNGNGAAGAGATCGGTGTCGTAGTTGCTNCGGCGNTCCTGNAGNACGGAGACGATNCGTTCGAAGCCCATNCCGGTGTCGACGTGACGGGCCGGAAGCTGCTTGAGNGCGCCGCCNGCCTCNCGATTGAACTGGATGAAGACGAGGTTCCAGACCTCGAGCACGTCGGGNTCGTCCTGATTCACNAGCGNGGCGGCGTTCCGTCCGCCGATTCGATCNACGTGGAGTTCNGAACACGGNCCACAGGGNCCGGTNTCNCCCATCTCCCAGAAGTTGTCCTTCGCGTTGCCGGGGATCACCTGGTCCGCGGGGAGGTGGCGAAGCCAGAGATCACGCGATTCNTGNTCGGGNTCGAGNCCCTGGGCGGNGTCACCCTCGAACCAGGTCGCGTAGAGCCGGCTCGGATCGATCTCGAAGACNTCGGTGAGCAGNGTCCACGCCCATTCGATCGCNTCNGCCTTGAANTAGTCGCCGAACGACCAGTTGCCGAGCATCTCGAAGAAGGTGTGGTGNTAGGTGTCCCGGCCGACGTCCTCCAGATCNTTGTGCTTGCCACCGGCNCGGATGCACTTCTGGGTNTCCACGGCCCGGGTGTAGNCACGNGNGCCCTGNCCGAGNAACACGTCCTTGAACTGNTTCATCCCCGCGTTGGTGAANAGCAGCGTCGGGTCCTCGTGCGGGACGACGGGGCTCGAGGNNACCACTTCNTGTCCNNGACGACNGTTGAAGTNNTCGAGNAANCGGTGGCGGATCTCGGCGGCGGTCGGCGNGGACATGTGGTCTTCCGGNNGCGGTGGGGATGANCGGNGGAGGCACAGTATGCCTTNTCGGNNCGCGGACTTCACGCNTCGCCGGGTCCNGGGGANCNGGACCTGCTACCNTTCGNTCGCTCGGNTCGNNNGACGNGCGGANGNCGTNNTNCGNAGGGTCNGGACCAATCAGAGGAAGCANGATGTCGAATCGACGCCCCTATGTCGGNGGGAANTGGAAGATGCACGGNGANCTCGCCGGNGCGGTCGAGNTGACNGANAACGTGGCGGCNGCGATCGGNGAGGCCGNGGAAGCGGTCGANGTGACGCTNTTTCCCCCGTTTCCGTACCTGCAGGCGGTGGGANATGCGCTGCGACAGNNTGGNATCGGGCTNGGNGGNCAGGACTGNTCGCCGCACCTGGAAGGNGCCCACACCGGCCAGACCAGNCCCGCGATGATNGCNGATCTGGGTGGNTCCGCCGCCCTNATCGGNCATTCCGAGCGTCGAAANGAGCTTGGAGAGCCNGATGCNNTGATNGCCGCCAAGACTCGGGCCGCCCTNGCNGCNNNNCTNCAGCCNGTGGTCTGCGTNGGGGAGACGATGGGCGAACGNGAGGCCGGAANNGCCCTTCANGTGGTCGAGAGGCAGGTTCGNGCGGCNNTGGANGGNCTNTCCGNNGNTCAGGTGGNAACCNCGNTCNTCGCCTACGAGCCGGTCTGGGCCATCGGGACCGGNATCACNGCNACCCCCGACGACGCCCAGTCCGCCCATTCGATGATCCGATCCCTGCTCGGGGAACTGTATGATGATGAACTCGCCGATTCGGTTCGAATCATCTACGGCGGATCGGTGAAGGCCGCGAACGCCGCGGAACTCTTCTCGGCCCCCGACGTGGATGGGGGCCTGATCGGTGGAGCGAGCCTGAAGGTGGACGAGTTCGCCTCGATCTGCCGGGCCGCCGTCTCGGCCTGAGTCGCAACGCCGCGGCTCGATTCGCACCTCGACGCCACGTCTTCGCGTGACGTCCCGTTCTGGAACCTGACCGTGTCCACCTGGATCGTCGTCCTCACCATGCTCTTCATCGTCGTCTCGGCGGCGTTGGTTCTCATCATCCTGGTCCAGCGTCCGCAGGGCGGCGGGCTTGCCGGCGCCTTCGGCGGCGCGGGTGGAAGTGGCGCCGACACGGCGTTCGGCGGTCGAACCGGTGACGCGCTCACCGTGGCGACCGTCGCCGGTTTCGTCATCTACATCCTGCTCGCGGTCGCCTTGAACATCATGGACAACCCGGCATCGGCCACGGCCTCGGAACCGACGCCCCCGGCGTC
>NZFT01000010.1 GCA_002690755.1 Phycisphaerae bacterium
CGTCCGCCACCAGGGTCTCGATGGCGTGACTCCAGAGCACGATGCCGTCGCCGAACTGCAGTGCGGGAAGGACCGGGGACCACAGGAACCAGAGGCCGATCGCCAGCAACACGAAGACCGTGAAGCTGATGGCCCCCTGCGTCTGCTCGCTGAGCGTCTCGAGATGCACCTCCTGCTCGGTGACGTCCTCACCCTGCGCCTCCTGGTGCAGCAGGACCATCTCCTGCGCCCGCTGGCGACAGGTCAGCAGCCGGAGCAGCAGCGCCCGCGACACGAGCAGGACCACCAGCGCCATCACGCTCTGAACCAGCACGCGTTGCAACAGCAGCACCGTGTTGTACCAGCCCGCGACCGACAAGATGCCCACCGCGAACAGGAGCGCCAACGCGGACAGTACCGGGAGCCAGGGCGTCTGCGACAATCGTCCGTGCGGCCGTTCGCTGATGGTCCGGGCGAAGAGACCCTTCGCCGGATTGAGCAGGATGTACGCGGTCGTCATGAAGCAGACCGGGAGGAGTCCGTAGAAAAGACGCCCCGCATCCGGCAGTTCGAGGGCCCCGGGATCGCACATTCGGTCCAGAAACCCGATCGGAACCGTCACGAAGAGCGGAATCGTCGCGGCGCGGATCGCATTCATCGAGGTCTGGGACCAGCCGAAGTGTCGCTCGGCCAGACCGTCGGGAAGGACGATCGCGCGGATGGTCCCCAACCAGAGCAGGTACCACGCCGCCGTCATGAGATTCCGACCGACGATGGTCGCGAAATCGTTTCCGATCCTCACGTCCGCAAGCAGCCATCCGACGAGCAGGACCGGGATCGAGATCGCGGCTCCCTGCAGAAACGCCAGCAGGAGGCAGATGACCGTTTCGCGATATCGATCGGTGGAGGCCCGGGCGACCCGGACGCCCGCCAGCACCATTCGACCCGCGATGCGGCGTCGAAAAGCAAGTACTCCCAAGGGGAATCCCGCGGCGAAAAGCAGCGTGAGCGGCCGCTGCATCGCGGCCTCGCCGATCGCGTCGAGAATCACCCCCCATCGCGATGGCTGCAGCAGCGATGCGGCCTCGCTGATGGTCCGCCCGAGGAATCCGGGCTCGAACGCCCTCGCATCGCGGATCCAGAGCGTCTCCCGCAACACCAGATCCCGGTAACGCCCACTCAACGTGGCGAGTGCGACGTTCACTTCGACGAGCGCTTCGAGGGTCTGGATCTCCTCGTTGACCGCCGCGAGGAGCGGCTGTCCGTACCGGTCGAGTCGCGCTTCGTAGATTCGAACGAGCTGCTCGATCACCGGCTCGGCCTCCCCCCCGTCGAGCCCCGCGGCCGCCACCACGGAAGCGGCGAATCGATACGGATCGGACAGCGCATCCAGGCCATCGAGCAGCAGCACGCGATCGAGCGCGAGATCCGCGAGCATGCTCCTGAGTTCACGAACCCGACGCTGCAACTCCCGCTCGTCGGGGAACTCCGACTGCCGTTTTCGAAGCAGCTGTGCGACTTCGGGGGTGACTCGTCCGCGAAACTTGGCGTCGTCGTTCTCGACCCGCGCCTTGAGCCGACCGAGCAACCGCTGCTGGTGGTCGAGTTCCGCGAGCGTGGCGTCGCGCTCGGCGAAGACCTCGGCCAGTTTCACGGCCATGCCTTCGTTCTTGTCGGCGGCCGCCCGCGCGATCGGCGACGCCTGTGATTCGGCGGTCGCCGCGGCCTCGGCGCGAGTCGCCTCCGCCTCGCGAATCCGTCGCTTCGAAACCCGTGCCATCCAGGCGTCCATCGCCCGGTCGACGCGGGCGGCGATCTGGATGCGGGCTCGCAGTTCGATTCGGAGCACATCGTCCGAATCGTCGTAGAAGCGACGCTCGGCCTCGAGGGCCTCGAGTTGGGCCAGATATTTCCGCTTGAGCACCCGCTCCTGCGTCGTGGATACGGATCGGGACTCGATCGAGCGAAGCCCGGCCTCCACTTCGGAGATCAACTTGGGAATCTCCACCCGACGATCCCGCCGGCGTGACTGCGCCTTGTCGACCTCGTCGAGCGACCGGTCCGCCGCCCGGACCGCCGCCTGAGCAGAATCGAGTCCCGCCTCGAATCCTTCGTCGTCGAGATCCAAGGGGATCTCCGGATTCACGTACGGCGAGGTGGCCTCCTCAAGCAGGTTCTTGGCGCGGTCGCGCGATTCACCGATCGCCCGTGACTTCTCCTTGAACCCATTGATCCGCTTTTCAGCCGCAAGCGTGTCGTTGAGATCGCGCAACCTCCGTTGCAGCGACTCGATCTGCGATTCGTTCGGTGCCGTGGCCGCCCGCGCCTCCGCGATCGCCGTGGTCACACTTTCGATCTCCTCGAGCAGCGTCGGGGGCGTGTCCTGATCCGCCTCGCTTCCGGCGGTGACCGTGGATTCCGATCCCGCGTCCTGCGGGACGACCCCCGCGAACGCGGATCCGTGTGCCACCGACCCGGCCGACAGGACCGCGGCGAACACCGCGAACAGCATGAACGCGATGACCCGCGTTGTTGGAACGCGGTGGATTCGAGGATCTGCGACGACGCGGTTCAGTGGTGAATGTCCTTGGGGACGCCGGCATTCACCCGCTCCACCGGAACGAGATAGGAAGCCACGTTTTCCGCGAAACGCGCACCCATCCGGGCGATCGATTCCGCCTCGTCGCGAACCGCGGCCTTGATGCCGCCGTAGTCGGCGCCCGGATCGAGATGGTCCGCCGGGTCGTCGCAGAGCTCGACGATCCGCGACGCGGTCCATTCGGGGTGGAACTGGACGCCGTAGGCGAAGACACCATGGGCGAAGGCCTCCACCCCGCACGCGTCACTCTTCGCCAGGAGCCGGGCATCCGGAGGAAGGGTGGTGATCTCATCCTGATGCCAGGCCGGCCAGGTGCCGTACCAGGGCAGTCCTCGGAACATCGGGTCGTCACGACCTGCGACCGTCATGTCGATCCGGCAGGGCCCGACCGACGGCGCGTCCATCCTCGCGACCTTTCCACCGAGGGCTCGGGCGAGCAACTGGGCGCCGAGACACACGCCCAGCACCGGAATCTGGGCGGCGGACGCGGCGGCGAGCAGGGCGATCTCGTCGGCGATCCACGGCAGGGTGTCGTCCGCCGCGGAGGCCGAACCTCCCATCGAGATGATGCCGTCGATGCCGTCCAGATCCGCGGGGATCCGGTCGCCATCGGCAAGCCGGATGACGCGGCAGCGAAGGCCGTTTCGAAGGAGCGCCACACCGATCAGGCCGGTGTCGCTCGCGTTGGAGTGCTGGATGACGAGAATGGGCATCGGAGGAAGGTACGCGGACTCGGTCCCGGTCTCAACCTGACGGGACCTTCCCGACGAAAAGCCCCGTGGCCTTGGAAATTCAGCGGTTCGCATCCGGTGATCGTGAATTCTTCCGTAGAGTCGCGACGGGCCGGACGAAGACGCCGCGATGGACGACCAAAAACGGACTTCATGGCGTGCGATCACGCCGACGATCGCCTTCCTGCTGCTCGTCATGACGGCGGGACGCGCGTTCGCGACGAACCGCTTCGATCCCGGAATCGGCCTCACACCTCCGACCGGGGGGACGAGAACCGTCCCGATTGACCGGGAGTCGATTCGAGGGATGCTCGATGCCCTCGTCGAAACCCTCTGGGAACGGCACCATCCGACCCGGCACTGGGAGCCGGTTCGCCCCCCCTCCGACCAGTCCGCGCAACCCACGGGTCGAACCGCTCTCGCAGTGCTCGCGCTGCTGGACGCGGATATTCCGGCCCGATCGCCACGAGTCGCCGCCGCGATCGACTGGATGGCGGTCACCCCCGCCGATGGGACCTACGCGATCGCGGCCCGGCTCATGGTCTGGTGCCGGCTTCCGGGATTCGATCGCGAGCGACGCGGGGAGTGCGCGCGGTTGCTCGAACGATTTTCCGTGGAGGGCGGCGGTTGGGACTACGGCCCGTCGCCCCGACTCGGTTTCATCGATCAGTCGCTCACCCAGTTCGGGCTCCAGGCGATCACCGAGGCGGCCCGCCGCGGCGTCTCGATTCCGGACCGACTCTTCGACCGGGTTCGAGCGCGTTTCATCGCGACTCAGAATCCCGACGGTGGCTGGGGATATCGCCGACTCGGGGATCCGTCGCGTGGCTCGATGACGGCGGCCGGCGTGGCGTCCCTCGCACTCATCGAGGATCACATCCGATCGAGCCGGGACGATCGGAGACGAACCCTCGACGCGATGACCAAGGCCATGAGTTGGCTCGAGACCCGCTTCGATGCGGAAGCCAACCCCGGTTGCCCCCGCTGGCACCTCTATTGGATCCATGCCCTCGAGCGCGCGTCGCGGGTGACCGGCCTTCAAAGACTGGGGACCCGCGACTGGTTTCAGGAATCCGCCGCGATGATCCGACGTCGGATGTTCCTCGTGGAGCCGCGGANCCCGCCGCGAATCCGTGGAACACCGCGGATCGATCGAATCGCCTTCGCGCTGCTGGTGCTCCGTCGCGGCCTGGAGCCGGTCGCCTTCGCATGCCTCGATGTTGGTCACGGGCCACCGATCGAAGACCTCCTCGGAGATGCCTGCCGGCTGGTCGCCGACCGCCTTGAACGCGGGACCGGCTGGATTCGGGTCGGCATGGACGATCCCCCCGGTTCCTGGCGTCGGTTCCCGGTGCTCGTGGTCCGCTCGCCACCCGACGCCGCCTGGCTCACCACGCCCACGTCGAGGACCGCTCGAAGACTCGCGGCCTTCGTCGAGACCGGCGGCCTGGTCATCGCACTGCCGGATTCGAGCGGCTCGGGCGGGCGGACGTTCGCAAGACGGGCGCTCACCGCCCTCGTTCCCAGCGTCGATGCGGTCTCGATCGGCCGCGAGGATCCAGCGCGACGCCGGGTGGGACGGTGGCGGATCGACGCGAAACAGGTCGGATCGAGCCTTCGACGCTGGTGCGTGGCGGCCCGGGTGCCGCTGCGACCCGGGGGCCTCGCCACCCGCATCGAGACCGAACTGGCGTCCATGCTCGCCTCGATCTGTCTCGAACGGACCGATGGCCTACTGCCCTCCAGAATNCCGACTTCACGCGAGGCGCGGTCGGACCGCCCGTCGACCGCGATGGCCACCGAGCATCCGATTCGTCGCATCGAGTGGGCCGGCGACGGACTCGTCGAACCGATGCTGCTTCACGCGTGGCACCACTTTCGGCGAGGCTCACCCTCCGGACCGTCGAGCCGGGTGGACTCGACGCCACCGCCGGAAACTCCACT
This sequence comes from Phycisphaerae bacterium, assembly GCA_002690755.1. GTDB lineage: Bacteria > Planctomycetota > Phycisphaerae > Phycisphaerales > SM1A02 > UBA12014. The sequence goes on from NZFT01000010.1 coordinate 5,254, forward strand.
TCACCGATCCGGCCCGACTTCGCAACGCCGGTTGGTTTGGCTCAGCGGCGTTGGCGACGCCGATCCCGCCGATCTCGGTGATCCGAGCGCGGTGTTCGACCCGACGCGCGAGTTCCTCGTGGCGGAGGCGATGTCGCCCGGGTTTCGAGCGGCGTTTCTCCGCTGGATCCGAAAACGCGGCTGGCGGGTCGGACTCCCCCCCGCCGGTGCCCCGTCGAGCAGCACGGGGCTCCACGACGACGCAAGGTGCATCGGCGTGCTCATCGACGATCGGCCGGCCCGCCGCCTGCTGGACGTCCGAACGCCCCCCGACTTCACGTCCCATGACCTCCAGGCGCTCCATCGATCGATCGAGGCGGCCCGAACGATCGACCAATCGGAATCGGCCGATTGAGATTCCTTCGAATACCGGCCCGTCTCATCACCGCGATGTTCGCTTCGCGGTTCGCCACGTGGCGGCGGAATCAAGCCTGCCGCAGTCGCACCGATTCCGGATCGATCGGGCGGTGTGGCGAGGACGTCGCGGCGAAGGAACTCGCCCGACGGGGCATTCACGTCGTCGCCCGCAACAGACGAGTGGCCGGCGTCGAGATCGACATTCTCGGCTTCGATCGGATCCACGACGCGTGGGTGATCGCGGAGATCAAGACCTCCGTCAGCAACCGTCGTCCGGAGCGGCATCTGAGGCCGACGCAGCGTCGCCGCCTCGAGCGTGCCGGGATCCGACTGGGGTTCGACGCACGGGTCCGCATCGTGGTTCTCGCAGTCGATCTCGGGTGCCGACCGCCGCAGATCGAGATGTTCGACGCGATCTGACACGGAGCGTGAAGCCACCGATTCCGCCGGCCGGAGCAACCACCTGATCGGGCGGTGACCTCCCGAAGCATCACCGGTCGTTCACTTCAACTGGTTCACTTCACGAGGTACCGAAGCCGGGCGATCGCGAGCAGCCGTCGCCGCATCTCGTCGATGTCGCCCGAGACCCAGCGATCCTTGAGCGTGCTGAGATATCGCTCCTGCTCCTGGACGAGACGCAGGTTCGAAAGTTCGCCCTCCAGCCCGAACTGCACCGAGGGGTCGTAGATCGAGCGACCCGGTTGCTTTTCGACACCCGTCACCGCGAACCAGGAAATGAAGGCGGTCTGGACCCACGGCTCGCTGAGCTCACCGGTTTCGAGACCTTCCAGCCGTGACTTCACCGCCTTGGTCAGGCTGGTGCCGGCGATGCCGTCCGTGGGCAGTTCNAGCTCGAGCCAGGCACCGTCGTCGGGAATCTCCATCGCCGCACAGACCGTCGCGAAATCCGCGCCGTCGGCGACGAGGGCCTTCGCTCGTTCGACCTGCTCGGTCTCTCGTTTCGTGCTGAATCGGATTCGACCGATCCGCAGCATCGGCGGAGGGTTGAAGGTGGCGTAGTTCCGGCGATAGGCCTGCTCGATGTCGCGCCAGGAGACGATCGCCCGCGGCTGGACTCGCTTTCGGAGCAGGTCGCTGGCGAGGGCGATGCTGCGGCGTTGCAGCATGAACTCATCGAAGCTGAGCCCGAACTCCTCCTCGATGCTCGCCGACGCCGTGTCGCGGGTTCCCCCACGATCGGCGATGGTGTCCTCCTGAACCGACTTGAGCCAGGCCAAAACCCCCTGCTGCTGCTGGGAATCGAGCTTGCTCTCGGCTTCGGCGATGATCAATTCCGAATCGACGAATTCCCGGAATCGCTGCACGACCATCGCGTCGACGCTGCGAACGGCATCGGCCAGCGGGCTCTCGGCGACGATTCGCAGAATGCGATCCTCGAGCGGAAGCAGAAACTCCTCCGCGTACACCGGTCGACCGTTGATCTGTCCGACGAGGCTTTCGATCGGATACGGAACGCCCACCGGCATGTCGACNGCGATCGAGAAATCCATCTCGTCCACTCCGTCCGCCCCGATGATCTCCTCGGTGCCCTCGGTGTAGGTGCGCCCATCGATTTCGATTGTCTCGGTCTCGCGAACCGTCTCGACCGGGCCCGCCGCCTCCGCGGCGGCATCGAGCGGAAAACTCGACTTCGGCGCCCCCNCGGCCCGAATGAACTCCCCCGTCTCGAGGGCCCGAACCGGCTGGGAGTCGATCGCCGTCGAGCAGCCCACGGCGGCGAGAAGGGCCCCGGCCANACCACCGAGCCGAACCCGGACCACGACCGGAGTCGCGGATGTTTCCTGAACGGGGTTTGCAGCAGGTGTTCTCAGGTCCTTCATGATGTTTGAGCATGCTAGCGAAGCCGGAACCGCCCGGCAGGGCGTCGAGCGGCGTACAATGCTCGTCCCGGGGAATCGACGCTCGATTCCCTACCACGATCCCCTCCGGCAGCCGCCCGACATGCGGTGCCGCGGAGTCCCCGGATGTCCGACGAAACTCCCAAGATCCACGTCGACAGCGACTGGAAGGCCGAAGCCCAGGCTGAGAAGGAACGCCTCGCCGAGGCGGCCGCCAGCAAGCCCGACCCCGCCCCCGGCGCGGAAGGCGACAGTCCCGAACTTCCACCCGCCGACTTCAAGGGACTCATGGGGGTCCTCGCGTCCCAGGCCATCATGGGTCTCGGCGCCTACACGGATCCCAAGACCGGTGGTGTGGTCATCGATCTCCCCGGCGCGAAGTTCGCGATCGATCTGCTCGCGGTCCTCGACGAGAAGACCAAGGGCAACATCACCGAAGACGAGGCGGGCGAGCTCACCAACGTGCTCAACGAACTGCGATCCCGTTTCGTTCAGATCGCGCAGCTCGTGGCCCAGCAGCAGGCGGAAGCCGCCGGCGCCCCCGGAGGCCCCGGCGGGCCGACCGACATCCCGGACCTGCGAATCCAGGAACCCTGAATCGTCACCGTCAGGTCTCCCCAGCGTGCCTCATGCATGCCGCTCCATTCCCCGTCCCGAGCCAGCAACCTTGTCAAGTTCGAAAAGCTTCATCGATCGTCACTACCTGGTCCTCCGAAGGCTCCACTCGATCTCGGGCATCGTCCCGATCGGACTCTTCCTCTTCCCCCACCTCACGACGAATTCGTCGATCGTGTGGGGGGACGCCACCAAGGTCGGCGGCGTCGCGACGTTTCAGCATGAGGTGAACTTCATCCACGATCTTCCGGCCCTCTTCCTCATCGAGGTGTTCGGGTTGTGGCTGCCGATCATCTACCACGCGGCGATGGGCGTGTATTTCGCCCGGTCCGGCCGGACGAACACCACTCGGTACGCCTACCAGGGCAATGTCCGATACACCCTGCAACGCGCGAGCGGCTACATCGCACTCGTCTTCATCTTCATGCACGTCGCCTCCCTCCGCTTCGGGGTGAGCTTCGGCGGCTTGATGCCCGGCTTCGATCCGAACCACGCGGCCTCGACCACGGCCGAGCACTTCCAGGACGGCCTCTGGGGCCGGTTCGCGGCCCTCTTCTACTTCGTGGGGGTGATGGCGGCCGTCTACCACTTCGCGAACGGTCTCTGGACCGCGGCGATCACGTGGGGCCTCACGGTCACCGCCACCGCCCAGCACCGTTGGGGGATGGCATGTGCCGCGATCGGTGCCGGACTCGCCGCCGCCGGCCTCACCGCGATTCTCGGCTTCACGTTCCTCGACGCGGGCGAGGCGGAGAAGATCGAGCAGGAGATGCTTCAGATGAAGAACCCGACCGCGTCCGCCGCGGAACAGACCGAGAACTGAGCGATCCGCGGTCGCAAGGGCCCGTTCGTCGCATCCGCCGCCCCGATTCCACCGAAGTACCCAGATGTCCTTCCACGATTCCTGAGAGGTCGAACGTGCAGAATTCCAACAGACGCGTCATCGTGGTCGGGGGCGGGCTCGCCGGCCTCGCCGCCACCATCCGCATCGCCGAGAGCGGCGTCCCGGTCGACCTCTTCTCGCTGGTCCCGGTGAAACGAAGCCACTCGGTCTGCGCCCAGGGTGGCATCAACGCGTGCAACGAGATCGCCCGCCAGCAGGGCTACTCCGAATACGAGCACTTCGACGAGACCGTCTACGGCGGCGACTTCCTCGCCAACCAGCCGCCGGTCCACGAAATGACCCACTGGGCCCCCCGGATCATCGACCTCCTCGACCGGATGGGCGTCCCCTTCAACCGATCCGCGGAAGGCCGCCGCGATCTCCGACTCTTCGGAGGCTCGCTCTTCAAGCGGACCCACTTCGCCGGCGCGACCACGGGTCAGCAGCTCCTCTACGCACTCGACGAGCAGACCCGTCGCTGGCAGCACGAGAAGCGAGTCACCAAGTACGAACACTGGGAATTCCTCCGACCGATTCTCGACGACGACGGAAGCTGCATCGGCATCGTCGCCCAGGACATGCGGACCATGCAGATCCGCTCGTTCAAGGCGGACGCGGTGGTCATGGCCACCGGCGGTTGCGGACTCGTCTACGGCAAGAGCACGAACTCGGTGATCTGCACCGGTGCCGCCGCCAGCCGCTGCTTCCAGGCCGGGGCCGCCTACGGCAACCCGGAATTCGTCCAGGTCCACCCCACCGCGATCCCCGGGGCCGACAAGCTCCGACTGATGTCCGAGAGCGCCCGGGGCGAGGGCGGCCGCGTCTGGGTCCCCCGGAACGCCGGCGACGCCCGCGATCCGCGGCAGATTCCGACCGCGGAACGCCTCTACTTCCTCGAAGAGAAGTACCCCGCCTACGGCAACATCGTGCCCCGCGACATCGCGACCCGCGAGATCTTCGACATCTGCGTGAATCAGGGACTCGGGGTCGCCGGCCAGAACCAGGTCTACCTCGACCTCACCCATCTCGACCGCGAGTACCTGGAGCGGAAGCTCGGCGGCATCGTCGAGATCTACCGCAAGTTCGTCGGCGAGGATCCCGCGGAGATGCCGATGCGGATCTTCCCCGGGGTGCACTATTCGATGGGCGGCCTCTGGACCACCTACACCCCGAAGGACGATCTCGACGGCATGGTGCTCGGCGCCCAGAACTCGATGATGACCAGCATCCAGGGCCTCTACGCCTTCGGCGAGGTCAACTACCAGTATCACGGTGCGAACCGGCTCGGCGCCAACGCCCTGCTCAGCTGCATCTTCGACGGTCTCTTCTGCGGCGTCGGCGTCGCGAACTACGTGAAGGACCGTGATTCGGCGGCCGCCGAAGGCGACGGACGGGCCCACGACGCGGCCCGGAAGATCGAGGAGGACCGGGTCGAGCAGCTCGTCTCCGCGGAAGGCGACGAGAACCCCTACCTCATCGGGCGGGAGCTCGGCGAAGAGATGACCGCCGCCTGCACCGTGGTCAAGGAAGGCGCCCGGCTCGAGCAGGCCCGGGGAACGCTTGCCTCGCTTCGCGAGCGGTACGCCCACATCGCGTTGTCGGACACCGGTCTCTGGACCAACCAGAATCTCTCCTACGCCCGCGCCGTCGGCGACATGCTGGTGATCGCGGACGCGATGATCGAGGCCTCCGTCGCCCGACGCGAGTCCCGCGGCAGTCACTATCGCTCGGACTTCCCGAAGCGGAACGACGGCGAGTTCCTGAAGACCACCGTCGTCAACTACGTTCCGGATTCCGGCCGGGTCGAGATCGGCTACGAGCCGGTCCGATCGGAGCTGGTCACGCCCCGGGAGCGGAACTACAGCAAGACGCACGCCCCCGCGAAGGCAGAGGCCACCAAGACGAAGGCCACGGCGGCGAGCTGACCAGGCGAGCCGTTCGGAATGTCAGGACTCGCGTCGCGGCCGATGTGACTGGGAAGCGTCGACCGACCACGCTCACTCCATGCATCACGCGGAGGGCGGTTCAGCCTTCGGCCCATCGCATCTTCGCGTAGAGCGTGAGCAACGCGAAGATCGCCTGCATCGAGAAGACACCGAGCGCGGCGAGTCGGAGCTGACCACGTCCGATCGGCCCGTACGTCGTTCGACCAGATTCCAGCGAGGCAAGACACCACCCGATCGCCAGCAGGATCGGTGGATCGAAGTACCGCTGGAAGGCGGACGAGTTCACGGTGTAGGCGGCCAGGAAGGAGATCGCGAAACCGGTCACCAACCAGGCGGTCCGCGCCCGGCCCGACGCGACGAGCAGCCCGAAGAGGATTCCGGCGGTCGCGCCGCCCGCGACACTGCCCGCCACGATCAGGGCCGATCGACCGAGGATCGTGGGCGTCCAACCAGCGAACAACCAGAGCCAACCGCCGTTTCGACCGTATTCCTTGCCAGCCACCGATTCGAGCGACACCCCGGCGAGGAGGCCGATCACGAGGCCGATGACCATCGTCCGGCGGACCCGTCGATCATGCCACCAGAACGGCAGAAGCACGACCACCATCGGCGACGCGTAGACCGCGAGCAGCGAAAACACCCCCGGGGTGACCCCATGATTGAGTCCACCCGCGTGCGTCACGCCGTCGCCCCCGACCTGGAATTTCGGCGGAACGAGGCCGCCCCAGAGCATGACGAAGCCCGCGATGACGCCCGCCGCCACCACCGTCGCGATCGCGAAGATCACCGCCGGCTGCGGTCCGCGGTGGCCGGGCTGAAGCGGATCGCGAAAAGGAAGCCGCCGTCGAACCGGATCCCACTGGAAGAGAAACGCGAGCAACGCGACGCCCGAAACCCAGATGTTGATCTGACGAACGAGCACCGAAAAGACGAGCGCGATCCCGGAACCGACGGCCCGCCCCCGGCTCGCCACGCAGAAGATCGCGGAACCGATCGAGATCGCGATCAGGGCGAGCGAAAGGTTGTCGGTCATCACCCAGATGGAATTGCCGAGGACGTACGGCGACGACGCGAGTGGAAGCGTGCAGAGGAAGGCCGTCCAGGGCGTGGCGACCTTCGCGGCGCACCGATAGACGACGACGAGCAGCAGCACGCCGAACCCGCACGTACAGACCTGAAGCAAGGTCTCCGAGGGCCCGGACATCCGGACCGCGACCGCGAGCAGCAGGTGCATGCCCGGGGTGGTCGCACTGTCGTAATCGGCCAGATCGACGGCCGGAAGCGTTTCCGCGAAGGCCAGTACCACCGGCACGTGATGAAAATCGTGGTCGATGCTCTTCTCGGGAAACCGATCGAACCCCGTGAGCACCGGGCCAAGCGTCGCCGCCAGAAAGAGCAAGACCAGGACCGCAGGCGCGAGGCGTCGACCGGTCCGAACGGGGTCGTTCATGACCCGCCGTTCTCGAGGGGGACGTCGAAGGTGTCGGCGAAGATCAGCCTGGAAAGCCCCGCTTCGACCGCGGGGACGTAGAGGCAGGCCAGCACCCCCGCCGCGAAGAGCACCAGCGAGACGAGGATCACCGGATCCTCGCGCATCGCGGCCATCGGGCTGTCGCGTTCACCGCGGTTCGCCCGTCGGTAGAACCGGTGAACGACCACCAGAACCAGCGGGGTCAGGAGCGCGAAGCCGGCGGCCCGCCCGCCGAAGAGACTCGTCGCGTGCGAACTCAGACCGTAGAGCACCCAGCTCATGACCACCGAGACGCCGCTCAGGCCGAGCAGCCAGTTCAGTTCGAGTCGATTCTCGTAACCCGCGGGACTCGACCAGCCGGTTCCGGCCGACTCGGCCGCCGAGAGATCGGAAAGACGCTTGATGAAGGCGAGGTAGAGCGTGAGGAAGAACACGCATCCGAGCAGCCAGGTCGAGACGGCACGGTCGATCGCGAAGGCCCCCACCGTCGCCCGCATGCCGAACCCGGTCGCAAGGACGACCGTATCCACGATCGCGACCCGCTTCAGACCGCCGTTGTAGAGGAACTGGAGCACCAGGTAGGCGACCATCACCCCACCCACGGCGGCATCGACGAGGAAGCCCACCGCGACGCCGAGGACCACGAGGACGAGGCCGAATCGAAACCCCGCGGCGGGGCCGATCCGACCACTGGCGATCGGACGGTGTCGTTTTCGCGGATGCAGTCGATCGAGCTCGACGTCCATCGAGTCGTTGATGGCGTAGAAGCCGGAAGCGAGCAGGCTGAAGCCGACGATGGTGAGCAGGGTCGCGATCAGCCAGCCCGGGAGCTGCGACGCCCTGGCCCCGGCATCGAGGGCCGGAATCGAGAACACGATCGCAGGCAGGATGAAGACGTTCTTCACCCAGTCCGCCGGCCTCATGAGTTTGAAGTAATCGATGGGCATCCGGTGGTCCGCGTCCGGCCCGGAGGTCCGGGCGTCTCGGTCTTATCGACCATCGGGTAAAGGTCCTCCACTCGCGTTTCGAAACCGGAAGGCCGGATTCCTCGAACCCTGAACAGGACCGGCATGCTAGCATCAGGGTGCGGACAATTCCGCCCCGTCACCCCCCCTTCAGGAGCCGTCACCCGATGGTCGCCCCGAACGAAAAGACTTCCCGGATCCCCCGTACCGTCCGGTTCCGCATCACGCGGCAGGACGCCCCCGGCAAGCCCACCCGGGTCGAGGAATTCGACGTCCCGGTGGAGACCGGGGCCAACGTGATCTCCGCCCTCCAGTGGATCGCGGCACACCCGGTGACCGTGGACGGCACCCGGACCACCCCCGTGGTCTATGACTCGGGATGCCTCGAGGAGGTCTGCGGCGCGTGCACGATGGTGATCAACGGCGGCGTGCGGCAGAGTTGCACCGCGCTCATCGACGACATCGTCGACCCGCACGGGGTCGTGACGCTCGAGCCGATGTCCTCCTTCCCCACGATCCGCGACCTCGCAGTCGACCGGGCCCGACTCTTCGCGGCGTTGGAATCGGTGCGGGCCTGGGTCCCGATCGACGGCACCTACGATCTCGGTGCCGGTCCGATGGAAAGCCCCAAGGTCCAGTTGACCCGCTACCAGCTCAGCCAGTGCATGAGTTGCGGTTGCTGCCTCGAGGCCTGCCCGCAGTTCAATCTGGAAGAGGACGAGACCGAGTGGCAGGAGTCGTTCATCGGTCCCCACGCGATCAGCCAGGCCCGACTCTTCAATCTCCACGAGACCGGAAAGATCCTCGCCGACGAACGCGTCGATGCGATCTCCGGCATCGGTGGCGTGAGCGACTGCGGCAACGCCCAGAACTGCGTCAAGGTCTGCCCGAAGGAGATCCCGCTCACCGAGTCGATCGCCGAGATGGGTCGCGCCGTCACGGTGCGGTCGATCCGGAAGTTCTTCGCCGGCTGAGCCCGGGCCGGTCCGACGGCTCGGACCCACCACCCCCGCCCACCGACATTCCAGCCGACGTCTTCACGCGGACCCGCAAGGGTTCGCGTGCGTCGTTGCACATGAGGCGCATGAGGCCCATGAGAGGCCGCGAGGCCAGAACGCCGTCGCTCAGACGAGGTCGCTCAGAATGTCGTCGGCCAGCATCAGCGCCCGGTCGGCGATGCGAAGCCGGTCGTNCCGCCACTCCAGNNCNCCCGTTTCGAGATGCCGNTCGATCGCGGCGTGCCGCTCGGAGGTGCTGGCCGCGAGCGCCGTCGCGAGCCGCCGGTCGAGCCCCCGCCGGAGTCGCAGCCCGAGCATCGCCCGCTCACCGAGCTCGGTCATCCCATCGGGCCGATCGACGGTGACCACCGGCGAAAGCCCTTCCCCCTGAAGCCA
>NZFT01000011.1 GCA_002690755.1 Phycisphaerae bacterium
CAACTGTATCTGAGGGCTCCGCGGCGCACTCGGTGTCTTCAAGCTGCAGCGTAAGGCCATGAGGACTGGATGGGCGCTGATTGCTGCTGCTGCCGCTGCCGCCGCCACCGCCACCGCCGCCGCCACCGCCGCCGCCGCCGCCGCCGCCGCCGCCGCCGAAGTTCGACGTTTCGGGCTGGGCGGCGAAGCAGCCGATGCACCACGGGAATCCATCATCGGGAAGGTTGCGTTCGAGGGCGAGCTCGTAGGAGATCGCGTGGTAGTGATACCCACGTTCCGCGTCGTGGTGGCCGTTGCAGGAATCGAGCGTTCGCTTGCCATCCATCTCCGCCGCGAGAACACCGTCCTCCTCCCAGGGACCGTAGACCGGGATGCCGTCGAAGGCGTAGCCGATCAGGGTGGAGTGACCACCGGAGTACGGTTCGATGCAGGGCGAATACTGGTGGTAGTGGTATCGGGCGTCGGGCGAGGGATGCGCGTTGCAGGAATCCATGCAGATCGTGTCCGGCGCCGTGATGCCGCCACCGTCGTAGGGGTTGTAGAAGGCGACGCCGTTGACCATGATTCCGATCGGCCCCATCTGAACCAACGCGTCGACCGACGGGTTGCCGGTCATCTCGGGATCAAGCGGAATCCGCCAGCTGTCGTTCTGGGCGCCGACCGAGTTCGGATTGCCGCATTCGCCAGGAAAGTTGCCGTATTCATGATCCGGGACCCCGTTGCCGGTCACCACGAGAAAACCACCGTCGAGCTGGAGGTCGACGTTTCCGTGGAAGTTGTGGCACTGGATGTTCCACTGGCTGATCATGAAACCGATTTCGAATCCATTGGTCAGGCCGTCTCCATTGAAGTCGACCGTTCCAGTGCCCCACGCGGCGATCAGTCCGCCGAGGTCGGCGGCATCGACTTGAAGGTCACGGTTCAGGTCCGCCTTGCAGAAGATCCCGCCGGGCTGGGTGTCCACCTGGGCGGCGGCCACCCCGGAGAGTCCGAGGGTCGCGACGGTGAGCCCCGCCCGCAGGCGGTGGGCATGGGATCGAAGGTTCATCTTGCAGACTCCAGGAATCGGTGGGTTGGTGGTTCGTGGCGGCCGGGCCGCCGGTACAGGTTGGATCGCGCAGGGTCTCGGGGACACGAAAGAGTGCCAAGTTCACGAAAATAGACGACGACTGCGAGCATGGCGGCCCGGCCGACAGGTCCGATCATCCATCCCGAACGGTCGTGGGTGAGAAATCACCGGCCTCGAGGGCCGATGCCGGTACCCGCTCGAAGGTGATTCGAGCCGGCGGCCGCTGCGGCCCCTGTGATTCGGTCCGCATCACCTCCTCGACCAGCGGATCCCGTCCGGGACCCGGCCCTCCCGGCGGCGGCGGACGGCGTCGCCGTTCGCCCGGTCCCCCGACAGGCCCCGGCGCCGGCGATGGTCGCCGATCGAACTGCATCGGTGGTCCGTCGCCACCCGGTCGCCCGCGACCGGGACGCCCTTCAGGCCTCGAAGGCGATCCCCGCCGGTCCGCGGGATCGAATTCCTGATCCCACTCCAAGACCAGGCGACGAACCTCGTCGGTCTTCGGATCAATCTCGATTCGAATCCGGTTCGGCGACTTCGAACCGTCATCCGTCTCGCTCCTGACGGCGATCAGGGTGACGACGTCGTCGACGGGATCGACCTGCGTGGTCATTTCGTAACCGTCGGCCACGCGATCGAGCAGTCCGGGCATCGCATCGATCAACAGATCGAGTCCGTCGCCCATGATCCGGGAACTCCACTCCGTCCGATCGAAACGACTGACGATCCCACGATGACTCCGACCCCAGCCGCCTCGCGCATCGACGCCCCACGCATGGCTTCGGTCGGCGGGCCGATCGACTTCGAATCGNAGGAGTGGATGCCCGCCCGNGCGGGCCAGAAGNTCGATCGATCCCTCNAGATCCGGATGCGGTCGCCCGTCNGGCGCTTCGAGCCGAACGTCGAACCGCAGGGCCGTGACCGCGGACTCGGCCGCCAGCACTCTGGCGATGATCCGGTCGGCACGTACCTCGCTGGTCTGGAAGAAGACCGCCAGCATCGTCACCGCCGCGATCGATCCCAATCCACCGGCGACCGCCCACCACCGCCGTCGTGAGATCGCCGCCACGGGTTCGCGGTCACGAATCGTCGCCATGCCCAGTCGGATCCGAGCTTCGCTGGCCGCGGCCTCCTCGGGCTTCGACGCCTCCAGCAGGGCCTCGACGAATCGGTCGTCGGCCTGCTCGGCCGCGTCGTCACGACGTGCGTTCGCGTCATCGATCATGTCAGCAGTCCTTTCGTCCGCAGGCAGTCGGCGATCATCCGCCGAGCCCGCTGGAGTCGCTTCTTCACCGCTTCGACGCCGGCATCCGTCGCCTCCGCCACCTCGGAGATCGAGCGTCCACCGCGATACAGCACCTCGATCACCTCGCGATACCGAGGCGGAAGCCGACCGACGCAGTCGTTCAACATCTCGGCCGCACTGAACTCCTCGGACATCGAGATTCGCTCGTACCGGACCGCATGCGATTCAAGCACGTCGGCGATCGCCGTGTCGACCGCGATCTCTCGCCGAGTCTTCCGCATCATGCCCAGTGCGGTCCGATGTGCGATCCCCCGAAGCCAGGGACCGAACGGACGATCCCGGTCGAAGTCGTCGAACCGTCGCCAGGCCACCATGAAGGTCTCCTGGAAGACATCCTCCGCCAGCGCGTTGTTCCGGACCATGGCGCGAATGAAGGCCATGAGATGATCGGCGTTCTGACGCATCAGAACCTCGAAGACCTCGTCGGCGCTCGGCGAGCGCGAAGGCTCGAACTGGTCGGAATCGTTTCCGGACATGCCTCAATATTGATCGATCGAACGACCCGGGGACGCTCGATCATCGATTCCACGACGATTTTCGACCGGCCCGTCCGGAGGACGCCCCGGAAGGCTCGGTATGGTGTCTCCTCAACCCCGGAATCCGCCCATGTCCACGCCCGCCCATGCCATCGATGCCGACATCGAACGCCTTCTCACCATCGTGAACGACGTTTCGCAACCCAGCATCGTCTCGATGACGCCCATCGAGGCGCGGGCCTGGTCGAAATCCACGTTCGCCCCCCCGGATCGCCCGATCAAGGTGGCGTCGGTCACCAACCGACTCATTCCGGGCCCGGAGACGCCACTGCAGGTCCGTGTCTACCACCCCGCCCCCGATGAACTTCGGCCGCTCCTCGTCTTCTTCCACGGCGGCGGCTGGGTGCTCGGCGATCTCGATGGCGCGGACCCGACGGCCCGACGACTCGCGGTCGAACTCGACGCCGTGGTGGCATCCGTCGACTATCGGCTCGCGCCGGNNCTNCCCCTNCCCCGCAGGACCCGAGGATGCGATCGCCGCCACCCGGTGGCTCGCGGAACACGCCGTGGAACTGGGTGGCGATCCGGAACGGGTCGGGGTCGGTGGCGACAGCGCTGGCGGCCATCTCGCGGCGATCTCCGCGATCGCCATGCGGGACGAGAAGGGCCCGCGCCTGAACTGCCAGTACCTGATCTACCCGGTCACCGATTCCGACTTCACTCGGGAGAGCATGGTGGACAACGCCCGCGGCCGCCTGCTCGAGACCGAGGCCATGGCCTGGTTCTGGGATCACTTCTGCCCCGATCACGCCCGACGTGCCGAGTGGCTCGCAAGCCCGATCCGTATCGACGACATGACCGGCCTTCCCCCGGCCGTCGTCGCCCTCGCCGCACACGATCCGCTCTACAGCGAAGGCCTGGCGTACGCCCGTCGCCTCGAGGATGCCGGCGTGCCGACCATCGTGAAGGTCGCCACCGATCTGATCCACGGTTACTTCAGTCTCGAGGTCGTGGGAACACGGTGCCTCGAGGAGATCCAGACCATGAATCGACTCGCACGACCGCTGCTGCACGCCTCCGCGACCGGCGTGATCCCGTGACGTGGCGCGCCCAGCGATCGCTTCAAGCCAGATGAAAGACCTGATCCAGCGGCCGCATCGCCTCGTCGGGATTGACGCCCTCGAGCGATTCGAAGTAGTCCTTCATCGCGGCCTGCCAGCGAGCATTGACCGGCTCGCCGGCCATACCCGCCAGTGCCGCGTCCCAGTCCGGCGTCTCGACGTATCCCACCAGNAGGCCGTCGTCCCGAAGGAAGAGCGAGTAGTTCGTCCATCCGTGGCGGGAGAGCGCTTCGAGCATCTCCGGCCACACCGCCTCGTGCACCTGCCGGTACGCATTGAGGCGCTCCGGTCGAACCCTCAGCAGAAAACACACTCGACGCATCTCGTGCTCCATGTGTGACTCAGCGGACGAAGGCGTCCGGCAGACCGCCGTCGACCGCAAGCACCTGACCCGTCGTCCGGGATGCCTCGGGACCGAGCAGGAATCGGATCGCAGCCACCTGATCNCGCGGCCGGATCGGGACGTCGAGAAGGGTTCGCGCCGCATAGAACGCCGAGAGCCGGTCCACGAGTTCGCCGTCCGACATGGANTCGTCGAAGTCGATGGCGTANTTCCGGAGACTCGAGATGACGCGGTCCCNCGGGAACATCGTGCTGCCCTCGATCACCGTGGCCGGTGCGACCGCATTCACCCGGATCCGTGGTGCGAGGCCGACCGCGAGCGACCGCACGAGGTGATTGGCCGCCGCCTTCGAGGCGTCGTAGGCNGANGATCCCTTCTTCGCGACGAGCCCGTTCACGCTCGTGGTGACGACGATCGAGCCGTCGAGTTCCGCATCCNCCACCATCGCACCGANTTCCTCGGCGAGNATCGACGGCNCCATCACGTTCACCGCGAAGGTCTTCGCGAAGANCTCGTCGNCGATCGCACCATCCGGGCCCGGCGTGGGGAACATGCCGGCCGTGACCACCAGGTCGTCGACCCCGCCATAGGCGAGGATCGCATCCTCGAAGGCCCGACGCACCAGGCCGCGATCCGTCGCGTCCGCGGTGACCGCCAGCGCCGGCCCGCAGTCCGAGACCCCCGAACCCGCGACCCCGATGCCCGATCCCCGCATCGCCTCGATCGCGGCCGCGACCGACGTGGCGCCGGCGGCGTCACGGTCGAGGCAGACTACCGAGGCGTCGTCTTCGACGATCGAGGTGGCGCACTCGCGCCCGATCCCCGAACCCGCCCCCGCGACCAGAACCACCCGGCCGGCGAACGGACGCGGCGCAGGCATCCGCTGGAGCTTCGCCTCCTCCAGCCGCCAGTACTCGATGTCGAACGCCTCCTGCGCAGGCAATGCCCGGTAGCCACCGATCGACTCGGCGCCCCGCATCACCTCGATCGCACAACGATAGAACTCCGCGGTGGTCCGGCTCTCCGACTTGCTCGCACCGAATGCGATCATGCCGACGCCGGGCATGAGGATCACCGTGGGTTCCGGCGGACGCATGCCCGGACTGTCCGGATGTCGACACGATTCGTAGTACGCCTCGTAGTCCCGGACATACGACTCGAGCCCCGCGTCCAACCGCTCGCGGAGCGTCGACGTCGTCTCTCGGTGCGGGTCCCATTCGACGTGAAGGGGCCTTATCTTGGTCCGAAGGAAGTGATCCGGACAACTCGTCCCCAGCGAAGCGAGTCGCCCCGCGTCCCGACTCGACACGAAGGCGATGGTGGCGTCGTCCCACTGGACGGTCGCGATCATGCGCCGCCGCTTCGAGACCCGGCCGCGGAGCCACGGGAGTGTCTCGACGAGCACCCGTCGCCGGGCGTCCCCTTCCAGCGGAGCGACCGCCGCGCCGCCGAAGGTCGACGACCCTCGATCATGGTCCGCGAGGTATCGCGCGGCCCGGTCGATGTACTCCAGACTCCGGTCGTAGCAGGCCCGGTCGTCATCATGCCAGTTGATCAGGCCGTGCTGCCCCATGACCGCACCGCCCGCGTCAACCTGCTCGCGGTCCGAAGTTCGCTGCATCGGGCGCCACCGTTTCCCCGGCTCGCCGGACCCGGGCGACGCCTCGCCCGCTTCCTTGACCGAGTGGCCACCGAAGCCGGCGAGATCCGCCGGGGCCGCCGGATCGACCGGATCATTCGGTCGAGGCTGGCGGACCTGGACCTCGCGGGCTCCAATCGCCGGCTCTCCACGAGACTCGACGTGGACCTCGCCGCCTTCGGCTGGACCACGTGACCCCCCGGTTCGGATCGAGGCTCAGCCGGAGGGCTGCTCGCACTCGAACGCCACGAGACTGCAGATCGGGGGATACTCGACCTCGAGGCGAAACCAGCGAAAGTCCTCGCGTCGACAATCCAGCGCCCGGGTGGCGATCGCCAGTCGTGCCCCGATGCCACCCTTCGTATCGAGCTCGGGGAACTGCGTCCGCTCGATCTCCCGAGGTCGGATTCCGATCGGAAGCCGAACCCCTCGGACGTTGTGGATGAAACTCGCGGAGACATGCAACTCACTCGCGAGATAGCTGTCGGGCTGCACGCCGGGGTCGACCAGGGAATCGTGGATCAGCACGTCGAAGATCGCGAGCGGCGCTGGAACACGGAGCCGCATCAACTGGTAGATGCCGTGGGAATCGCCCTGGACCCGCGTGGGTTGCGCCGCCCGGAGGATCTCACCGGTCACCACCGTGAAACTCGATGGATCCGCACCGTCGAGNGGCGGTGCCTCGAAGATNATCCCNTGATCCCGTTCCTTCGNTCGGAGCGTCGGGAGCGGCCCGTCGCACAAGGCTTCGACGANCGGGAACGCGNTCGCCTCGATTCCCGAATCCAGNGATTCACGCAGGCTGCTCCTGCTTTCCATGCCTCGATCGTCGACGACNCGCGGACGCGGGAANACCAGCGGAACACCGCCACGGAGGCGACGNGTNCCCGCCAGCGTCCGGATGGTCACGCAGTCCATGAGCCCCTCGACGCGGCAGGGATGGAGAATGTCCATCCGGTGGATGAGATCCGCCTTCAGACCCCACACGGAACGCGCGCCCTCGAAAAGCCGCTCGCGATCCGCCAGCGCCGGCGGTCGGTCCTCGGCCTCCTGAATCTCCAACACCATCGTCTCGAAGACCTTCCGACTTCCGCAGTGCGCCGCGATCATCGCCTGCACCTTCGCGAAGGCGGCCTCGGTTCGCTTCACGTCTTCCGGATCTGCGCCGCGATCCTCTGCCGCGTCGAGAAAGATCCGCATGCCGGCCCCGCCGGGCACGTGTCGTGCCGAATCGAACGGCCGGGCCGCTTCGGCGAGATGAGACATCTTCCAAGCGAGCTTCATGTCGATGCCGAGACCGCGGGAGATGTCGATCGGCCGGGTCCCGCCCACCCGGCGGCAGTCACTGATCAACCCCGCCAACGCACTCCGCAGGCCGGTCATCGCTTCCGCCGCTTCCTCCGCAAACCCAGATTTCGACTCCGATGGGTGCATCTCAGGCTCCTGTGGAGGTCAAGGATACCGCCCGTGGACCATTGGAACAGGACACACCCCCTGCCGAATACCAGCGGGGGCGTTCGGGTGGAATCCCGGAAATTTCCAGCTAGACTCCAGAAGTTGAATTTCGTCGGCGCTCTTTTGGACTTCCCCGCCTTGCAGCCAGCACGCTCCAACCTGGTTCGATCGTTCACAGCCGCCATCACCGCACTCGCCATCGCTTCGTCCGTATCGGCGGGCGATCCCGAGATCATCGCCGGCCCGGTCGTGATACCCGGCAGCACGCACGATTACTACCTCCTGTCGCCCTCGACGGCCGGGGAGGCGGCCTCAGTCGCGGCGTCCCTCGGCGGACGACTGGTCGCATTCGAGTCGTTCGCGGAGCAGGGCGCGGTGGTCGAGGCCCTTTCGATGTGGAATGGCACGCCTCGTTGGTGCTGGATCGGCCTCAGCGACCGAGTGACCGACGGCGACTGGCGCTGGGAGACCGGCGAGTTCCGGACGTTCGAATCATGGGGGACCTCGGATCCGGACCGCTTCCCGGAACGGAACCAGGCCTACATGTCTCCGAGCGGTCTCTGGTTCCCCGGCGATGGATCCCTGGAGCGGGCGGGAGAACATCTGCTGCACTCGATCGTCGAGGTGGGCGACGTCGACTGCAACGGAAACTTCTCTCCAGACGACGCCGACATCCTGTTCGGCGACAGCCTCGACCTCGATGGGAACGGCGTGCCCGACGAGTGCCAGTCCACGGACTGCGACGGCGACGGCCGACCCGATGGCGTCGAGATCCTCCTCACCCCCTGGCTCGACTGCAATGAAGACGGCCTGCTCGATGCATGCGTCGCGACCGATGTCCCGCGATCCGATTGCAACGGGAACCTGCTCGACGACGAGTGCGAGTCGCCCGACGCAGTGGGTTTCATCGCGACCTACTTCACCGGAGCGGACCTCGCCACGCCGATCGCCTCACGCATCGCCGACACCATCGACTTCGACATCGGCATCGCGGAACCCTGGCCTGGCGCCGGATTCACGGACTTCGCGGCCCGCTGGACCGGAGAACTCGTCGCCGAATACACCGGCTTCTATTCGTTCTTCGTGACCTCCGACGACGGGATACGACTCTTCGTCGATGGTGAGATCCTCATCGACGACTGGCGCGCCCACTCCGTGGAGGAGGTCTCCGCCGGCGTCTTCCTGTCCGCCGGAAGCCACGTCCTCACGCTGGAGTGGTTCGACAGTGGCGGCGAGGCGGTCTGCCGGCTGGAGTGGAAGCCACCCTTCGGATCGCGCGAAGTGATGCCGGGCTCGGTGATGCGACCGTTTCTCGACTGCGACGAAGACCTGCAACTCGACGGATGCCAGATCGCCGCCGATCCCGGCCTCGACTGCAACGGGAACGGACAACTCGACGTCTGCGAGGGCACGCCTCCGGACTGCGATGGCGACGGCATCTACGACTGGTGCGAACTCGACGGCAACGACTGCAACGCGAATGGAATTCCGGACGACTGCGAGATCGCCTCGGGCGTTCCGGACTGCCAGGGAGACGGGATTCCCGACGACTGCCAGGTCGGGATCGCCGATCTGATCGCCTACGACGACGGCGGGCCGGAATAC
>NZFT01000012.1 GCA_002690755.1 Phycisphaerae bacterium
GGATTCCGCCCGGGGGATTGATGTCGCGTTTTTCGCTGGATTGGTGTCACGGGCCCGGATGGTGTGTCTACGGACCTCCGACCACGCTTCCGTCCAACCCCGACGAGGAAGGAACTCCGACATGCTCACCGAGGATCTCATCACCGTGGCCTGGACCACCGCCTGCATCGCCGCGAGCCTCTACGCCTTCCATCGATGGAATGTCGGAGGCGTCTCACCGGACCACTGACCCCCGTTCGACGGCCATTTTCAGGGAATTTGGAATCGAGAGAGAGAGCGCGTGCCCCCGGGCACGGGACACGACACGGCTTCCGGGCCGTGTCGTGTCGTTTCGGCCCGGAGAAGGCCGGGATCATGCCCGGCGGACTGCTAGAATCCTCACGCGAATCCGCAGCACCTCCGCAGCACCTCCGCAGCACCTCCGCAGTACCTCCGCAGTACCTCGCCGACCGGAAATTCAGCGTCATGCGTCATCTTCACGCCATTCTTGCCGCCGCCCTCCTCCCGTGGATCGGGATGGTTCCCGGTTGTGACACCTTCGACATGGTCGAACGGGCCGACCCGGCGAAAGGCGCTTCGAGTCTCGAACGCCGGAACTTCGAGATCGACGTCCAACCGATCATGCGAGGCACCGTCGCCAGCGAGGCGGCGATCGCCGGTGAAACCCCCACCATCGTCCGCGGCTACGGGCTGGTGGTCGGACTCCGTGGGACCGGAAGCCGCCTGATGCCCGCCCAGGTCCGGTCCTGGATGCTTCAGGAGATGGCCCGCCGGGGCGTCGGCAATTCCGCGACCGGCTACGGCGACATCTCTCCGGAGCGGCTGCTGGATTCCGAGGACACCGCGGTGGTCGTCGTCGAAGGCGTGATCCCACCGGGCGCCGTCGCGGACAGTCGTTTCGACGTCCGGGTCTATTCGGCGCCGGGAACCGGCACGTCCAGCCTCGAGGGTGGCACGCTCTACACCACGGATCTTCGGCCGGGCGACATCAGCGTCGGTCCCAAGCAGGCGACGGCACTGGCGAAAGCACGCGGCCAGATCTTCATCAATCCGTTCGCCGAACCGAACGCCCGGCAGAAGGACACCGTCGACCGGCTCACCGGCCGGATCATGGACGGGGGCATCGTCGACAAGGACATGNTGCTGAAGCTCCGCATGGCGGTGCGAAGTCATGTCCGCGCGATGGCGGTCCGAGATGCGATCAACTCGCGTTTCCCACGGGAGCCGGGTCAGAGCGACAAGACCGCCCACGGTAAGAGCGGCGAGGAGATCAAGCTGACGGTTCCGCCGAGTCATCACGACGATCCGGAGCGGTTCGTCGATCTCGTGAAGCACAGCTCGCTCCGACCGGAGGCCGTCGAGGCGACCGCGCTGAGCGTGCGACGGGCCCTGCTCGCGAATCCCGGTTTCACCAAGGAGGCCACCCTCCGCTGGCAGGCCCTCGGGCCGAAGTCGATTCCGGTGATCCAGGACCTGTATGACTATCCGGAGGAAGGCCCGAGGCTCGCATCCCTGATCGCCGGGGCGAAACTCGATGATGCGTCGGTGGCCCCCCACCTCGTCGCGATCGCGAACGACGGGACCGTGGAGGCGAAGCTCGCCTGCATCAAACTCCTTTCGGAGATGGGTCCGAATCCCACGATCGAGATGGGGCTCCGGCCCCTGCTCGACGCGGAGGACGTCGACATCCGGCTCGCGACGTTCGAAGCCCTCGAGGAGCGGGCCGATCCGATCGTCGCGGCGTATGACATCGACGACAAGTTCATTCTCAACCTCGTCCCGAGCGATCGCCCGCTGATCTACGTCGCCCAGACCGGGCGACCGAGAATCGTGATCTTCGGGGACGGCCAGGAGGTGGAACGGCCGATGTTCCTGGAGGCCTGGAGCAATCGCCTCCTGATGAAGGCGGACGAGGAGGACGGCCGGCTCGAGGTCTTCTACCGCGAAGCGTCCAACCTGCCCGCCCAGATCGATGAAGTGAGCCCCGAGGTCGGTCAGCTGGTCGCCTACTTCGGGCATCGAACCACCATCGAGGCGCCCGCTCCGGGCATCGGACTCACCTACGGCGAGACGATCGGAGCCCTGCACCAGCTCTGGCGGAAGGGCTACCTTTCCAGCGACTTCAAGGCGGAGCAGGACCGGGTCCTCGCCGCGATTCTTCGAGCCCAGAAGACCGAGGACACCCCCGAACGGGCCGAGTTCGACGCCGATCTGCCGATGGTCGACGAGGACGAAGACGGAATCCCGGACGACCCGATCTCGAATCGGCTTGAAGCGCCCCGCAAGGGCGGCGATACTGTTCCTCGGTGAGGTCGCCGCCGGTCCCGAATCCGGGCCCGGCGAATCGCGGCCCCACCACCGCAGCGAACCGGAACGGCATCACCACCGTTCCGGCCTCGGCTCGCGTGTCGCCGGCTCTTCGCCGCCACGACGAGCATGCCCGCCACGGCACGGATGTGTGGCGACATCGACAGGAGGTCGATCCACGTGCGACTCGCCAAACTCACGCTCTCGGGATTCAAGAGCTTCGCCGACCGGACCGAATTCACGTTCGACGAGCCGATCATCGGCGTGGTCGGACCCAACGGTTGCGGAAAATCGAACGTCGTCGACGCCGTAAGGTGGGTGCTCGGCGAGCGGAGCGCGAAGAGCCTCCGAGGCTCCGCGATGCAGGACGTGATCTTCGCGGGAAGCGCCGCACGCAAACCGATGGGGATGGCCGAGGTCACACTGACCTTCGAGAACCCCCGTCTCGAACGACCGCTGGAAGCGATCACCGCGGCCGGCGAACTTCCCACGGAACTCGACCCGGACCTCGTCATCGACGAACGATCCGCCGAGGTGACCACGGACACGCTGGACGAGGAGGAGCTCGCGCTCGCCGCCGGTGACGGACAGGTCGTCGACCGGACCCGGGTGCGCGACCGGCGGCTTCCCATCGACACCGACGAGGTCTCGGTCACCCGACGTCTCTACGCGGACGGTCGAAGCGGTTACCTCATCAACGACCGCAAGTGCAGGCTTCGGGACATCAAGGAACTCTTCCTCGACACCGGCGTCGGCACCAACGCGTATTCGATCATCGAACAGGGCAAGGTCGACGCCATGCTCCTGGCCAACCCGATGGAGCGCCGCTCCATTCTGGAGGAGGCCGCGGGCGTCGCGAAGTTCCGGCAGCGGAAGCTCGAGTCCTCGAGGAAGCTCGACGCGGCGGAGCGGAACCTGGTGCAGGTCCGTGAGAAACTCGCCAACACCGAACGTCGACTCCGCATCGTGCGAAGCCAGGCCGAGAAGGCGGAAAGATTCCGCGGGCTCGACGATCGACGAAGGACGCTTCGGACCGGGATCGCTCGGGACCAGTTCGAGGAGTTCGACGACCGGCTGGCCGGCCTGACCCGGCAACTCGCGGCGATCGAGACCGAACGTCGAGGGCTCGCGGCGAGCCTCGCGGAACTCGAGGAGGCGAAACAGGCCGCGGAGATCGAACGGCATCACATTCAGGAACGTCGCCACGATCTCGAACAGGAACGCCTGACCGAACGGAACCGGCTTGATCAGGCCGGGCAACGGATCGAACTGACCACCCGCCATCGCGACGACGCCGCAAAGGCGATCGCCGACGAGACCCGGAGAATCGGGGAGCTCGAAGTCCAGGTCGAAGCGCTCGGGCGGGATCTCGCGGAAGTCGAGGCCCGGATCGACGAATCCGCGCAGGAGGCGGCCGCGGCGGAGACCCGGCTCGCCGACGAGACCACCCGTCGCCACCAGTTCGAAGCCGCCCGCACCGAGGCGGTCGCGACCGTGGAGGACGCGCGGGACGGGCTCGCGGCCGCGGACCGAGATCGAATCAGATTGGAATCCGCGGTTCGCGGCGTCGATGCCCGCGAAACCGAGCTCCAGCAGCGACTGCGTCGTCTGGCCGAGAAGACCCGCCCCTTCGCGGCGGATCTCGATGCGCACCGCGTCCAGCGACTGCGGGCGGAGAACCGCGTCGACGTGCTCGTCGATCGAATCGCACGACTCGACGCCGCGCTGCGGGGCGAAGAGGAACGAATCGTCCGGCTCGACGACCGACGTGCGGATCTCACCCGCCGGATCGCCGGCAACCGTGACGAGCGGACCGGAACCGAGACCCGTCGTCGTCTCCTCGAGGAGATGGCCACCGCGGGTGAAGGCATCGGCGACGCGGTGCGCGAGGTGCTCGATCTCGCCGGAACCGTCGAGGGCATCATCGGGCCGCTCGCCGACCACGTCGATGTGGATCGGAACGACGCGGAAGCGATCGAGGCGGCGCTCGGAACGCATCTGCAGGCGGTGCTGGTCGAGTCCTCCGGCGTCGCCGACGAGATTCTCCGGCGGCTTCCCGAGCTTCAAGGCCGGGTCGAACTGCTTCCGATCAGCCGATTCACCGCCGGATCCGTCGTGTCGACCCGGATCAACGCCGCGATTCACGCGACCGAGAACCTGGTCGAGGCCGTCAGTCTGGTCCGGACGGCGCCACGAATCCGCGGCGTGGTCGAACACGTGCTCGGCGACACGCTCGTGGTCGAGGATTTCGCCGCCGGGCGGCGGCTGGCCGGCCGAGGCGTCGGCCGACGGCTGGCGAGCCGGGACGGTCACGTGCTCAACGCCACGGGTGAAGTGATTCTTCGCGCCGCCGCGGGCCGCGAGGAAGGACACGGCCTGCTGGGGCGAAAGGCCGAGCTGGCGGAACTCGAAGGCATCGGCTCGCGACTCGAGGTGGTCCGGCAGGAGCTCGAAGGCGAGGCGTCGACGCTCGACGCCGAGCATTCGACCCGCGGAGAACGTCGGCAGGATCTTTCCGAGACCCTCCGCGCCGGCCGGGCCGAAGAGGTGGAGCAGCGCTACGCGATCGATCGAACCTCCCAGATGATCGATCGGATCGCCCGCGAACGCGGTGAACTGGAAGGCGAGCAGTCGGAGATCGTCGAGCAGCTGACCTCCGTTCATCTCGAACGCCGGCGTCTCGACGGCGAGCGGGCGATGGCCATCGAACACGAGGCGACGCGATCGAGCACCCTCGACGCGTCGCGGGCCCGACTCGCGGAGATCTCCGAGGCATCCGAGGCCGCCATGGAATCGGTGACCGCCGAGCGGACCCGCCTCGGCGAGATCAACGCCCGACTCGAGTCCACGCGCCGCGAACGAACCCGCATGTCGACGGCGCTCGAGGAGTCGGNTCGCCAGCTTGATCGTGGGAGATCGCAGGTCGCGGAGCGACAAGGCCGGATCACGGAATACCTCGAAGCGATTTCCGCGGCGGAGACCGAGGTCGCCGCCTCGACCGCGACCCTCGAAGGCATGGATGGTCGATTCGTGGAGAACGACCAGGCCATGGAGTCGGCGGCGTCGCGGCTCGAAGGGACGACGACCGCCCTCGAGGCGGCGCGGGTGGAAGCCGGTCGGCTCGATCGGGACGCNCACGCACTGGAGATGTCGCGACGCGAGATCGAGATCAAACGCGAGGCGCTCGAGGAATCGGTGCTCGAGGAGCTCGGCCTCGATCCACATGAACTGCGAGCTTCCGCCCCGACCTGCTCCGAGGACGAAGGCGAGGGTCCGCTTCCCTTCGACCGCGCCGCGGCCATCGAGGAATCCGAATCGCTTCGGGTCGAGATCAAGCGGCTGGGCAACGTCAATCTCGACGCGATCGAGGAACTGCAGGATCTGGAGGTCCGCAACGAGGATCTCGCGACCCAGCTCGAAGACATCGATTCCGCCCGCGTCCTGCTTTCGGATCTGATCGAACGGCTCGATGCGGCCTCGCGAATCCGTTTCGAGGAGACGTTCAACCGCGTTCGCGAGAACTTCGCCGGATCGCAGGGCATGTTCCGTCGCCTGTTTGGTGGTGGCAGTGCCGACCTCTACCTGCTGCCCGGCGAGGACGGTTCCATCGACTGGCTGGAGTCCGGCATCGAGATTCGAGCGAAGCCTCCCGGCAAGGAGCCGCGGGTGATCAGCCAGCTCTCCGGTGGTGAGAAGACGATGACCGCGGTGGGCCTGCTCATGGCGATCTTCCAGAGCAAGCCGTCCCCGTTCTGCATCCTCGACGAAGTCGATGCGGCGCTCGATGAAGCCAACGTCGAACGATTCTGCAACGTCGTCCGTCAGTTCCTCGACCAGTCCCACTTCATCGTGATCACCCATCACAAGCGGACCATGCAGGCCTGCGACCGTCTCTTCGGCGTGACCATGCCGGAGCGTGGGGTCAGCCGTCGGGTGACCGTGAAGTTCGACGAGGTGGGACGAGACGGCCGGATCGACGGTGAAGCGGTGCGTCGGGCCGACGAAGCGCTCGTCGAGTCGGAGGCCGTTGCGCCGCCCGAGATCGAGACCGAAGCCCTCGACCCGACCTCCCTTCGCGGCGGGGCCGCAAGCCTCCCGCCGGCGAGCGAGACGTCCGGAAGCCGGTTGGCGGAGGCCTGGGAGAACTGATTCCCGAATTCACCCGGTGGTCGAACTCGGCCAGAAGCGGCGGGAGGGATGCCCGGACCGCAATCGGCGAGGTGGTGGCCGTCAGGTCCGGAGGTCATGGACCGCGCGATGCGTCTCGGCGTGCAGATCGGCGGTGAGGGTCGGGGTCGCCGCGTATCCCCCGGAGAGCACCAGCGTCGTGGGGACCCCGCGTTCGAACAACTCGCCGAGCACCCGATGTTCCCTCCGGCGCAGGCCGTCGCGGGTCATCGCCAGGCGTCCGTAGCGGTCCCCCACCACGACGTCCACGCCCGAGAGGACGAAGACCAGGTCGGGGCGGGCCCGATCGATCACGTCGCTCAGGTGCTGCTCGAGGATCGTCAGGTATTCGAGGTCGCCGCAGTGGTCCGGGAGCGGGACGTCGAGATCGCTCGGGGGCTTCCGCATTGGAAAGTTCCGCGCCCCATGCATCGAGAACGTGAAGACCGAATCATCGCCGGCGAAGCAGAGGGCGTTGGCATTCCCCTGATGCACGTCGAGGTCGATGATCAACGCTCGCCGGATCTCCTCCTCCCGCTGCAGCACCCGGATCGCGATCGCGACGTCGTTGAGCACGCAGAATCCCTCGCCGTGATCGGGACAGGCATGGTGGGTGCCGCCCGCGAGATTTCCGCTCACCCCGTCCTCGAGGGATTGCCAGGCCGCGAGCACCGTGCCGCCCACCGCGAGCCGGGAACGGCGAACCAGGGCCGGCGACCATGGAAGGCCGAGCCGGCGTTCTTCGGCGGGTCCGAGCCCGCCCGTCTTCAGCCGTTGGAGATAGTCGTCGTGATGCGCGAGGCCGATCTCCGCCCACGGCGCCTCTTCAGGCGACATGATCGACTCCTCGCGGAGAATGCCCTCCTGGAGGAGGATCCGCCGGAGCGCCGAGAACTTCCGCATCGGAAAGGGATGGCCCTCGGGAAGCGGAATCTCGTAGTCGACGTGGAAGGCGCACCGCATCGTCGGAACCACGGGCTCAGCCGAGCCGACGCACGAGGGCGTCCGCGAACGCCTCGGTGCCCAGTGACCCCCCGAGGTCACCGGTCCGCTCGCCCTCCCCGACCGAGGCGTTGTAGGCGACCTTGATCCGGTCCGCCGCCACCCTGGCCGCCGCGTCGCCGGTCCGGGTCGCGATGTGGTTGAGCATCATCACACCACTCATGGTGATCGCCAGTGGATTCGCGAGTCCCTTGCCGGCAATGTCCGGTGCGGAGCCATGGACCGCTTCGAAGACCGCGTTGACCTCGCCGAAGTTGGCCCCGGGCGTGACGCCGAGTCCGCCGACGAACCCGGCGCACAGATCGCTCACCACGTCGCCGTAGAGATTCTCGCAGAGGAGGATGTCGAACTGGGTGGGATCCTGCACCAGACGCATGCACGCCGCGTCGATGATCAATTCCTCGTACTCGAGGTCCTTGTAGTCGGCGTCGTGAATCTCCTTCGCGCATCGAATGAAGAGTCCGTCGCTCTTCTTCATGATGTTCGCCTTGTGGAACACCGTGATCTTCTTCCGGTCTCGACTGCGGGCGTATTCGAAGGCGAACTTCGCGATGCGGTAGGAAGCCCTCTCGGTGGCGACCTTGAGGCTGGTCACCACGCCGGGGGTGATCTCGTTCTCGATCCCCGCGTAAAGGCCCTCGGTGTTCTCGCGGACCACTACGAGATCGACGTCCCGGTACCTCGTTCCGACACCTTCGATCGATCTCACCGGTCGAACCGCGCCGTAGAGGTCGAGGGTCTTCCGAAGCGCGACGTTCACCGAGGAGAATCCGCCGCCGATCGGCGTGGTGCACGGTCCCTTCAGGGCGACGCCGACCTGCTGGATCGCGTCGACCGTCTCCCCGGGAAGCAGGTCCGGGTGGCCGTTCTCCAGCGCCGCCACCCCGGCGTGGCACGGGATCCATTCGATGCTGGATCCACCGCCCTCGAGGGCCGCGTCGATGATGCGGCAGGCCGCTGAAGTGACTTCGGGGCCGATGCCGTCGCCGGGAATGAGAACGGATCCGTGTTGCACGCGTGGGTTCCTGCCGGGGTTGATGACGAACCCGAGGCCGGATCGCTTGGTGATCCTGGCACGCCTCGGGATATGGAGGATACGCGACCGACACCTCCCCCGGCGCGGGTCGGGTCCGCTAGGGTGTCCGAATGCCCGGATCGGACGGACATCCCGTGGACCTTGCAGTGATCGGAGGCGGCATCGCCGGACTCTGGATCCTCGATGCGGCGGTCCGCGCCGGTCGAAACGCGATCCTCATCGAGGCGTTCGAGCTCGGGCACGGCCAGAGCGTCGCCGCCCAGGGCATCATCCACGGTGGTCTCAAATACACCCTCCGTGAACGAGACCTCGACGCCGCAGGCGCGATCGCGGACATGCCGGGCTTCTGGCGGGATCGTCACGAATCGATTGATGGACCGGGACCGGATCTTCGAGCGGCGCGGATGAGCGCACCCTGCACCTGGATGTGGCGGACCGATTCGCTGGCGTCCCGGCTCGGAATGCTGGGGGCGAAGGCCGCGCTGCGGACCCGGCCCGAGACGATTTCCGAAGCGGATCGCCCTCGCCTGCTTCGGAACGCCGCCGGCGCGGTGCTTCGGGTCGCCGAGCCGGTCTTCGACACCCGATCCGTCCTGCGGGCGATCGCCGATGCCCATCCGGGGCGGATCTTCGGCGTCGACGGGCCCGAGGGAATCGAATTCGCCTCCACCGGCGGCCGCGTGGAGCGAATGATCCTCCGGTCGGGCGACGCCGAGGTCGCGGTCCGTCCGACCGCGGTGGTGCTGGCCGCGGGCGTCGGAAACGAAGGTCTCCGCACCCGGCTCGGGCTCGACGCCGAGGTGGCTCAACGCCGCCCCCTCCACATGGGCCTGATCCGCGCCCGCACACTCCCCGAGTTCCACGGGCACTGCGTCGACGGCAACAAGACGCGGGTGACGATCACCAGCGGCCGGGACGAGGCGGGACGAACGGTCTGGCAGCTTGGTGGAGACCTCGCGGAGCGCGGGGTGGAGCGTGACGGCGGTGCGCAGCGTCGCGCGGCGTACCGGGAACTTCGCGGCGTCCTTCCGGGACTCGATCTCGACGGAATCGAGGATCTGGAGTGGTCGTCGTACCGTGTGGACCGGGCGGAGCGACGCACGCGGGCGGGGCTGCGCCCCGACGACGCCGAAGTGATCCCGCTTCACGACGGGCGTCTGGTCACCGCCTGGCCGACCAAGTGGGCACTGGCGCCGCGACTCGCCGCGTCGGTGCTCGAGGCGACCGAAGCGATCACCGGATCCGGCAAGGGATCCGAGAAGGGATCCTCGACGTCCGTCGATCTCCCGGCGTCGTTCGAAACACTGCGGCGACCTGGAATCGCGGCCTTTCCGTGGGAGGAGCGATCATGGACGAGCCATCACGACGTCGTCTCGGCCGCACCGGTCTGACGCCCGGTCCCATCGGATTCGGGGCCTTCAAGATCGGCCGGAACCAGGGTGCCAAGTACGAGCAGGCCTACGCACTCCCCGACGAGGACGCCTGTGGTCGTCTGCTCAACGCGGTGCTCGATCTCGGCATCGATCTCATCGACACCGCCCCGGCGTATGGATCGAGTGAGGCGAGAATCGGGCGTCACCTCGCTTCACGACGGGAGGAGTTCATTCTCTCCACCAAGGTGGGTGAGACGTTCGAGGATGGCGTCGGGCGATTCGACTTCTCGGCCCCCGGAGTTCAAACGAGCGTCGAGAGAAGTCTCGATCGACTCGCCACCGACCGGCTGGATCTGGTGTTCGTCCATTCCAACGGCGACGATCTCGGCATCATCGAACGGACCGCGGTGCTGGAGACGCTGGTCGAACTCCGGGAACGAGGCGATCTCCGGTTCATCGGTTTCAGCGGCAAGACCGTGAAGGGCCATCTGCGTGCGATCGAGTCCGGCGTGGTCGATTGCCTGATGGTCGAGTACCACCCGTTGGACGAACGTCAGTCGCCGGTGATCGAAGCCGCCTTGACCGCGGACGTAGGCATCGTCATCAAGAAGGGCCTCGCCTCCGGGCGGCTCGCCCCCGAAGAAGCGATCCCACGCTGTCTTGAGCCTTCCGGGGTTTCCTCGATGATCGTCGGATCACTGGCCGCGGCGCACCTCGAGCACGACCTCGCGATCGCGGCGGCGAGCCTCGCGCGGCGCTGAGTCAGTCGGGCGAACCCTGGTCCGATTCCGGGGCCGAGCCGGGATCGACATCGCGGCCGCCGGGGCCGCCCGGTTTGAAGTGCTGGAGCATGTCGGGAAGGCGTCCCAGCGGAATGCACCATCCGCCTCGGAAGTCGTCGAAGAGGATGCCGAAGACGCCGACCCGCTGGAGCGGGACGATCCGGCGCACCGCCGATTCCACCTTGAAGGAAAGGATCGAGGGCTTGTCGCCGATCGCGAGCACGCCATGCTTGCGGGCGTATTCGTCCGCGCGGCCCTTCGCCGTGAACGCCATCGCGTAGGGCTTCTCGTCGACGATCACCGCGAGTGGTTGAACGTTCGGGAACGCTCCGGTTCCCACGAAGTACCACCGCGGGAGCCCGAACGCCATCGCCCAGAGTTGATCGAGCACCGACGTGTCGGTCCGCCCCTCCACCGCGAGTTCGTCCATGCGGGTCGGAAGAAGATCGGCGGCGAGTCGAGCGGCTTCATTCGATGCCTGTGGATCGGTCATGGAATCCGAAGCTCCATGCCCACCATGAGTCGGGCGGGATCGTCACCGATCACCGCGCGATTCAGGTCGTGGATCTCCTCCCACCGGGAGGCATTGCCGAGGTACTCCACCGCGATGTCGCTGAGCGTTTCGCCGGAGCGGACCACGTGGATCACCACCCCGGTCTCGGTCGGTTCGCCCCGCTGGATCGTCAGCGGGGTCTCCTTCGGAGGGAGCTTGATGACCTGCCCGATCTGCAGTCGGATCGGGTCCACGGTGGGATTCGCGATCGCGATGAGCGACTGCTTTCGCGGGTCTCCGAACCAGTCGATGGCGATCCGTTCGAAGTTGTCGCCCGCCCGGATCGTGTAGCTGGTGTACGCCGACGCCGGAAGTTCGGCCGCGGATCGGCCCTGCAGGTCGTCCGCGTCCGATGACTCGTCGCCCTCGTCTTCGATCTCCTCGGGATCGGGCGTGCCGGGACGTCGCATCAGTTCGCCGCGGAGACGAGCGGCGATCCATCGAGCGTGTTCCAGATCGAATCCACCGTTCAGCCGGCCTCGATTCTGGATCGCCACCTCGAGCGGAGGCATCGAGACGACTTCGCCATCGACGATCCATGCCACGGTGCCACCCACCATCGCGAAACTCGCCTCGCGGACTTCATCGACCGCGTCGCTTTCGAGCAGAAAGGCCACCCGGGGTCGTCCTTCGTTGTTCTCGAAGGCATCCGCATCCGAGACGCGGCCATCGAGTCGAAGGCCGAGCAGATCGTCATCCCGGACCAGAAGGAATCGTCCTTCATCGGTCGAGGTCGCGCGGATTCCGGTCACGATCCCCTGCAACTCGCCGTCGCCGCGAATCGAGCACCAGGTCGCGATCGGAACCCAGGCGGTTCCCGCCGGCCCGGCGGGCCGCGGATCGATCGAGGCGACGAGATTCGACCGCGCGATCTCGACGTCGATCGCCGGATCGTCGGGGGAGACGGCCTTGAGCAGATAGATCCCCGAGGCACGAACGCCTTCGCTTCGTCCATACGACGGGGCGATCGGTTCGCTCGTTGAATCGACGGTTGAATCGACGGTTGTATCGATGGTTGAATCGAGGGTTGAATCGAGGGTGGAGTCGGGATCTGCATCGGTGACCGACGTCACCGGTGCGGTGTCCACGGCCACCGCCGTGATCACGGTCGAATCGACTTCGGTCGGTGCGTCCGAAGCGGAATCCGGTGCATCGACGGGCATCGGTGCGACCCTCTCCGGCTCCGCATCCGACGTCGAAGCGTCCGTGGCGTCCCCCACCGCCACGAAATCGGATCGGACGGGGTCCGGGCCCGCATCCGGTTCGGCGACCGGCCCGCGGTCGATCACCTCGTCGACTTCGAGCGCGGGATCACGCGTGATGCTCGCGACTTCCGATCCGTCGGCGTCCTCGAGGTTCGCGAAGTAGAAGCCGATGGCGATGAACGCCACCAACAGCAGGGCCACGGTGAGTCGGAGTCCGCTGGTCATTTGGAAGCCTCCCGTCTGCGCCGGCCCGCGTGGGTTCGGCCCATGGGTTCGTTTCGGATCCGACGAAGCGACGAATCCGAGATTCGGTTGCCTCCGACCGGCGTCAACCGGTGGAGAGCGTGGTCGAGTCGCGAGGCTTGGATTCCTCGGGCTCCTTGGCGCCGACGCTCCAGGTGAGCGGTGCCGCGATGACGACCGAGGAGTAGGTCGCCGCGACCAGGCCCACGAAGAACGTGAAGGCGAACGGCCGGATTCCCGTACCACCGAGCGAGTAGAGCACGATCGCCGAGGTGATCGTGGTGCCACTGGTCATGATGGTCCGGCTGAAGGTCTGGTTGATGGAATTGTTCACCACGCCCCGGGATGCGTAGCTGAGCTTCCCGCGGTTCTCGCGAATCCGGTCGAGGATGACGATGGTGTCGTTCAGCGAATAGCCCACGATGGTGAGAAGGCCCGCCACGACGTTGAGGTCGATGCGGAATTCGTCGAGGAGCCGGAAGCCCCCGATGGAACGCTCGCCGATCGTGAGACTGAGGGCGATCGCACCGAGACAGACGCTGATGTTGAAGACGAGGGCCGCGATCGCGCAGACCGAGTAGCGAAGCGAACCGAAACGGAACCAGATGTAGACCAGCATGCCGAGCAGACTCAGGATCACCGCGACGATCGCGCTGGCGGCGAGGTTCTGAGCGACCTTCGGTGAGAAACTCGACTGGTCGAGCGTGGCTTCGCGGGTGAGCGCGGCCTGGAGAAGTTCGTACTCCCGTTGGGCGAGGCCACGATCCCAGGTCCCGAGGGCGACCTCGAAGCTCGAGAGGGTGTCGTCGAAGACCATGACCGCGATCTCGCGATGGCCGCCAGCTTCGGCCTGATCGAGGCCGACGACTTCGACGTCGCGACCGGCGGTATCCGCGAAGTCGGGCTGGTTCCGCATCCGCTTGATGCGTTCGGCCGCGTCTTCGAGGGTGATCGGTGGCGTGATGCCGTCGATGACCACCGCGACGCCGCCGCGGAAGGCGTCGACCTGAACGCCGGCGCCGGCACGTCCGATCGCCTCTCCGAGCGTCTTCCGCTCGAGCGAGAAGGTGTGACTGCTGTGGTCCGGATCACCTTCCGCCGCGAAACGCACGGGCTGGGTGACCGCGAGCTCGTCCCCGAATCGGTCGACGATCGCGGCCACGATCGCGTCCGCGATGTTCTCGTCCTCGTTGATCCCCGGCGGGTTGGCGACCTTGATCTGGAAGCTGGCGGCTTCACTGTCTTCGGTGGTCGTACCGACGGTGAGGATCGTCGCGTTGGCGAGCTGGGCGAGGATCGGATCGTCCGGATTCTCGTCGCCGATGGCGTGGATCCGGTCCTCGACGTCGCTGCGGGCGAGCAGCAGGCGGCCGGCGAGATCCCGTTCGGTCCCCGCATTGTCGTCGGCCTCCGCCGAGCGGGTGGTCATCTTCACGCTGACGCCCCCTCGGAACTCGGTTTCGAGGACGTCCGCGCCGCTGGAGAAGAAGAGTGCGAGCGAACCGATCGCGAGAATGGCGCTCAGAAGCAGCATCGGGCCGCGGACCGAGATCCAGTCGATCTTCGGTTCGAGCAGGCGGTGAATCGAGGGGAACACCGTCGGCAGCATCGGAAGCGATCGGATCTTGAAGACCTCGGTGCAGACCGCGAACAGCACCCGGCTGACGAAGAGCGAGGTGAAGAGGGTCGCGAGCACGCCGATCGAGAGGGTCAGGGCGAAGCCCTTCACTTCCGTCGCGGCGGTCTGGTAGAGGATGAAGCAGACGATCAGGTTCGTGATGTTGCCGTCGAGAATCGCGCTCGAGGCCTTGCTGAATCCCAGCCGGATCGAATCCCGGAGGTCCTCCTGGTTGTTCACCAGCTCCTCTCGGATGCGTTCGAAGATCAGCACGTTGGCGTCGACCGCCATGCCGACGGTCAGCGCGATGCCCGCGAGTCCGGGCAACGTGAAGGTACCGTCGATCATCGCCATGATTCCGAAGATCATGACGGCGTTGATCATCAGCGAGATGTCGGCGATCAGTCCGGCACCGAAGTAGTAGAGGATCATGATCAACGCGACGATGCCGACCGAGATCGCCACCGCCTCGAGACCGCGGACGAGGTTGTCCTGGCCGATCGCCGGTCCCAGGATGCTCGTCGAGATCGGTTCGCTGCTCAACCGGGCTTCCAGGCTGCCGGCGGCGAGCACCCGGATCAGGTAGGTGATCTCGGATTCACCGAAGTTGCCCGAGATGATGCCGCTCGAACCGATGGCGGAGTTCAGGTTCGGGGCGGTGTAGACCTCGCCGTCGAGCACGATCGCCATCGGCTGGTTCACGTTCGGAGACGTGAGTCGTCGCATTCGCGAGCCGCCGGCGCTGTCGAGGCCGAAGGACACCGCAGGTCGACCCAGATCGTCGATCGTCCGACTGGCGCGGCGGATCGCCCACGAGTCGCCGTCGGTGTGCGTCATGCTCTTTTCGGGCGTGACGTAGAGGAGGATGTACTGCTTGCCGTCCTTCGCCGCGGCGATGAGTCCGTAACGATTCTTGAAGTACGAGACGGGATCGGCCAGCAGGGCTTCGATCGTCTCGGGCTTGTCCTCGTCGGTCCACTGCTTGAGATCGTTGACCGCGAACCAGCGGGCGATCGGGGAATCCGTGTTGTTCGGCCCCCGCTCCTCGAGCTGCTCGCGAAGCAGCGTCACCGGGACGTCCATCGCGCCATCCCGGACCGCGATCCGGAATTCGAGGACACCGGCACCGCGAAGGAGNCGCTTGAGATCCTCGGGGTCGTCGAGCCCGGTCCGTTGTGCTTCGAACGCGGCGTAGGTCGAGCGAAGTCGTTCGATCTCCGACCGGAGGTGCGGGAATTCGGCTTCGAGTTCGGCGAAGGCGATCGCGCGTTCACTGGTGGAAGGGTCGAGTTCACCGTCCTCGCCACGCTTCTTCGCCGCGCCGTCGAGGGCGAGGATGTTGAAGAGTCGATCGTCGCCGAAGGTCTGGGAGAGAATGGTGTTCTCGAGCGTCTCGACCGTGATCTCCGAGCGGGCGATCCGATCGAGCAGGGCGTCGACGGTGCTCGCGTCGACGGGATCCGCGGATTCCGCGGCCGCGAGTTCCGCGCGGGCGGTCCGGGCGTCGTTCCACGCCGTCTGGAGTTGCTCGAATTGAGCCCGCCGCGCGTCGGTCCCCCCGAAACTTTCCGCGGCGTCGCCGGCCTCGAGCGAGGCTTCCAGCTGGCTGGGCCGGATCCGGGAGACGGCGAGCAGCGCGTCGAGCGAATCCCGGTAGGTCTGCTGCAACGCCCGGACGTCGTCGTTCGGCAGCGGCATCACCACTTCGATCCGGTCCCGGCCGACCGGCTGCATCGCGATGTCGAGGATGCCCTGCGGATTCACCCGCTGCTTCAACACGTCGATGGTCTGCCCGAGCACTTCATCGGGATCCGAATCATCGGCGACCTTGACGGCGTACACGAGGCTCACGCCGCCCTGGAGATCCTTTCCCAGGCGGATCTTCGTCTTCGGCGGATAGACCGAGAAGACGCAGACGCCGACGATCAAGCCGATCAGTACGAGACAGAGAGGGATGTAGTTCTTCATTGGGGGGATCGGCGAACGTTGGGGGTGGAGGCTGGATGGGCGGGTTCACGATCGGTCGGCGTCATGCCGGCCGATCATTCTGACTCGAGCACCTGCTGCACGGCGTCGCGACCGAAGGTCATTCGGGTGTTGCTGCTTTCGTCGACCTTGAGGACGACGGTGTCGGTGTTCAGTTCGACGACGGATCCGATCACGCCACCGATGGTGCGGATGCGGTCGTGCTTCTTGACGCTGCTCAGCAGTGCCTCTCGCTTCTTGCGTTCCTTCCGCTGTCCGAAGACGCTGAAGAGAATCATCACGAGGATGAGCGGCAGGAACATGAAGAGCAGGAAGTCGCCACCCCCCGGTTCGGGCTGGGCCGCGGCGGGAGCGCCCCCGTCGGCACCTTCGGCGGCGATGGTCCCGGTTCCCTGGCGCCCCAGCGGCGGCGACGCCTGGGCGAACAGGCCCGGCATGGCGGGCGGGAAGGAGGTCGTGAGGTCGGCTTGGTGGGAGGCAATCATGAGGTCTTCGAGCCTTCGGCATCGGGTTTCAGCTCCGCATCGGCAGTGGACGATGCGACCGACGACCCGTCGGCGGCTTTTTGCAGGCCGTCGGGGGCGCCGAGAACCGGCCATCGGCCGGCGAGCGAAGACCAGGAATCATCCCGGATCGCGGCTCGGATGTCCAGCAGCAGCCTTTGGAAGTGGCGGANGTTGTGNAGNCTGCAGAGGATCGGNCCCANCATNTCGCNNGCGAANAAGCAGTGTCGGAGNTAGGCACGGCTGAATCCCCCNCCGCAGGCCGGGCAGTCGCACGCNGGNTCGATCGGTCCNTCGTCNNCNCGAAATCGGGCGTGNCGAAGCCGNATCGGCCCCTGGNTGGTGAANACNGACGCCATNCGGCCGTTCCGGGTNGGCAGNACGCAGTCGAACATGTCGACNCCGGCNGCNACCGCCNTCACGATGTCCCGCTCGTAGCCNACGCCCATNAGGTANCTGGGNCGATCNNCGGGAAGNCGNGGNGCGGTGAATTCGACGATNTCNCGGATNAGNTCNGGNCCNTCNCCNACNGCCACGCCNCCGATCGCGTANCCGGGNAGNTCGAGGCCGCAGACNCCNTCGATCGAAGCCGNCCTTCGNTCGAGGTCGGTNCCNCCCTGGACGATNCCGAAGAGNGCCTGTTCGTCCGGTCGCNGNTGNGCNCGNACNCANCGTTCGAGCCANCGNATNGTGCGNTCGTTCGCGGTGCGAAGCC
Source organism: Phycisphaerae bacterium (assembly GCA_002690755.1). Lineage (GTDB taxonomy): Bacteria > Planctomycetota > Phycisphaerae > Phycisphaerales > SM1A02 > UBA12014. The sequence goes on from NZFT01000012.1 coordinate 17,491, forward strand.
GCTTCTGCCAGTCCTTGGGGGTCGGGATCCGCGTTCGCGGACTTCCTGATCCATGTCGGGCATGCGGCGAGGGCGGGCAGTCGTCGAAGGCCATGATGATGTCGGCGCCGATGGCGTTCTGGACCGCCATCGAAGATTCAGGGCCGAGGTGCACCCGTGATCCGTCGACGAACGACTTGAAGGTCACGCCGTCCTCGTCGATCGCATTGATGTCCGACATCGAGAACGCCTGATACCCCCCCGAGTCCGTGAGGATCGGTCCGTCCCAACGCATGAATCGATGACTCCCACCGAACCGTTCGAGCAGTTCGGTTCCCGGTCTGAGCATCAGGTGATACGCATTGTTGAGCAGGATCTCCGAACCGGTCTCCCGTACCTGCGACGGCAGCACGCCCTTCATCGCGGCGGCGGTTGCGACGGGCATGAACGCGGGGGTCTTGAAATCGCCGTGCGGGGTGCTGACGGTCCCGGTTCGCGCCGAATTCGTCGAACAACGTGACTCGACCTTGAATCGAAGCGGGCCGGTCAACGTCGTGACGCCTCGCGAAGCGTCTTCTTCTCCCGCGACGTCAGGCTCTGCAATCCGTCGGCGTGGATCTTGGCGAGGATTCGATCGATCTCCGCATCCGACACCTTCGAACCACCCGAGGCTCGCACCTTTCCGGCTCGGTAGGCGGCCCCGCTCCGACTCGTCGGGTCGTATCGTCCGAGGAAGTCGAAGAAGCCATGCAGGCTGTGCGGATGACGGATCAGCCAGAAACCGGCGACCGCCCCACCAATGTGGGCCGCCTCGCCGCCTGCGTTGTCGCCCCCGAAGACCACCGAGAAGAGGGCCAGACCGACCAGGCCGTAGGCCATGGTCGAGAGCCGCATCGGAATCACGAAGAACAGAAGCACCCGCGCATTCGGCATCAGAAACGCCGAGGCGATCACCACCCCGAACACACCCGCGCTCGCCCCCACCAGCGGTAGGCCGGGATCATTCACCAGAAGCACCGGGAACGCGCGTCCGGTCAGCTGCAGGGCGGTCCAGCCCGCGAAGTTCAGAAGCAGGTACGCCCCGGCGCCGGCCATGCCGCAGAGGAGGTAGAAGGCGAGATATCGCTTTCGCCCCAGATACTGCTCGACCATGCTCCCGAAGAAGTACAACCCGATCATGTTGAACAACAGATGGGTCAGGTTCGCGTGCAGGAACTGAAAACTGATGAAACGCCAGAACTCGAACCCGCGCAGGCCCCAGAATTCGTCGAGTTGAAGGAGCGCTCGCGCGGTCGAGAAGTAGCCGTACGCCCAGATCGGCCCCTTGATCGCCACTTCCTCGAACAGTTGCACGGTTCCCTTGCGGGTGTCGCCCGCCTCGTCCCGGATCGTGTAGGTCCCGGTCGCGACCGCGAGGCCCTTCTCGGTCTTTTCGAGAATCGGAAGCGAATAGAAGCCGCGCGGATTCGAAGGCAGTCCTGGGAGTGCGGTGGGCTTTCCGCCGTCCGGTGCGATGGTGAAGACGGGCCACCGGCGTTCCTCGATCATCGCCAGCGACGGGAGTTGGAGCGCCGTCCGATCGACCGGATCGAGCACCGCGCCTTCCGGCAGGCCGGGGGCCATCGAACGCAGTGGTGCGATGGTCGCGGGCAGGAACTGATCGAGTACGAAGACCGCGATGCAGATGGTGATCAGCCAGCGGTTGATCGACCACTGGCGTGGTCCGCCACCGCCACCGCCGGAACGGAATCGCCCCGGCTCGCTGCTCGATCGCGCGTAATCTCGGTCGTAGACGCCCATGGAACACCGATTCTAACCCGTGAACGGATCAGCGGTCGAGTCCTCCCGGATCGTCCGGTCCGACATCATCGCGACGACGTCGGGTCGCGGCGTCGAGCACTGCTCTCTCGCTCGCGTCGAGTGATGCGAGCCCCTGGGCGTTGATCTTGGCGAGGATGAGATCCATCTCCGCTTCCGCCGCATCCACCGCCGCGATACGGCGTTCATCCTCCTCCCGGATGGACGCCGCGTCGGCTTCGGCCGACTGCTGGTCGAGCAGGGCGTCGATTCGCAGGTCGACCACTTCAGGATCGCCGCCGCCCACCGCGTCGGCGACCGCTTCGAGGCGCCGATGCTCGTGATGCAGGCAGGCTGCGGAAAGGAGGGCGATGAGGACGATCGCTGCATTGAGACTGAGTACGCCCACGATTCCGAGACCGACCGCGGTGAACACGCCGACGCGATGCGCGTAGCGACGGGCGCGGGCGTTTCCAACCCGCGGCCGGCACACCGCTTCGAGGATCGCCCCGCCCCGGAAGGGTGCCGCCGGGAGCATGTTGGCACCGCTCACCAGAATCGCGGCGACGCCGAACAGGTACAGGGACTCGAGCCACGCGGAGGCCGCGACCTCGGGAGAATAGATGCCCGTGAACCCGAATGGATCGGGCGAGGGCGTGACCGTGGTTCCGTAGAGGAGCCCCGCCATCGCGGCGACGGCCACCACCAGCGTGACGAGCGGGCCGGACGCCGAGACCAGCAGGGCCGATCGCCAGTCGTCCGGCAGCGCGAGCGTCTCCATGCCCCCGAGGGGCTGAAGCACGATTTCGGGCATGTCGCCGCCCAGTCGTCGGGCGACGAGCAGGGTCACGTACTCATGGATGAACACGCATCCGCACAGGGACGCGAGGAAGATCGATGCGGGCAACGGCCCGAGCAGAAAACTCGAATCACCGGCGAACCAACCGGCTCGGAACAGAATGGTCACGACCGTGCCGAGCAGGACCGCGTGCGCCCGCACCACGGTGCCTCCGAGGCGAAACACCGGAACCGACCAGCTCAGGGGATCTCCGAACCGCGGTGCGGAGGCGAAGTCCCTCCGGCCGTCGCCGGTGGAGCGTCCGTCGTTCATCTTCATTCCGGCCATGCGACACCTTCCGGCGTTCGGGCGCGAAAAAGGTGCCAGGCGGTGATGCTCTTGCCGTCGTCGAGGCTCCCGTCCCGAATCGCGGCGTCGATCGCCGCCGGCGACATCGGAACCACCTCGATCTCCTCGCCTGGCTCGAGCCGTCGCGGAACCGGCTGGAGGTCGGTCGCCACGAACGCGTGCATGCGTTCGTCACAGAATCCCGGGCTCGTGTAGTACGCGCCGATGGGATCGATCCGTCCGGCCCGACGCCCCACCTCCTCCTCGAGCTCGCGGCCCGCGGCGAGATCCGGGCGTTCACCGGGCTCGAGCTTTCCGGCGCAGAATTCGAGCAGCATCCGACCCACCGGAAGTCGTCCCACCCGGACCATCAGGATGGTCCCGTCGGGTTCGATCGGGATGATCGTGACCGCACCCGGATGCCGGACGACATCCTTTCGAATCCGCCGGCCTTCCAACTCGAATTCACGACGCTCGACCCGGATCACGGGACCGTCGTGCGTGACCACCGGTTCGCTGTCGATGCCTGCGGGGCTCTCACGGTCCCGGGCTCGAACGTCGTCATTCGTTTCGTGACGCGTTTGCATCTGGCGCTCCTGTGGAGATGATACGTCCATGCCTTCCGATTCAGAGGAAACAAATCCGCCGATCGTGTCCCTTCGCGGCATCAACAAACGCTTCGACGGGCGTCCGGTGCTTCAGGGGCTCGATCTGGAGGTCGAAACCGGACGTTCCCTCGTGATCATGGGGCCGAGCGGATGCGGAAAAAGCGTCCTCCTGAAGCACATCGTCGGGTTGCTCCGCCCGGATTCGGGGGAAGTACGTTTCCACGGTCAACGCATCGATGCGATGAACGAGCGTGGGTTCCGTCCCATCCGGCGACGAATCGGTTTCCTCTTCCAGGGCGCCGCGCTCTTCGATTCGATGACGGTTCGAGAGAATGTCGCCTTCCCCCTCCTCGAGACCGGACAGGCCGGACCGGACCTCGAGCAGCGCGTCCGCGAGACCCTGGACCGGGTCGGCCTCGCGGATACCCTCGACAAGATGCCCTCGGAACTCTCCGGCGGGATGCGGAAACGCGTGGGGCTCGCCCGAGCGATCGTGCTCGAGCCCGAGATGGTGTTGTACGACGAGCCGACCACGGGCCTCGATCCCATCCGGGGCAATGTGATCAATGATCTGATCGTCCGGCTTCAGCGCGATCTCAACATCACCAGCGTCGTCGTGACGCACGACCTCGACTCCGCCTTCCAGGTGGCGGACCGGATGGTGCTTCTCCACGAGGGACGCGTCCGGATGGACGGTACCCCGGACGTGCTCCGTCACACCAGCGACCCGGTCGTCCGGGCCTTTCTCGAGGGCCGTGAGGTGAGCGACGGATCGATCGACGATCCCGGGATCGGCGCGCACACATCCGAAGAACCTGAGACACTGCGCCCATGAAGGATCGGTACAGAGACGCCATCATCGGCCTGGCGGCCATCGCCGGGGTCGCGGCATGCGTGACGATGCTGCTCGCATTCGGCTCCCTGCGGGAGATGACGCTGGACTCCTATGAGATCACCGTTCGTCTCAACCGGGCGGGCGGGCTGCGTTACGGCAGCCAGGTGACCCTCGACGGGGTTCCGGTCGGCGTCGTGGAAGACGTGTCCCTGCAGATGGACTCGCGGCGACCGGTCCGACTGGAGTGCCGACTGGACGAGTGGGTCCGGATTCCGGTCGATCATCTGGTGCAGGTCGAAACGGCACTCATCGGCGGCGGTACCCGGCTGGCCCTGATGTCGCTCGATCCCGTCGAGGGACGGGCGGTCTTCGAACCCGCCTCGGTCCCGGTGCTTACGGGCGAGTTCCAATCACTGGATGAGACGCTGGTGAACGCCCTCGATTCGAAGATGCTTCCGGTGACCGAGAGCTTCCGCGAGGTTGGAACGCTCGCCGGGATCTACGGCGACCTCGGCCAGCGGATCAACGAGATGATGGAGGCGGACTCGGAGGACGAAGCCGGGCTCGCCGCGTCGGTGGTGCGGATCAATCGGACCCTCGCGGAAGCGGAACGCGCGTTCCAGGCCGCGGGTGACTGGCTGGCCGATGAACAACTCCAGCAGGACGCCCGCCAGGCGGTGTTCAAGGCCAATCTCTTCATCGAACGAGCGTCGGAAGCCGCGGTCGCCGCGGGCGAGCTGGCGACCGACCTCGGACGGGAGGCACCCGCCCTGCTCGTCCGCCTCGGCACGACGGCGGATTCCGTCGACCGAACGCTCGAGGAGGTCCGAGGCGTCATCAGCCAGATGGGTGAGGGCGAAGGCACGATCGGACGACTGCTGCAGGACCCGGCCCTCTACGAGGACCTCGACGACGCGGCGCGTCGACTCGACGTCACGCTCGCGACGCTGCAAAGCCTGATCGAGGCGGTCAAGGCCGAAGGCGTCAAGATCGAGTTCTAGCCCGCTTCGACTCCACCCCGGACTCCACCCCGGACTCCACCCCGGACTCCACCCCGGACTCCACCCCGCCCCTACCCAGGCCCCGTACCCGGCTCGCCGGACGCCTCGGGATGCTCCGCGGTTTCATCCTCGGGGGTCGGGGGTGCCCCGGATTCCGGTCCATGGGCCCGTCCGGGCGTTGGTCGATTCGTCGGATTCGGCCCAACTCCTTTGGACCGCGCGGTTCCTCCTCACCGGACGAAGGGACTCGACCCCGAAGATGAAGAACGGGACCACGGCGATTGCCACGGTCCCGTCGTTCGTTCGGTGTCATGCGATTCGTCGAATCGTCTTCGATCAATCCTCGGTGATGACGGAGACCTCGACGCGTCGGCTCTTCGACTTCGATCCGAGCGGAACGTCCGGCCCGAAGGTCGCGTAGCTGATCGATTCGTCGGCGAAGCCCTGCTCGTCGAGGAAGCGACCGACCGCGTAGGCCCGTTCGAATCCGAGGTGGTAGTTGGACTTGAAACCGGACTTCTTGATCGGGTCGGTATCGGTGAAGCCGGTGATCCGGACCTTCGCGTTCGGGAAGGAACGCTGGACCTCCGCGGCGATGTTCTTGAGCGTGGACTTGGCCGCGCTCTTGAGCGAGGTGCGTCCCGAGTCGAACAGCACGTCGCCGTCGATCCGGACGATCATCTCGCCACCCGACTGGAACACTTCGACGCCCGGGCCGAACGCGGTGGCGACGGGCTGCGCCGAGTTCTGTTCGACGAGGGAGTTCGCCTCGCCGAGTTCGTACTCCAGCTGCCGACTCCTGGCTTCGGCGTCGTCGAGGTTCTTCTGGGTGCTNGCGAGGTTGTCGCGGAGCTCCCGGTTCTCGTCGAGCAGCGCCTGCTGGTTCGTCTTGTTTCCCGTGTCGCAGCCGGCCATCGAAGTGGCGGCGGCGAGGAGGCCGATGAAGAGAAGTCGTCCGTGCATGTCGTTGAATCCTTCCGTAATCGCCTTCGGCATACCGCTTCGAAGGGTCTTCCTTGACTCGGGGGGGGCGACGGCGGCCCCGATGGAATCACAATCCGAGGGAATCCGTGTCTTTTCGGATTCTGGTCGGAGTGTATCGCGGGTCGGTCAGTTCGGGGGCTGAAGGAGCATTCGCTGCAGTTCATCCACAAAGGGTCGCGCGACCATCACCAGCACGGTGGCGGCGGCAAGATGCGGTCCATACGGGAGTTCCCGCGTCGAGCGACCCCGCAGGGTCGCCACGAACCGGGTCGTCGCGATCCAGGCCAGCGCGATGAACGGGGCGATGAAGAAGATCCGGATCGGATCGATCCAGCCCAGTGCCGCCCCGATTCCCGCGAGAAAATGCACGTCCCCCATGCCCATCGCCTCCCGGCCGAAGGCCAGGGTTCCGAGGATCCTGACCGCCCAGACGAGGCCCCCGCCGATGAACCAGCCGAACACCGACGCACCGAGCAATCCGAAGAAGGACGACGGCGTGCCCTCGGGCTGCAGGAGTCCATGGATCCCCCAACCCGCGAGCCCGCCGAGCAGAATGGGCAGCAGGAAGAGGATCTCGACGCCCATTTCCCGACGTCCGTGCGGATATTCCGCGAGCACGTCCCCTTCGGGCACGTGTTCCTCGTAGTCGGCGAAACTCCGGCGAATCCGCCCGGTGCGGAGCAGGAAGCAGGCGAGCAGGGTTCCGGTCGCCGCCCCGAACGAGATCCAGACGACCGGCCAGGTCGCCAGCGGAATCGGAAACGATGCTGCGTCCGGCGAAGTCGACGACAGGCCCGACTGAAGCCCCCAGCCCGCGAACGCCGCGACCGTCATCGCGGTCGTGATCCCCGCCGGGATGAGGAACGTGCGAGCGTCGACGACGGTCGCGGCGACCAGCCCACTGAGCAGTGCGACGGTCACGCCGTAGGCCGGCCAGGCGGTCCCGAAGCGGGACATCGTCCACCAGTCACCGCCGATCTCCGCCACCCAGGATCCCCGGGGCGGCCAGAACAGGATGAAGTAGACCGTCGCGAAGAGCCCCCCCATCAGCAGTTCGACGAGCGGGTACTGGATGCTGATCCTGCCTCGGCACCGGCGACATCGACCGCGCAGCATGATCCAACCGATCACCGGGAGATTCTCCCTCCAGGTGAGTCGCCAGCCGCAACGTGGACAACGGCTCGGTGGGCTGACCACGCTTCGGCCCGCGGGGAGGCGATAGACCACGACGTTGAGAAAGCTGCCGACCGACGCGCCNAACGCGAAGAGGAACAACGCGGTCACGATCCGGGGCGACCAGATCACGAGCCAGTCCGGCAGCGTGCCGACCAGGCCGAGAAGCGTCATCGGCGACGCCCTTCGGCGGTTCCGTGGTTTCCGGCGAGTCGCCTCATCGAATCAGGCGTCCTCGCCCGCATCCGAGTCATCAGCCTCGAGCTCGACCTCCGCGATCTCGGTCGCCGCCGCATCGAGAATGGACCGACATCGCNTGAGCAACGTCCGGCCACGGCCGTAGGCCTCCAGACTCTCCTCCAGTGGGATGTCGCCTTCCTCGAGTCGATCGATGATCGATTCGAGTTCCGATGCGGCCTCCTCGAAGCGGAGCGGTTCGCTCGAATCGTCTTCAACCTGCTTGCGGGTCTTCTTGGCCATGCCCGGACTCTATCAGGCCCCGGGATCGGAACCCGAATCGTCGCGGACGCGATCGACCGTCGCATCGAACTCGCCCCGGGCCAGCCGGGTGGTCACGGTGGCCCCCGCGTCGAGACGTGAGGCGTCCCGGANCGGACGTCCCTCGGCATCCAGGGTCAGCGAATACCCCCGATCGAGGACCTGCTCGGGACCGACCGACCCGAGACGCCGAGCCGCGTGCTCAACCAGCGTGCGGTGCCGTTCGAGGCGGTTGGCCATGGCGCGATGAAGCCGACGAGCGTCCGATTCGATCCGGTTCGCGGCCATCGCGGATCGATTCCGTGGGGACGAGGCGGTGAGTCGTGATTCCGCACGGTTCGTCCGCATCGTGGCGACCACCAGTCGGGCGCGGAGGGCGGTGTCGATTCGGGCTTGAAGCGCCTCCACCTGACGTAGATGCGGATCGACGAGGCGATCCGGACGTCGAATCAGTTCGTGACGGGCGGATGCGGCGAGTCTGGCATCGGCGCGTTCGAGTCGCCCCTCGACGAGCATCCGAAGGCGAGCCAGTCGCGCGTCGAGCACGCCGCGATGTTCGCGGGCGTCGGGCACCAGCCGCATCGCGGCCTGCGTCGGCGTCGACGCGCGGGCGTCCGCCGCCAGCTCGGCGATGGAGGTGTCGGTTTCGTGTCCGATGGCGGCGATCACGGGGACCGGGGGCGGTCCGCCACGTTGATGCCGCTCGATCGCCCGCCGCCGGGAGTGGTGGATCGCGTCGGCTACCTCGCGTTCGTTGAAGCACCAGAGATCCTCGATGCTGCCCCCGCCCCGGGTCACCACGATCGCGTCCACGCCGAGGGCGGCGGCCCGGTCACGGGCGGCGTGAATCGCCCTGGCGATCCGCGGCGTCGCGGCGGCCCCTTGCACCGACACGTGATGCATCAGGACCTCGATTCCCGGCCAGCGCTGGCGCGCGGTCGCTTCGACGTCCCGGCGGGCGGCGCCGTCCCGGCTCGTGATCATGAGCAGTCGCCGCGGAAACTCCGGCAGCGGCAGTCGGGCGGCGGGGTCGAAATATCCCTCGTCGGCGAGCGTCGACTTCAGCCGCTCGAATCTCCGATGGAGATCGCCCTCCCCTTCCGCACGCAGCCGGCTCACGATGAGCGAGAGCCGACCGCCGCGATCCCAGTACTCGAGCCGACCGGTGGCGACGACCATCTGTCCGAGCTCCGGGGTTGCGCACTCGGGGTCCAGACGCCGCCGCTGCGAGAAGAACGAGCAGCTGATCTGCGCGTCCGTGGCATCCTTCAGCGTGAAATACCAGTGCCCGGAGAGCCGGGGGGAGCCGACTTCGCCGAGGATGTTGATCTCCCGACCGCCGTCGAAATCCTTCAGCGATCGGTTGAGCAGGGTCACCACCTCGCGAACCGAGTAGGGCCGAGGGGCCGCTGGCTCGGTCGGTGACGCGGGCGGGTCGGCGTCGGTGCCCGCGGACTGCACGAACAGCATCGCGTCGGTGATCGATCTTCGAGTCTTCGGGGGTCGCTTGGCCACGGACGTATGCTACGTCTCCGACCCGAGCCGCACCGGATCCCGAGATGACCGACGTTCCAGCCATCAAGACCGACGACCCGATCGAAGCCGTTCCCGGTGTGGGCCCGAGGACCGCCGCGATCCTGCATCGGCTCGCGATCGGGACCGTCGGTGATCTCCTCGATCATGTTCCGATCCGCTACGAACAGGAACATGCGGAGGCGTCGATCGCCGAAGTGGACGCCTCGATTCCGGACGAGGACGGGACGACCGCGAACGTCGCGGTCCGTGGCGAGATCGCCGCGATCAAGATCCCGCCCGGTCGTCGCCCGAGGATCGAGGCGACGCTCGAAGATGACTCCGGCAGGATCCAGTTGGTGTGGTTCAACGCCCCGTGGCTTCGAAACAAGCTTCGTCCCGGCATGCCGGTCGTCGCCGAAGGCCGCGCGAAGCGGTATCGCGGCTACCTCCAGCTCGCGAATCCCCAGTGGCGGACGGTCGAGCACGCCGACGAGCTTCCGGCTCGGGATGCTCGCCTGCGACCCGTCTACGGTGCCAGCGAGGATCTGCCGAGCCGAAGGATCGAGGAGTTGATCGAGCGGATCCTCGAGCCCGTGACGACCTCGCTGGAGGATCCGCTGCCCGAACGATTCCGGCATGCGCGGGCCCTTCGGCCGCTCGGCGAGGCGTATCGAGCCATCCACCGTCCCGACTCGCGCCGCGACGCCGCCGACGGGCGTCGACGGCTCGCCTACGACGAACTCCTCCTGCTGCAGCTCGGCGTCATGATGAAACGGCGACATCTCCGGGCGACCCTCACCGCCGCCGCCCTCGAGACCACCCCGGACATCCAGTCTCGGATCCGAGGTCGATTTCCCTTCGATTTGACGCCGGATCAGGTACGGGTCTGCGGGGAGATCGGCCACGATCTCGCCCGGACCATCCCGACCAATCGGCTGCTTCAGGGGGACGTCGGTGCGGGCAAGACCGCGGTCGCGGTCCACGCGATGCTGCTCGCCGCCGCCCACGGCCACCAGGCGGCCCTCATGGCGCCGACCTCGATTCTCGCGGAACAGCACCACGCCTCCATCGCGCGGATGCTCGAAGGCGCGCCGCTGGAGATCGGACTGTTGACCGGATCGACGCCGCCCGCCGAGAAACGGCCCCTGCTCGAGCGAATCGCCGACGGAAGTCAGCGATTGCTGGTCGGGACGCACGCCCTGTTGTCGGAGAAGACGGCGTTCGCGGATCTCGCGCTGGNGATCATCGACGAGCAGCATCGGTTCGGGGTCGAACAGCGTTCGCGACTTCGTCGGCCCAATCGGGAGGGCCGGGTTCCGCACGTCCTCGTCATGACCGCGACTCCGATTCCCCGAACCCTGTCGCTCACGGTGTTCGGGGATCTCGACGTCTCGGCGATCCGGGAGTTGCCGCCCGGACGATCGCCCACCGTGACCCGGGTGGTCGCGCCGAGCAAGGCACCGGACGTCTACGGGTTCCTCGCCGATCGCGTCGCCGCGGGGGAACAGGGATTCGTGGTGGTGCCGGCGGTCGAGGAGTCCGACGCGGGTCTGGCGGACGTCGAGAACCACCGCGCGATGCTCGAAGCGGGCCCCTTGGCGGGGCTCCGTCTGGCCGGCGTGCACGGTCGCATGAAGCCCCCTGAACGAGAAGCGGTGATGAACCGGTTTCGCGCCGGAGAGATCGACGTCCTCGTGGCCACCGTGGTCATCGAAGTGGGCGTCGACGTCCCCAATGCGACGGTGATGGTGATCGAACATGCCGAGCGATTCGGCCTCGCCCAGCTTCATCAGCTTCGCGGCCGGGTCGGCCGGGGATCCGCCCGCGGGGTCTGCGCCCTGATCGGCGAACCGACCACCGAGGAGGGACGCCTTCGTCTGGAGGCGATCGCCTCGACCGACGACGGCTTCGAGATCGCGGAGCTCGACCTCGGCATCCGCGGCCCCGGTGAACTCTTCGGGGCCCGCCAGTCCGGACTCCCACCCTTCCGGGTCGCCGATCTCCTCGCCGATCTCGATCTCCTGCGGGTCGCGCGGGAAGACGCTTCGAGTTGGATCGAAGAAGATCCGCGGCTGCTCGGGCCGGATGCGGTGACGCTTCGGCGGCAGCTGCTCGACCGATACGGTGCGACCCTCGGCCTCGGTGACGTCGGTTGACCGGCGGGACGCCGTAGGATGTCGGCATGAGCAGCAACGAGGACATCGGGGCCATCTTCGAGGAGATGGCGACGCTTCTGGAACTCACCGGGGCGAACGGGTTCCGCGTGAACGCGCACACCAAGGTGGCCCGGGTCGTCGAGGGCCTTTCGTCGGATCTCGCCGAAGTCGCCCGCGGCCAGCAGGCGATGGCCGAACTGCAGAAGATCGACGGCATCGGGAAGTCGAGCGCGGAGAAGATCGTCGCGTTCGTCGGGACGGGGACGGTGCCCGAACTCGACGAGCTTCGGGCCGAGGTGCCCGACGGACTCCGGACGGTGATGCGGGTGCCGGGCCTCGGCCCCAAGACCGTGCGGCGATTGTGGCAGGAAGCGTCGGTGGAATCGCTGGCGGATCTCGAAGCCGCCCTGGGCGACGGACGGCTGGAGGCCCTGCCGCGGATGGGGCCGAAGACGCTGGACAACATCCGCGCCTCGATCGATTTCATGAAGTCCGCGGGCGACCGTCGACGGCTGGGCGTCGCCCTTCCGCTCGCGGAACGCGTGGTCGCGGTGATGGAGGCGGTGCCGGGCATGCGGCNGGTCGCGTGGGCGGGAAGCCTTCGTCGGGGTCAGGAGACGATCGGCGACGTCGACATTCTGGTCAGTACTGACGACCCGGACGCGGCGAGCGTCGCATTTCGCGAACAATCCGGGGTGAGCCGGGTGCTCGTCGCGGGCGAGACGAAGTCGTCGGTGCGGCTCGAAGAAGGGATCCAGGTCGATCTCCGGGTGGTTCCCGAGGAGGTCTGGGGTGCGACGCTCCTGTATTTCACGGGCAGCAAGGATCACAACGTCGCCCTTCGGGAACGCGCGATCGCCCGGGGACTCCGGCTCAACGAATACGGCCTCTTCCCCGAGGACGACGAGGCGACGCCGCCCCAGCAGCGTGGGATCGCGCCGGTGGCCGCCTCGACCGAGGCCGAGATCTACGAGGCGCTCGAACTCCCGTGGATTCCGCCGGAACTCCGGGTCGATCGGGACGAATTCGACCGCGCGATTCCGGACGACCTCGTCACGGTCGAGTCGATCCGGGCGGAACTCCACAGCCACACCACCGCGAGCGACGGCAAACTCTCGATCGACGAACTCGCCGCGGCCGCGATGGCCGCGGGTCGCGAGGTCCTGGCGATCACCGACCACTCCCGCTCCAGCGCCCAGGCCAACGGGCTCGACGTCGATCGCCTGCGGCGGCATGCGGACGCGATCCGCGAGGCCGATGCGCGGATCGACGGCATTCGCCTGCTCGCGGGCAGCGAGGTCGACATCCACGCCGATGGTTCGCTCGATTACGAGGATGACGTCCTCGCCTCGCTCGACGTGGTGGTGGCGAGCCCGCACGCGTCGCTTCGACAGGAGCCGGCGGTCGCCACCGCTCGTCTCTGCGCCGCCGCCCGACATCCGCTGGTGTCGATCATCGGTCATCCGACCGGACGCATCATCGGAAGCCGCAAGGGACTGGAGCCCGACATCGAAGCGGTGATCGCCGCGGCGATCGAGGGCGGAACGGCGCTGGAGATCAATTCGAATCCGCTCCGACTGGATCTTCGCGACATTCACGTCCGGGCCGCGGTCGACGCGGGATGCCTGATCTCCATCAATACCGACGCGCACCGCGGCGAACATCTGGAATTCATCCGATACGGCGTCCTCACCGGTCGCCGGGGTCGGTTGGGGGTCGAAGGCTGCATCAACGCCTGGGCCCCCGAGCGTCTGCTCGAGTGGCTCGGCCGCGGACGTTGAGGCCACGCGCGGGCGGGGCCCGGAACGCCGCCCGCCCGCCTTCCGGCCACCCGCGGGATCAACCCCGCGAGTTCTTCGCGTTCCGCGTGCCCTGCTTGGTGACCTCCGCCTCGCCACTCCACGCGTCGAGGCTCTGCACGGTGTTCACCAGGTTGAGCTGGAAGACGAAACTGGACTGTCGGGTGGAACCCGCCGACGACCGGATCTCCAGGATCTTCCCGTTGATCACGAAGTAGGGAAGTCGCGGGGCGTCGTCACCCGCCTTGAACTCCTGATAGTCGGCGACCTCGTTCGCCCGGGCATCGCTGCTGGCGAACGCGACCTTGCCCGACTGTTGCAGGGCGATCTTGATCTTCTGCGTGAGCAGGTCGGTGTCGATCCGCTGCGTGGTGTCGTTGACCACCCGCGTGACTTCGACCCGTGCGGGTCTGACCGGCGCGGTGTCGAGGGCGCCGCTGGCGAAGAGCTGCTGAAGGACCTGGTCCGCGGCGTTCGACCAGTCCTGGACGTCGATCTGGTCGATCGAGACGATCTTGTCCCGGTCATCCGTCACCACCCGGGCGTTCTGCTGGCAGCCGACGCCACCGAGGACACTGACGGCGAGGGCGATGGCGAGCGGGGATCTGAAAGGGAAACGATTCATGGGGAGCTCCGAAGCCGGTTCAGCCGGCGTTGGTGAGGGTCAGGCGGAAATCCGCGGCGCGGGGATCCGTCGCGGTCGCGGTGATCGTGACGAAGGCGCCTGCGGGCACCTGCTGCTGGCGGAATCCGGCGGTCGGGCCGAACAGGAGTCGACCATCCGCGTCGAGGAACTCGAACTTGTAGTCGAAACGAGCGTCGAAGGGCAGCGTGTTCTCGACCTCGATGTCGATTCGCAGCAGATCCTCGCTCACCTCCGTCTCGCGGACCACGCGGACGTTCGCGTGGCTCGACAGCCAGCCATCCTTGCGGATCCGCTGATTCGACGTGACGGTGTTCGCGTAGCACCCGGAGAGCAGCAGCACCGCCAGGGCGATCAGCAGAGGTGGATTGGATTTCATCGGAACGGTCCTTTCGACGGCGGAACGGGGGCGATCGTGTGGGCCACCGCGAGTGCGGCGGGCTCGCCCGTGAGTTGGAACGAATGGGTGATGGCGGGGCCACCGGCGCGAACGCTTCGAATCACGATCATGGCGTCCCGATCCGCGGGGACGTCGATCTCGTGTCTGCCGGCCTCGCCGTCGATCACCACGCGACCATCGGCGGGCGCCGGGATTCTCGCNACCGCGTAATACCGGGGCAGCGTGCGCCAGGTCCGGAGGTCCGCGATGGTGGTGGCGTATCCGTAGACGTTGGTCGCGACCATCGTGGCGAGGAGCGCCCAGCCGTTCTCGGTCTGCTGGGCCGCGAGGTTCGCCGCGAGCGAGGCCGCCGCCTTCGCGACCGCGGAGGCGATGGCGCGACCGGTGATCAGCGGCAGCTCGGCCTGGAATTCATGTGCCACCACGCTGCCCATGTCGCAGATCACGGCGGTGTCCGCCGTGACGTCGCCGCCGCGGATCCCCACCCCGGTGGCCGCGCCGCCGACCTGCACGAGCTTCGGCAGGGCGATCCCGATGAAGGGCATCTCCGGTATGAACGCGGGGATTCGGAAGGAGACCTCTTCGCGGCGGGGTGCGAAGCCGCTTTCGAGAATCACCCAGGTCTGCGGGGACCGGACCCCGGATTCGATGAACGCGAGGTCCGAGTCGACCGCGGGGTTGTCGCCGAGGGTGCCCCGCACCCGCCGAAGAAGGTCGATCGCTCGATTGCGATCGCCGGACCCGCCACCGTCGACGTGGAGAAGCACCGCGGTGAGCCAGTCCGTGAAGGGGTTGGTCCATCCCGCATAGGGCTTGAAGCGCGCCTCGAGATCCCCGTAGGCGGCTTCGAACCCCGACTGGAAGTTCGCGTCGTTCTGGATCCGGGTCAGATCGTCGTGGTTCTTCGCCATCTGGACGCGGGCCGCTTCGATCTGGTCCGCGAACCGGGCCTCGGCGTCCTCCTGCGCGAACTGAGCCCGCTTGAGTTCGACCCGGGCCGAATCGGGATCCCCCGAGGCGAGGGCATCGAGCGCCCGCAGCGTGGCGCACATCACCCGGTCGTAGGAGGTCCCGACGTAATCGAGGCCCCGTTCGTTCACCGCGACCGCCGCGAGGGTGTCGATGAAGGTCGGCGACCCGGGGTCGGCCATCCGCTTCATCGAGTCCCAGGCCCGGGCGAGCGTGGCGTCGCTCGCCGCGTACCGACCGGCGATTCGCTGGACCGTTCCCAGTTCGAGGGCGTCGATGATCTCGTTGCGCGTCGTGTCGTCATCCGCGACCCGGATCGCCGACGCGACCGCGGCGTCCCAGCGGCCCGCTTCGAGATCCGCGAGGTAGCCACTGGCGCGATCGTTGTGGTTCGCGCAGCCCGCGAAGGCAGCACATGCGAAACTCACGACGATCCGGACGCCGGCATCGAGCACCCGACGAGTCGATGGACGTCGAATCACCAGCGATTCCAGAAGGAGTTCCACTGCTCGATCACCGGCGCCTCGTCGGTGTCGACTCGGATCGATTCGTCACGTTTCTGATCGATCCGGTATCCGCTCTGACGAAGGAACTGGGCGAAGCCGCGGATCCGCGCGACCTCGGCCGCGGTGAGGGCCGCGTCCCGTTTCAATCCCTCGAAGATCGAGGCGTTCTCGACCCATCGACGACGTTCCTCGTCGTCGAGCCGGAGGCCGACCGAGATCCGCTGCGGGGCCGATTCCGTTCCCTGCAGGACCATGATCGAACGACTCCAGGCCTCGGCGCCGTTTCGAGTGATGGTCATGCGGTGCGGGCCGCGTTCGGCGGCGATTGCGCAGGGGGTCGTGCAGACCACGAAACCGTCCAGGGCGACTTCCGCACCACCCTCCAGCACCGGAAGATCCGTCCCCGTGATTCGCCAGCCGTCTTCGCCGTCGGAGACGATTTCCGGAACGCTCAGTCCTTCGATGATCACGTCGATCTCGAGGTAACCCAGATCGGGACCCGTCGGGTCCGAAGCGCCGGACAGGGCGGCCGAATCCGCTCGCAACTGACCGGCGATGGTGCGGGATGCTTCGGTGTACAGGCGACCCGCGAGATCCTCGTCGATCTCCACCCGCGCGGCTCCACCACCGTCCGAGACCATCGAACCCGCGCGAACCGCGAAGTAGTCCCCCGCCTCGGCCGCTCCGGTACCGCTGGACAGCAGACGCCAGCCACCTCGAAGCACCGTCTCACGCATGCTGGTTCGCCGGCCGTTCACGTCGACGCGACGGATCTGCTGGTCCATGGTCGACAGGTCGACGAGCATCACCGAACGCGCCCCCACCGCCGCGGCGAGGCGGGCGATGGACGCATCGGATTCGATCGCGACGTCGGCCTCGCCGGGCCGCAACGATTCGACGAGGTCCGCGGGCCGGACCGCGGCGAGGCCTTCCGCGGCGAGGGCGCCGCCGATGTTCGCCGTCAGCGCCGCCGCGGTGTTCGCGGGCAGTCCCTCGACGTCACCCCGAACCACGATCGCGACCGGTCCCAGCGAGGCGAGGCCCGTCGGTGGATCGGATCCGCGTGCCGCGGCACCACGGGCACCGTCGCCCGACTTCGCCGGGGCGGTCCGGGTTTCGGCGGCGGCGTAGGCCGCGGGCGGTGACCAACCCACGGGTGCGGGCCGGATGACGTCCCCCTTGCCGGCGTCACCCCCGGTGAGGCGGGCGCGTGAGAAACGCGGGCCGACGTTCGACACCACCACCGCACCGCGTTCCGTCTCGTCGTATCCGAGGGCCTCGCCGGTGTCCGGGTCGATCAGGGCTTCACCGCGTGCGGAGACGATCCAGGTCGAACCGGTCTCCACGCAACCGCCATCACCTCGATTGAAGGTGACCACGCCGTTCCCGACCGCCAGCACGGTCGCCGGGTAGGCGGTGTCGAGCACGCGGCAGGTGACCATGGCCGAGGCTTCGGCGGCGATCGCTCCGATCAGTCGATTCGTGGAATCCCCCCCCTCCGGCAGCGCTCGATCGTTCTCGTCCGCGGTGTTCGATCGTTCGAGGGAGACCGCGGCGGTCTCGCCCACGACGCCGGTGGTGGTGTCGAGGATCTCGACCGAGAGACCGAGCCGGATCGACCGTCGCTCGACCGTCCGTTCGATGCCGTCGAATCGGCGGGTCCGCGTCAGATCCTCGAAATCGATGATCCGGGGGACCGCCAGCCAGCGGACGCCGGCGACTCGAAGGGAGCGGGCGGTCGATGGATCGTCGGCGTCGACGAATCCCGACGCGGCCAGGCTCTGTTCCGCGAGCACGGTGTCGAGTCGGGCGCGGGTCACCATCGTGAATTTCCGGGTCGCCGCGAGGTCCGTCGCGAGGCGGCTCTCGATCGCCTCCTGGAGTCGGGCGAGGGTCACCGCGCGGCCTTCCGCCTCCGCGGCGACCTCGGTGGCCGCCGCGATGTCGACCGGTCCGACGGCGAGGGAGTCGGGGCGATTCGCCGCGCCGCTTCCGAGGCCGGTCTGAGCGGTGGCGACGGAACAGGCCGTGGCCACCAGCGTGGTGATCAGAATTCGTGACCAGCGGTTGCAGGTCCCGGCGAGGGCGTGATTCGGCATGAGAGCCTCCAGAAACGCCGGACACGGGATGCGTCGGCAGGTGCATGTTCGGCGTCCAGCGACGCCGGGTCAACCATTCGTCCGTATATACTCCGCGGTTCGCATGGATCGGGTTCCCGGTCATTCGCTCGCGTCCTTTGCGCTTTTCGCCGCTCCTTTTCGTNACCCCCCCGCGACACATCGATGCTCGACGCTCTTTCCGACCGATTCAACGCCGCGTTCCGAGGTCTGTCCGGGCGCGGTCGGATCTCCGAAGCCAACGTTCGAGAAGCGATGCAGGAGGTCCGAACCGCCCTGCTGGAGGCCGACGTTCATCTCGACGTCGTGAAATCCTTCTGCAGTGACGTGCTCGAAGACGCGGTCGGCGCCGAGGTCATCCAGAGTCTCAAGCCCGGCCAGCAGATGATCGAGATCGTCAATCGACGACTCGTGGAACTGATGGGGCCCGTCGATTCGCACCTGATGCTGGTCGAGCCCGGACCGACCGTGTTCATGATGTGCGGTCTCCAGGGAAGCGGAAAGACGACGACCTGCGGCAAACTCGCGGCGTTGCTGAAGAAGCGAGGCAAGCGGGTCCTGGTGGTGGCGGCCGACCTGCAGCGACCGGCGGCGGTGGAGCAGCTTCGAATCACCGTCGAAGGGGTCGAGGCGTCGGCCCCGGGGTCCGGTGAGGTCGCGTTTCACGGCGAGCCGGAGAAGTGCGCGGAGTACGGGAAGGCGGTGGGTGCGGCGGTGGGCGTGTGCCGACGTGGCGTCGAACGAGGCCGCAAGGAGAAGTACGACGCGGTGATCCTCGACACCGCCGGACGCCTCCACGTGAACGACGACCTGATGAAGGAGCTCGAGGCGGTCAACAAGACCCTCACGCCCCACCAGGTCCTGCTCGTCGTGGACGCGATGACCGGTCAGGACGCGGTGAACAGCGCCAAGGCGTTCCACGAACGACTGGCGGTCGACGGGGTCATCCTCACGAAGTTCGATTCCGACACTCGCGGCGGCGCGGCGATCTCGGTCAAGCACGTCACCGGCGCACCGATCAAGTTCATCGGCATCGGTGAGAAGTTCGACGCCCTCGAGGAGTTCCATCCCGAACGGATCGCGGGGCGGATTCTCGGCATGGGCGACGTGGTGAGCCTGGTGGAGAAGGCGCGGGACGAGGTCGACGAGGCGGAAGCCGAGAAGATGGCCGAGAAGCTCTCCAAGGGCCGGCTCGACATGAACGACTTCCTGAAGCAGATGCGGTCGCTTCGGCGCATGGGGCCGATGAAGCAGTTGCTCGGGATGCTCCCCGGCGTCGGTTCGGCGCTCAAGAACGTCGACATCGACGATGCGCAGTTCGATCGCCTCGAAGGCATGGTCAATTCGATGACCGCCACCGAACGGGAGGACGTGAAACTCCTCGGCAAGAGTCGGAATCGCCGCATCGCCCGGGGCAGCGGCACCCAGCCGAACGAAGTCGGCCGGCTCGTCAAGCAGTTCGAGATGGTGCAGAAGATGACCCAGCAGGTCTCCGGCATGGGGATGAAGGGCAAGCTGAACGCGGCCCGCGAAATGACGGGCGGCGGTGGGATGCCCGGCATGGGCGGGTTGCCCGGTCTCGGTGGCAAGGGTTCGACGAAGACCATCGGCGTGAAGCAGGGCTACAAGCAGCGGAAGAAGGGCAAGCGACGCTGACCCGTCACCGCCGGGTCGTCGCCCTTTGAACGGACGTTCCGAGGCCCACGGGACTCGCCGCGGCGACCGGCCCACCCCGACATGTCTTCGACGGTGCGAGGTCAGCCGACCGGAAGCGGATCGACCGCACGACCCTTGCGCCACGCCTGGATCCGCGGCATGACGACCTCGGACAGGATGATCTTCACGCACGCCGCCGCCGGAACCGCCAGCAACATGCCGTAGATTCCGGCAAGGGTTCCTCCCGCGAGCACCGCCACCACGATCGCCACGGGATTCAGGTTGGTGACCTTGCCCTGGATCAACGGCGTCAGGACCCAGTCGTCGAGCGACTGGCCCACCATGTAGACCGCAGTCGGCCAGACGACGATTCCCCACCAGATCATTCGTTCCGACTCGGGCAGCGAGAACTGGTCCACCGCGAGCAGCGTCACCGCGACCGGGACCCCGATCACCGAAAGGTACGGCACGGCACAGAACACGCCGACCAGGAGACCGAGGGCCAGGGAATACGGGACCCCGACGATGAGCCAGCCGATGGCGAAGATCGTGCCCAGGATCGCGCTGATCACCAGACGCCCACGGACGAATCCCGCCACGGCTCGATCCATCTCGTGGATCAGGTGCTCGATCCGGTCCCGATTCTGATCGGGGATGAAATCTTCGCCGAATCGAAGGACCCGCGGATAGGCGGTGGCGAAGTAGAAGAAGTAGAACGGGACGAGGAACACCAGCAGACCGAGTTCGATCGATCCGACGACGAGCCCCCACACCTGTTTCGCACCCGCGCCGACCACGCCCAGGGCCGAGGCGCCGAATTTCTTCGCGCGATCCCGTTGCGCCGCCGCGGCGGTGTCCTCACCGACCAGGCCCCCGGAGAGCTGGCGGGCCACCTCGTCGCGCACCAGACGTTGGATTCTCGCCTCCTCCGCCTCCTCCGTCATGGACGTCTCGGCCACTTCGGCCGGGGCGGGCTTCGGAGACGCTTCCGGCGTCACCGGGGTCGCGTCCGCGGCGTCCGTCGGCGGCGCGTCACCGAACACGCGGGCCGACCATGGGACCTTCTCCTCCATCCACGCGATCCCGTCCTCGGCCTGCGTCCGCATCCCCTTGGGCAGCAGCGTCACGCCCTTATCGACGAGATCCGCATATCGCCCGTTCGCGGCGCCCGAGATGAAGGAGCTGGTCTGGCCGATCACCAGGAACAGCGTCGGCACCACCACCGTGATGACCGCGAGCATGAACAAGGCGAGGATCAACGACACCGCGGCGGTTCGGGACCAGTGGAACCAGCGTTGCATCCGGTCGATGACCGGTTCGAAGAGGTAGGCCAGTCCCAGTGCGAGCAGGAGCGGCACGGTGATCGCGCTCATCGCGTAGCCCAGCCAGAGGATCGCGAGCACGGTGGCCACGAGCAGAACGTCGCGGACCGCCTGGATCTGCCAGATATGGAGCTTCGAGGCGTCGACCGGTTCCTCATCGGGCGTCGGTTTTGGGTTCGATTCCATCCGGGGAGCCTACCCGCTGCTGCGATCCGCCGAACGCTCCTCGCGGCGGATCTCGAGCAGGCTCTCCTTGACCGCCCCCGGCGCAAACGCCGAGGAGAACGGTCGGACCGCGAAGAAGTCCTCGAGGACGTCGTCATCGGTTCGGCTCATCATCCCCTGCTCGATCATCGCAAAGACGATCCGGCCGAAGTCGTCGGTCCGCGTGATGTTCCAGTGTCGGAGCACCGCTTCGGCCATCAGGCCGTACTTGCGGACCGAGTAGTCCAGCAGGCCCAGGCTCAGTTCGCGGCCGTCGACGTGTCGGTCCTGGATCTCATCCTCGTCGATCGGGCCTTCCGGCATCTCGCCGTGGAGATGGCGGACGGTGTGGTCGAGGCCTTCGCGCACGAAGGCGAACGCCTCCATCGGATAGGGCGCAGACCCCTCCAGCGCCGCTCGCAGGTCAGGTTCCTCGTTTGAATCGCTCACGAGGGAATCATATCCGACGGTGACGTGGGACCGCGATGATCTCCAGGACCGCCCGCCGCGATTCTGCGGTCCGGGCCGAGCAGCCACCGCGGGGCGTCCCCTCCCTCGAAGAGCCCTTCGACCGGTCGCACGGGATCGGTGGTGATCGCGAGCACGCCGGCGATCGGCCCTGGCGCAAGCGTGAAGGCGCGAGGGTCGAGCCCCAGCCCCGTCGCGCCGGCCGTCGTGGCCATCCGCATCAGGGTCGTCGGATCGACCTCGCGCGCGTCTCGACGCAGCAGGCGGATTTCATCGAGGGTTCCGAGGCGATCCGGGGTGTCCAGACAGGGCATCCCGTCGGTCCCCAACGCCACGTCGACCCCGGCCTCCAGGAGCGATCGCCAGGGATGGCCGGTTCGACCCGGCTGCGGATGCCCGAGAAATCTCGAAGCACGGGGGCAGAACGCGACGGTGATTCCCGCCTGGGCCAGCGCTTCGAATCGGCGATGTCGGGCATCGTCGTCTTCATCTGGCTCCGAGGGATAGTTGAGATGGGCGACGAGCCAGCGACGGGCGGGCGAGGTCTCGAGCAGCTGGTCGATGGGATGCCGACCGGACACGCCGACCACGCCGGCGTCGTCGGTGATGCCGCCGATGCGTTGGAGCAGCTCGAGAAACGGTCCGGTCCCGGTGGTCGTGAAAATCGCTTCCGCGGGGGTCTCGGCGAGATGGGTCGAAACCGGCCGACCGGTCTCGGCCGCAGCGGCGTAGACGGATGGTCCGCAGCTGTAGGGCGCGTGGGGCTGGATACCCAGCCGGAAACCGGGGGATTCGGGGACCCGCGGCAGGTTCGTCTCGAGCCCCCGGATCGCCGCGACCGCCGTCTTCGCCCGGCGGCCGATCCCGAAGAACTCGATGAACGCAGTCCCCGCGAGCCCGGATTCGGCGAGGGTCGACGCGGCGNCCAGCCCCTGATCACCGCTGATGTCACCGACCGCGGCGACCCCGCCGGCAAGCGATGCGGCGATTCCCGCCCGGACCGCGGCGGCGATGTCGTCGGCCTCCCCGGGCCGGCGGACCCGGATCTGATCGAGCCACGCGTCGAAACCAGCGTCGCAGGGAATGGGCCCCAACGTCGTCAGATCGAGGTGGGCGTGCGCATTGACCATCGCGGGACACACGATTTCGGTGGGCAGATCGATGATCCCATCCACGGCCGGCACCCCAATGGCCTCCGGCGGTTCCACGGCGACGATTCGCGCGTCCTCCACGAGGATCGCCGCCGGCGAGATCGCACGGGTCGCATCGATCGCGGCGGCCGCTCTGAGCAGGAATCGCCCGGCCCCGGGGATCGTGTCGCAGGGTTCAAGTGGTTTCAACGGTTCGGCCGATCCTTTCCGGTGGTGGCGGGGCAGCGAATCGCCACTCGATCTACACTCTAGGAGACGCCTGCCACGGTCGCCCGGTGACCGTCCCGGCGATTCACTTCGATTGCTCCGACTTCGATTGCTTCGACCTCTCCGGAATCCCACCGATGCCACGACGCCGTCTCCTGCTTCTCGCGCCAATCGCTCTCTCCGCCGTCGGCTGCGTGCCGCAGGAGAAGTACGACGATCTCCTGAACGCCTACCGCGCTGAAGAGCGGCAGAGCGTCCAGTCGCAGTCGGAACTCGATGCGATGCGGCAGAACGAATCCATGCTCCGCGGACAGCTCCAGAAGGCGGTCACCGATCTCGACCGGGCGATGTCGCAGCTCGAGGATCAGAACGGTGAGATCTCGCAGCTTCGCGGCGACTTCGAGGCGATGCTTGAAACGGTGAGCGGTCTGGACACCGGTCCGCTGCCCGCGGATCTGAACGCGGCCCTGGTACGCCTCGCTTCCCAGAATCAACTTCTCGAATTCGATGAACGCACCGGCATGCTCCGCTTCTCGAGCGATCTGACCTTCGATCTCGGCTCGACCACGCTCAACCCCGCGGCCAAGCAGGCGATCGGGGCGCTCGCAGGCATCCTCGAGACCAAGGATGCGCTGGCCTTCGAGATCCGAGTGGTCGGACACACCGACAACATGCCCATCAGCCGGCCCGAGACCAGGGCCAAGCACCCCACCAACATGCATCTCTCGACCCACCGGGCGATTTCCGTGCGGAACGCGCTGGTCAACGACGGCATCGCGGCCAACCGGGTCCAGGTGGCCGGTTACGGTGAATTCCGACCGGTGGCCGAGAACGGCAAGCGTGGTTCCGCCACCAATCGCCGCGTCGAGATCTTCCTGACCCCGATGCCTGCGGTCATCGAGATCGTGGAGTCCACCGCCGTGGAGGTGGTCGAGTCCCCATCCACGCGGGTGGACGAGGAACCGTTGAAGTAGCAGGGCGCCCGCGGCTTCGAACCCGGCCCACCGGGATCGCCCGCGTTTCCTCCCGACAGACCAGCACGCCGGCGTCGCCATCAGGCCACGCCGGCGTGCTGATGTTTGGAAAATCGGAATGAACGCCTTGTCGTCCGGTAGGTCCCCTCCTACGCTTCGGACCGAAGACTCAGGGGTGTGGAATCACTGAACAAATGCAGAATTAGCCTTTTCGATGGGATCCAGACCCCCATCAAGGCTAGATTGGACCTTGGACGCCCGATCCCCACAGGCGATTTCTGCGCCCCTAGTACAAGTACGACCCCGGTTTCGGGGTTTTCCCTCGCGTTCCTTCATTCCTGCACCATCGAGATTGCTCTCGAGGAGTAATAGACCCAATGACCCGATCCCTCGCCCTGCTGACCGCCGTCGCCGCCACGAGTGCTGCTTCCGCCGGTATCGCCGACGTTCGGATGAGTGAGTTCCGCATCGCCCAGCCAGGCCTCGACGTCGATCAATACGTCGAACTGGTCGGTGAGCCCGGCACCTCGCTCGACGGTCTCCAATTCGTCGTGGTCGGCGATCTGGAAGGCGCCTTTCCGCCCGATCAGAACGGTGGCGTTGAAATCGTCGTGGATCTTTCGGGCGTCATTCCCGAGGACGGCATCTTCCTGCTGGCCTCGCCGAGCTATTCGCTTGGTGGCGCGGACCAGATCGCGAACCTCGACTTCGAACCGGGCGAGAACCTGACCTTCTTCATCGCCGATGGCTACGGCGGGATGGTGGGCGACACCGTCGACGCAAATGCCGACGGCATTCTCGACAAGGGTGCGATTTCGGTCGTTGACTCCCTCGCGGTCCTCGCCGATCAGGACCCGGACGGATTCGGCTCGGAGTTCTATTACAGCGACACCACCATCGGCCCCATCGCCGGTTTCTCGCCGGTTCACGGCTGGCGCTGCAGCGACACCCTCGTGTGGCGTCCGGGTTCGGATGCGGTCGGCGGCGTCAACGAAACCCCGGGTCTGCCCAACGCGACCTGTGACGGCGGCGGTGGCGGTGGTCCGGAAGGTTTGATCCTGAACGAACTCCGGATCGACCACTCCGGCGCCGACAACGACGAATTCTTCGAACTCAAGGGCGATCCGAACGCCTCCCTCGACGGGTACGCGGTGATTGCGATCGGCGACGGCGCCGCCGGCAGCGGGGCCATCGAGAGCATCTCGCTCCTCGACGGCTACCAGCTCAACGCCGAAGGCTACTTCGTCGGTGCCAAGAGCACGTTCACCCTGGGAATCCCCGACGGGATCTTCGACGATCTGCAGTTCGAGAACAGCGACACCGTCACCATCTTCCTCGTGCTGAACTTCACGGGCGAACTCGGCGGCGACATCGATGTCGACGACGACGGCGTGATCGACGCCTTCTTCTGGGACGAGATCGTCGACGGCGTGACGATCCTCGAGACCTGTGAAGAGCCGCCCACCACCACGGAGTGGGGTTACGCCGCGGTCGTGGTGCCGCCGGACGGCATCTACGCGGCCGGCGGGATCTTCCGATGCGAACCGAGCGGTGACTGGACGATCGGCGGATTCTCCTTCGGCGACTATTCCCAGGAGCACACCCCCGGCACGATGAACATCGAATGCGACTCCGTCGGTTGTGGTGGACTCGCCCGCAGCTGCTTCGAGGCCCACGACGGTCCCGGCTGCAGCGACATCGTGATCTGCGAACTGGTGTGCGAGGCGGACAGCGCCTGCTGCTCCGCGGAATGGGACAGCAACTGCGCCAGCCTCGCCACCGCCTACCTCGCGGACGGTGATCCGCCGGCGGTCGCCATCAACGAGCTCCGCACCAAGCAGCCCGGTGGTGACGACGACGAATACGTCGAGATCATCGGCGACCCGGGTGAGAGCCTCGACGGCTTGAGCGTGGTGTTCATCGGTTCCGACGGCTGCGAACCCAACGGTGTCGTGGTCCACCAGTACAACCTGATCGGGCAGACCATCCCGGGCAGTGGCTACTTCGTGATGGGTGACCCCACCCTGAGCCTCGGAACCGGTTCCCCGGACTATCCGATCGACATCGAGATCATCGACGGCGGAAATCTCACCGCCGCCCTGGTCTGGAACTTCGTCGGGGCCCGCGGTGGCGATCTCGACGTCGACAACGACTGCACGCTCGACGCCACCCCGTGGGCTTCGACGGTCGGCGACGTGGTCGCGATGATCGGTGATTCCAGCGGAAACTGCGTCTACCTGGACGCGATCGAGGTCGGCCCGGACAACATCTACACGCCCGCCCACCTCTACAAGTGTGCGAGCGGTGAATGGGACTGGGGCGCATTCGATCCCGCGCTCGGCGTCGACACGCCCGGTCTCGCGAATCTCGAGTGTGGGGCTCCGCCCGCGCTCTGCGGGGATTCCGCCGCGGGTGACTGCTTCGAGATCGGTTCCGCCGGCTGCGACGACGAGGTCTGCTGTGACCTGGTCACCAGCCTCGATCCCTTCTGTGCGACCGATTCGTGGGATGAGACGTGCGTCTCCCACGCGTTGAACATGTGCCTTCCCCTCGGGAATGCCCCGGAGATCCGCATCGCGGAGATCCGGATCGACCAGCCCGGTGCGGACGTCGACGAGTTCATCGAGATTCGTGGTGAGCCCGGAACCGCGCTCGACGGCGTCTCCGTGCTGGTGATCGGCGACGGTGCGGGCGGCTGCGGCAGCCTGGAAGTGGCCGTGCCCCTCGGTGGCGTGACCATCTCCGGGAACGGTACGGCCCTCGTCTCGACCGAATCGTTCACACTCGCCTCGCTCGAGACGGTGCGCCGCTTCACGTTCGAGAACAGTGACAACCTCACCTTCCTGCTGGTGTTCGGCTTCGTCGGCGAGTCTGGGATGGACCTCGACACCGACGACGACAGCGAGCTCGATGTGACGCCCTGGGAGTCGATCATCGACGCGGTGAGCCTCGTCGAGACCCCTGATGACGGCGACTGTTACTACGCCGACGTCCTGATCGGTCCGGACGTCGACATCGACGACAACGCATTCGTTCCGGCCCAGGTCTGGGCTTGTGACGACTCCGGTGTGTGGAACATCGGTACTTTCGACCCCGCCAGTACCGATCCGCCCGCAGCGGACACCCCCGGCATCGTCAACGACGACTGCGGTGGTGGCGACGTCTGCCCGGGAGACTTCAACGGGGACGGCGAAATCAACGGCTCCGACTTCGGATCCCTGCTCGCCGCCTGGGGTCCCTGCCCCGGCTGCCCGGCAGACATGAACGGAGACGGCGAAGTCAGCGGTGCCGACGTCGGCCTTCTGCTTTCGGTCTGGGGCGTCTGCCCCTGATCGGCGAGATTCGGCGGCCGTGAACCGTCCACCCGATAACGACCGCGAGCCGGGCGATCATGACGACCGCCCGGCTCGCTTTTCGTCACCGGAATTCCTCAGCGGTCGTTTTCTCCGCTTCGAACGGGTGAATCGGGATCTTTTTGCAGGAACCTGCGAAGAACCGCGCTACAATCGGGCATCNGNTTTTTTTGCAAACCCGGAGTAAAAGAGACATGCGACGCGTAACCGAACTTCTCGGAGGCTGTGCCGGCCTCATTCTCGCGGCCGGAGTCCACGGACAGTCTTGCGACACCGTGCTGAACACCGGCAGCCTCGACCTGACTCAAGGTGGCGTCTCCTGTGCCGACACCGGGGTCACCACCGCCAACTTCTTCGCGAAGAGCTACGACCTCGGTGTGCTCCTCCCGGGAGAGGACTTCGAACTCAGCTGCATCGAGTTCGGTGCGACCAACGGAAACACCACCGCCCTCGAAGCGACGATCAGCGTCTACGTGGACACCGATGGTGGTGATCCGCGAGGCCCGGGCATCGATCTCGAACTGATCGACTCGACCACCCTCGAACTCGCGGGTGCGAGCGGCAACGTGCTTCTTCAAGCTTCCTTCGACCCGCCCCTGTGCCTCGGCGCCGGTGGCACCTACGTCGTGGAGATGGGCATCCCGCAGGCGACCGACGGCTTCGCCTCGATCGCCGGCAACGTGGGCCCGGACAACCAGACCTTCATCCGCGCCGACGACTGCGGGCTGACGGAGTTCGTCACCTACGCCTCGATCGGTTTCGACACCCAGTTCTGGGCCCAGCAGCTCATCGGCGAAGCCGGCTGCGACGGCGTGGTCTGCGACTGCTACACGGGCAGCGACTGCTTCGTGCCTCACGAAGAGCCCGGCTGCGATGATCCCATCTGCAGTGCGACGGTCTGCTCGTTCGACCCGTTCTGCTGCGACGTCACCTGGGACGACAGCTGCGCCGCCCTCGCCGAAGCCTATTGCGGCGTGACCGGCTTCCCCTGCGACTACCCGACCGCGACCTCCACCGAGACCGAGCCTTGCGGCGAGGACACCAACGGTGGTTGCAACATGGACGTCCCCGCCTTCGAGTCGATCTCGGTCGGTGACGTGGTCGCCGGCACCTACTTCGCCGACGAGACGAATGAAGTCCGCGATACCGATTGGTACGAGTTCACGATCGACGAACGTTCGATCGTCACCTGGACCGTCTGGAGCCGGGTCGCCGTCGACAACTTCATCATCAACGACCAGTGCGGCGACCTGCTTGCGATCGTCGCGGTCGGAAGCGGCGAATGCCCCAACGTCAACACCGCCTGCCTCGATGCCGGTACCTACCGTGCCTTCGTCGCCCCGGTGGTCGACGGAAACCTCCCCTGCGATCTCCCGGAATTCCCGGAGTACGTCGCTTCGCTCGAAGCCGAGCCGGCAGATAGCTGCCCCGGTTTCGACGAGTGTCCCGGTGGAACCGAGTCCATCACCCCCAACACCGGTCTTGAACTCACCGCAGGCGGCATCAGCTGTGCTGCGGGCGGTATCACCACCGAGAACACCTGGGCGGTCACCCTCGATCTCGCGACCGGCACCACTGGCGGTTCCGACGTCTCCGTGTCCTGCGTCGAATTCGGCGTGAACAACGGCGGCTCCATCGTTCCGGCCTCGGTCCAGCTCTGGATCGACACCGACGGTGGCGATCCGGTCGAGCCCGGCGTCGACCTCGAGCTGATCGGCACGCGGGAAACCGTGGCGGTCACCGGTGCGAACCTGCAGCGGGCCTCCTTTGATCCCCCGATCTGCGTCCCTGCCGACTCCACGCTCGTGGTCTCGATGAGCATGGAGCCCAGCACCGACGGTTTCGCGACCTTCGGTGGCAACAACCTCCCCTCCTCCAGCGGCACCTACATCCTCAGTGCCTCGTGCGGTCTCACCACCTTCACGAACCTGATCGACATCGGCTTCCCCGATGTCAACTGGGTCGTGGACGTCGAAGCCGATCTCGAATGCGGCGGTGGCAGCGACTGCACCGGTGACTTCAACGGCGATGGCGTCGTCGACGGTGCGGACTTCGGATTCATCCTCGCCGCCTGGGGCCCGTGCCCGGGTTGCCCCGAGGATCTCGACGGCAACGGTACCGTCAACGGTGCCGACGTCGGTCTCCTGCTCGNGGNCTGGGGCCCCTGCCCCTGATCNNGTTCGGANNNATNNGCTGAANTNCACGGGGCGGCCTTCGGGCCGCCCCGTGTTTCATTGTGGGATTGCCGCATCCGCGAGCCCCGGACCCGGAGGATCCGTCATACGCTCTCCGTGATGACGAATCCCCCACTTCCAATCGCACTGATCCTGCCGGCCTGGCTTGGAGCGCTGATCGTCAGACTGCTCGCCCCGGTCGGTGATTTCACGCGGTTCTCGCTGTCCGTCCTCGTCTGGACCGTCGCAAGTCCGCGATCCTGGTTGAGCAGGCGTCACATCGCACCGCCGATCTTCACGGTGGGCGTCGCGAGCATTCCGGTGGTGGCGACGACGGGCATGTTCATCGGCATGATCCTCGCGCTCGAAGGGTTCGCCCAGTTCGACGCCCTCGGGATGGCGGACCGCATGGGTGGGATCATCAACTCGAGCGTCGTGAAACAGATCGGCCCCGTGCTCGCCGCGGTGATGGTCGCGGGCCGGGTCGGTGGCGCCCTCGCGGCCGAGCTCGGCACCATGCGGGTCACCGAACAACTGGATGCGATGCAGGCGATGTCCGTGGATCCGGTCCGAAATCTGGTCGTACCGCGATTCGTGGCATGCGTGGTGATGACACCGATTCTGACCATGTACTCGAACGCGCTCGGAGTGTGGGGCGCCTGGGCCATCCTGACCGGTCTCTTCGGCGTGAACACCGCCGACTACTGGTACTACACCGGACTCGTTGTCCACTGGTGGGATCCGGCCGCGGGGCTCCTCAAGAGCGTCTTCTTCGGCGCCGCCATCGGACTCGTCTCGTGCTGGCGTGGATTCAACTGCGTCGGTGGCGCGAGCGGCGTGGGTCGAGCCGCCACCAGCGCCTTCGTCACCAGTTTTCTCGCGATCATCGTGATCAATCTCGTGCTGGCGAAATTCCTCAACGAGCTGTATTACGTCTTCTTCCCGACGGGCATTCGGTCGGTGCTCGGATGAGCCGGCGTCGCGAACGCGGGAACCGCGTCGCGGCTTCGATCGAATGCCATCCCGACCCCGTTCCGGCCCGGAACCCAGGAGTGCGTCCCATGCATGGATCGATCGGCCTGATCATCGCGGCGACGTTCCTCGGACCGACCACGTCCGCCTCGGCACCCTCGAACCCCGTCCATGCCCCGGTGCCCGGCACGGTGGCGCAGGACGCCGACCCCTGGCCGGGGCGACCGAATCCGCCGCTCTATCGCAGCAACCCGCGGGGCTACACCGTCGGGCTCTCGGTGGATTTCGGAACGGAACGATTCCTGATGGCGGGCGGTGCGATCGCCATGAACGTCGCGACGGTCGACACCACGGTGGTCGCCGATCTCCGCGGCCTCGAAGCCTCGGTTCGAATCAATGGAACGCCGGTGCCCCCGGGCCTCCAGATCGAGGGTGATCCGGCCAGTGGGCAACAGCGGGTGACGCTCACCCTTCCCAAGGGCGAATCGACGGCCGCGATCTCGACTCGAGTCACCTGGCCGGCGATCGCGTTCGCCGTCGCGGTGGACGAGGCGGCGGCCTCGCGGGTGACCTGGCCGAGAGAATGGCCCGAATCCGTGCGTCCGTACCTCGCGGCGAGCGAGATCATCCAGTCCGACGATGCGGTATTCAAGACGTTCATCGAGAAGACGACGGACGGGCGATTGCGACGAACGCCGATCTACGTCGCGGCCAAGGAGCTCGTCCGCAGCACGATCCTGCAGTTCCGAAACGTCGAGGGCGGATCGCTCTATCGCGAAGGTGACGGACGGATCGTCGGATTCCAACTGCAGGGCGCCGTGGCGACGACCGCCGCCACCCAGGTCACGCCCGCGGACATGGTCTGTGCCTGCGTCGCCGTCCTCCGGGCGGCGGGGATTCCCGCACGGCCGGTGATCGGCATCCACTCCGGTGACGGTGATTCCGGTGATTCGAAGCGTCCCAAGGGACGACGGACCCTCTGTTGCTGGGCGGAATTCCATCTTCCGGGTGCCGGGTGGGTCCCGTTCGATCCGTTCGAGATGCGGGGGCAGGGTCTGCGACAGGCCGACATCGCCCGGCCGTGGCGATGGTTCGGAACGATCAAGAACATGAACCGCCGGGTCGGGATCGCCTACGACTTCGCGCCGTTCAATCACGGTCGCGTGCTCGGCTACCCCGCAGGCTGGGTGTATCGACTCGAATCGAGCGAACCGATCGTCGGCTTCGGCCTGCCGATCACCTCGATCCAGATGATCGGTCGTGGCACCGTGCGGCCCTGACCGGCAGATCCAAAAGCGGACCCGTCCCGATGCGGGACGGGCATCGGGACGGGTCCCTGGGAGCAGGCTGGAGCCGGGCAGGTCCAACCGTCGTTCGAGCATGACTCAGGTGCGCGGCAGGATCCTCGCGGGAACGCGGCGCTTTCGTCCGGTCTTCGAGACACCGCCACTGCCGCCGGACGATGCGGTTCCGCGACCTCGATTCCGCTGATCATTCCGCATGCCTCGAGCCGAATTCGTCTTTCCGACTTCGATCACCCGGCGACCGTTTTCGCCGTCATCGACGCGGACCGGCGATTCGACGTCACGGCGTTGTACGAAGTGCGCCGGATCGCCTCCGATGACGAGGGCGGTCTCGAAGATCGCCTTGTCGCCGGAGGTGATCCGTCCTCGATGACGCATCGTGAATCCGCGTTCGATCGCGGGGGCGTCGAATCCGGGCCAGGGTGCTCCGAAGTTCGAATCGGCGACGGCGGTTCCCGCACCGCCTCCGCCCATCATGAACGGACCGGTGTGCAATCGCCGCGCAGAAGTGTCGTCGAGTTCGATCTCCCAGAGCGATTCGCCCATGGGGACGTCGATCACACCACCGGCCTGGTCCATCTCCAGCGTCACGCGAACACTGCCACCAAGCCTGGAAGCGGTTGAAATCACCGGATCGAGCAGGAAGGCGGCCCGCACGTCGTACACATGCCGATCGCCCGTCAGATTGTGAACGGAGGCCTTGCCCTCGAGTCGGGCGTCTCCCGTCGGATCGAGATCCGCGGTCCAGTTCCAGGTGATCTTGAAGTCGCCGGAGGGATCCTGGTGCTCGCCCACGAACCGAAGAGCCCCCTTGACCATGACGCCGGGGGCGACGATGCGCCTCGCGGCCGCGTCGTCGACGCGAACATCGATGATGGCGCGATGGGCGGCATTCGCCGAATCGGAGGTGCCGTTCACCGCGGCCGTCGCCACGGACACGAGCCCGCCGAAGACGAGGGTGATGCACGCGAATGTCGTTGAAAGACCCTTCATGTTCTTCCCGTCTCCCCTGAATCACGATCCGTCGGTCCGTCATGGGACCGCAGACCCCCAAGGCTTGATTTCGTCAGGCGGCGTGGCAAGCGATTTCGAAACGGTTCGGGATGACATGGTCGATCTGGTCCGGTGATACCGGTCGTGACGGCGACGGATCACCGCAACCGCATCGCGACGGGGGTCGAGAGGCTCAGTGGAAATCACGACTCCGCAGTCCCGTGCTTCGGATCGCCGCCCCTCCGGGGTGATGTTCGCGGGTCCGGGAGACCACCAGATGAACCACATCGTGACGACGCTCGATCCGACCATCCGCGATCAGGATTCCGGCATGTCGAATGGTTCTCCGGTGCCGGGCGTACACCCGCGGTTTCACGATCAGGTTCGCGATCCCGGTCTCGTCTTCGAGCGTGACAAAGACGATTCCGCCCGCGGTCGACGGACGCTGTCGTACGAGGACCACCCCCGCCACCGAGATCCGCGTCCCGCTCGGACACGTGCCTGCGTCCAGCATCTCCGATGCGAATCTCACCCCCAGCGTCGCCAGGTCCGGACGCATGCAGGCGATCGGATGTCGATCGACCGACAATCCCGACGACGCGTAGTCGTCGACGATCGATTGAAGCGGGGTCGGCCGCGGCAGGGACGCCGGTGGTTCCTCGATTCCGCCTCCCTCGGATCGACGAATCGCATCGACGCGATCACCACGTTCATCCGAGCCGGGATTTCCGGCCCCGGCCCCCGCCTCGCTCCGTTCGTTCTTCGAAGCGATTTGGCGCCGATGGTCTTCAACGAGGTTTGCGCCGATTTCCGACTCCTGCTCGAAGAGCGGCAGATCATCGTCATTCCAGCGTTGAAGTCGCCACAGGGCCTGTTGCCGATCGATTCCGAGCGAACGAAAGGCATCCGCGCGGGCGAGGCGGCGAAACGTTCCCGCGGAAGCGCCGCTCGCCCGACGAAGCAGGTCGAGACAATGGAACGGACCGTCACGGCGAATCGCATCGACGATCATTCGAGCCTCGGATTCGGCGAGACCGCGAACCAGGCGCAGTCCCAGCCGGATCGCGGGTTGGTCGACCGCGACGGAGCGTCGTGTGAAAGGCCGCGCGGCGCCGGCCCCGGAATCGACGACGTCCCAGGGACGTGCCTTCGTGCGCTCGAGCGTGCAGTCCCAGTCGGACGCCTGCACGTCCAGGCGCCGGATCTCGACGCCATGCTCGCGTGCATCGCGAATGATCTGGGCTGGTGCATAGAAACCCATCGGCTGGCTGTTGACCAGCGCCGCGGCGAATGCCGCGGGTTCCCGGCACTTCAGCCAGCCGGAGGCGTACACCAGCAGCGCGAAACTGGCCGCGTGGGATTCGGGGAAGCCATACCCACTGAATCCGCGGATCTGGGTGAACACCTGTTCGGCGAACACCCGGTCGTATCCGCGGGCCGCCATCCCGGCCTGCAGTCGTTCCCCGAAGGNGGCGATCGCGTCCCCTTTTCGTTTCCAGGCCGCGATGGCGCGTCGCAGCTCGTCCGCCTCACCCGGGGTGAAACCCGCGGCGGCCACCGCCAGGGCCATCGCCTGTTCTTGAAACAGTGGAACCCCGAGGGTCTTCTCGAGAATCCGTCGCACTGCTCGATCGGGGTACGGCGGTATCTCCTCGCCGTCCCGGCGGCGGAGATACGGATGCACCATGTCGCCCTGGATCGGCCCCGGCCGGACGATCGCGACTTCGATGACGAGATCGTAGAAGCACCGTGGTCGAAGCCTCGGAAGCATCGACATCTGGGCTCTCGATTCGATCTGGAACACGCCGAGGGTGTCGGCCCGCGAGAACATCTCGTAGACGTCGGGATCTTCGGCGGGAATCGCATGGAATTCGAGCCGGGATCGATTCATTCCGGGATCGATCCCACCGCTGCCCCCCGGGGCGGCGGTTCCGGAACGATCCTCGTTGATCAGATCGATGGTTCGGCGAATGCACGAAAGCATGCCGAGCGAGAGACAGTCGATCTTGAGCATGCCCATCGCGTCGACGTCGTCCTTGTCCCATTCGATCACGGTTCGATCCGCCATCGCCGCGTTCTCGACCGGCACCATCTCCCAGAGCGGACCGTCGGTGATGACGAATCCGCCGACATGCTGGGACAGATGGCGTGGGAATCCGAGCATGGCTTCCGCGATCTGGAAGATCCGGCGAATCGTCGGATCGTCGGGATCGAGGCCCAGTTCACGGACTCGTTCCCGATCCGCGACGCCGTCGATCCACCATTCGATGTCGGTGGCGAGCCGATCCACGAGATCCCGGGAGAGCCCCAGCACCGTGGCGACCTCCCGGATCGCGCTTCGCCCTCGGAAGGTCACCACTTCGGCGACGAGGGCCGCTCGATCCCGTCCGTACTTTTCGTAGACGTACTGGAGAACCTCCTCCCGACGTTCGTGTTCGAAATCGATGTCGATGTCCGGAGGCTCGTCTCGCTCGCGGCTGATGAAACGCTCGAAGAGCATGTCGATCCGGGTGGGATCCACGGCGGTGATCCCCAGGCAGTAGCACACCGCGGAATTCGCCGCCGCACCACGCCCCTGGCAGAGAATCGATCGCGACCGGGCGAACCGGACGAGATCCTCCACGGTGAGGAAGTATCGCGGGTAATCGAGTTCCTCGATGAGTTCGAGCTCGTGTTCGAGCTGCCGGCGCACCGACGCCGGCGTGGTCGGACCGAATCGCGTTCGAGCGCCGCGTTCGACGAGATCGCGAAGATGCTCCATCGGCGTCCGCCGCTCCGGAACGACCTCCGCGGGATACTCGTACCGAAGTCGATCGAGACGGCAGGCCCGGCTTCGTTCCACGATCTCCAGCGACCGATCGACGGCATCGAGATGATCGGGAAAACGAGCCGTCATCGCGGTGCCGTTTCGAAGACGTCGCTCGTCATTCGGCCAGAGCCGTCGGCCCGCGGTCTCGATGACGCATCCCAGTCGGATGCAGGTCAGGACGTCCTGGACGGACCGGCGTTCCGAGGCATGGAGATGCACGTCGTTCTGGGCGAGCAACGGAACGCCCAGACGTCGCCCCAGATCCGCGATCCGATCGACGTGCAGGTCGTCGTCGGCACCGCCCAGCCGCTGCACGCCGAGCGAGAGGGCGTCACGCCGTTTCAGATCACCGAGCGTCGCCAGGCCTTCGATCACTTCGATTCGAAAGCGATCGATCGTCCNGGTGGGGAGCACGGTGACGGCGATTCCGTCGTGATGCTGGAGCAGATCGTGCACGGTCAGCAGGCAATGCCCCTTCGGTGCGGTTCGTTTTCCGATGGTCAGCAGCCGGCAGAGCGTCCGCCATCCATCCAGATCCAGCGCATGGATCGCGACTTCGATCCGATCCGCCGGCGGCGTGAGGGGATCACGTCGTTCCCATTCCAGTCCCGCGGCCCCCGCCTTTCGGTCCCGCCACAACTCGACTCGGGCGCCGGGAACCAGATGGATCCCCGCCTCGCGGGCCGCGAGATGGGCACGCACCATGCCGGAGACCGTGTGGCGATCGGTGAGTCCCATGGCTGGAGCGCCGAGCGCCGCGGCCGCCGCGACCAGTTCCTCCGGATGACTTGCGCCGCGAAGAAAGGAGAAGTTGCTTGAAACCACCAGGTCGGCGAAGGCGCCACGATCGTCGAAAGCCGGGGCGGCGGCCGGGCCGGGCGTCGATCTGGCACGCCGTCGCCAGGGATGCACCTGGAACTTGTCGGGAGGCTGGTCCGGCATGAGATCAGGCCCACGTCCCGTGGAGGAACCATCGTCGATCGGATGACGCCTGGAAGACCCAGACCCAGGTGCCGGATTCCAGTTCGAGACGCCAGTAGTCACGACGATGTTCCCGAAGGAGTGCGCCGTCCCGAACGCCATCGCGTCCCGGCGACCGCCACCAGGGCGCCCCGATTCGCTCGGGACCTCGAGCGAATCCCACGGAGTACGGTGTCCCCTCCCGAAACATGGAGACGGGAATGCCGTCGTCGCATCGGACCTCGATCGGAATCGGTGGCCGATGGATGACCGTCGGCCGTACTTCGCCACCGAGTGCCGTGGCGGTTTTCGCCGCGTGCGGACCACTCNTGTCCGATGGCGTTCCGTCGACGCAGACGATCCGGGATTCGTCCTCCGGCACGTGACCGGACGACGCGGACATCCGTTGGACGGTGGTGGGACCGAACCGGGCCTGCACGGCCTCGATGAACTCGGTCGCTTCGACGTCGATCCGCTCGACACCCCGGACGCCTTGCCCCGGTCCGGCCGAGTGGATCATCGGTGAGGATTCATGGGCGAGTCGACGGTGTCGCGGAACCTCCAGTTCGAGGGCGTCGATGCCTTCATCCAGCGGTATTCGTTCGATCGCCGGTTGGAGCATGGTCCAGAGCCGCCCGCGGCGACGGGTCGGTCGTCGTGGTTCCACGACTTCGATCCAGTCGTCGGTCATCGGGCGTTCGGCCTTCAATCGAACCACGCACGCCCCCGCTTCGATTCTTCCGAGCCGTTGTCGGAGATCCTTGAGGAGATCCGCGATCGCGAGTTCGATCGCCTCTCGAGACCGAACGGGGCCATCGAATTCCCGTCGTACGGAAACGGCCTCGGGCGGACGCACCGGATCGAGGATCGTCGGCGCCCGACCCGTCGCCTGATCGATTCGATGAAGCACGGCCGCCCCGTATCGAGCCGGCAAGGCCGCCCGCGGAAGCCGGCGAAGTTCCCCCACCAGTCTCACGTTGACCGCACGCAGCGATTCCAGCGTGTCGGAATCGAGATCGATCGCTTCGACGGGAAGTCCGGCAAGACGATCCGCGTGTTCACCGGAAGGAATGATCCGGTGGTCCGAAGACGGCGTCCCATCGACCAGGGTCGCGGACATCCGGTCCCTCGTCCGGCGTTCGTGAACGTCGTGACGCACGTCGTACGGCCGCCAGGCGTCCCGGTATCCGGCCCAGGCCCGCGCGGCCACCGCGGTGTCCGCGATGGCCATGGAAAAGGTGAAGCCGTGGCGCGTGAAGCATCGCTCCATTCGATCCAACAGCCCCGTCTCGCCCCCCTTTCGCTTCAGAAGCCGACGGCAGCCGGAGAGATCGAGCAGGATTCCAGCTTCCCCGTCGACCACGGTGACCGGCGCGAAGCGGAGACAGGCGGTCGCAAGTCGCCGCAGATCGGCGCGATCACGTCGAGGTGTCGACGGCGACTGCAACGTCGATTCCGGGCGGAACCCGTTCGAAGGGGTCGAGGCCATGAGCGCCCGTGCCTCCGCGAGCGTCATCATCCGACGAACACCCAGCTGCGCCGAATTCGAACAGCAGTCGATCACCCGTTGGACGTTGTGTCGGAGATCGACCACCAGTACGTGCTCGACGACGCCGTCCCGGAGCATGTGGAGTCCATCGGCACGATTCATGACCTGGCCGCGAGTCCGGTTCCGAAAAGAGTCCGCCGGGTTTCTTTCCGACCGGCGCCGATGTCGCCGCCTCGCCAGATCCGTGGGCAGGTTCGGCAGTCTGATCGAAGCGAATCTTCGAATCATCATCTTCCCTTTCAATCGATGACTCGACCTCGGAACGGTCGCGTTCCTCGACGCGAGTCCCTCGCATGTGGTCCTCGATCGGCCAGTCGTCGGAAACGAACCCCTCGAGGCATTCCCCTTCGATGGGAGCCGACTGAGGCATGCGGCAGCGGACCAGACGAAGTCGCCAACGTCTCGAATCCCGGACGGGCGTGACGTCTTCCGGTGATGCGTGCCGGGTGCTCGGCACCGGCGTGATCAACCATCGAGTCGAAGCGGACGATCGAAGTCGAACGTCGCGGGGAGGGCGGACCACCATCACCAGCAGCGATGACTCCCCCCGGCGCTGTCGCTCGAGCAGCCCCAGTTGAATTCTGCGGCTGTCGAGGGCGTCGAAGGCGCTTCCATCGACGACCACCGAATCGATCGCCGGCGTTCGGATTGCGGTCTCCAGGCACCAGCGTCTCGATGCCCGGTCGTCTTCGTCCGGAAGGATGAAGATGGACCGGTCGATCAATCGAGCATCGACGCCGCGCGGTGGATTCGAAGGCGAGATCGGCACGCCGTCTTCACCATGATCCGTGACCGGGGCGTCGACGGTCCCGCTGGGACGCCTGGGAACGAGATTCCAAGGTCCGGGCAGACATCGCCGACCGATCCACGCGATGTTGGGGGATGCTCGCCCGAGGGCGTCGTGTTCGTTTCGGAGGCGGTGAAGGATGCCGATCACCGGGCCAAGGCACGGGACCCAGTCACCCGCGATCCGTTCCGTCGAAGCTTCTGCTGGAACGGCGAACGGATCACCGAGCCATTCGTGCATTCCATGACGGATCAGCCCGCCGCCGATACCGGCATCGACCATGTCACACCCCGTGGGAACCCGTTCCAGCGCGATCGCTCGCGTCTCGAGACCAGCATGCCGCCCATGCGTCGAATCGTCTTCGGTTTCGATGAAGGAAACCTCATCCGCGACGCGCCCATCCGCCTCGGGATCGCCATGCCCCTCGTCGATGCCGGAAGCCGTCTCGAGACGCCAGCGGGCGAGCAGTCGATCCTGGCGATCGAGTCCCCCGCCACCGACGACCAGCCGGTCGATCGCTTCCTGAATCCTTTTGATTTCAGCGCGGCCTGATCCTGCGGTTCGATCTGCTTCGACCGGTCGGTCGGATCCGATCGGTTCTTTCGAGGTGTCCGATTGGATCACATCCGGCGCGGCAAGTCGGCCATGCTCGTGTTGTCGTCCGAATCCGCTTGATGCCATCCGATGTCGTCTCCACAACCACAGCCCCGCGAAATCCATCGCGTTGAATACGCTTCGCCGACGTGCGAACACGTCGGACACCCTTGATCACATGGCCGTCCAGGGCCTTCGCCGCACGTCCACTTCGCCGCGCGTCCATTGCGTGACATCCGATCAGATCGGGCAGATCCGGGGCTCCGAGAGCCTCACACCAGCGGCGATCCGTTTCCGCTTTCAAAACGGAGCCGGTCCGACGCTCTGACCGCTTCTGATCGGCTTTTGTTAGGGTATCTTTCGGCCGGCCCGTGTCAACCCGAAAATCACGGCGTCCAGCCCGGCTTCATCCGAGCACGCCGCCCCGTCATCGCAGCCAGCGTCGGATCATGCCCCGAATACCGTGCTGGTCGAGCCGACTGATCGTCTTCCAGTTTCGAATCGACCAGGGAATCAATCCAATGGCCGAGGCCAGGAATCGAATCGGTGCGATTCGTCGAGTCGGGACCGGGAGACCCATCGCCTTCGAGATCCGTCCGGTCAACAGACGGAGCCAGATGATCTCGGCCGCCCCCAAGGGCTTCGGGGAGGTGGCGCTGCCTTCAAAGCTCGAGTTCGAACGTTCGAATTCATCATCTTCGAAATCTGGAAGTTCCAGATGTCGACGAATTCGAGCCATGACCCCGCGGGGATCGGCTCGAACCTCGTCGAGCCGGACGAGCATCACCGAATCCGGCCAGCCGGCGACGGCCCGCATCGCCTCCTCCAGCGTGCGGCGGCAGACCAGGCTGGCGAGCATCGGGTGATAGAGACGGTGGAATCGCGCTCGAATCTCGGGTGGTTTTCGGTCGCCCTGGTGCTTGTAGGAGCGAAGGAACGCTTCGGGTTCCCGAACCATCACCAACACCTTCGCTTCGGGCATCGCATCGAAGATGCGCGCCAGATGTTGAAGATGATGCGGCGTCTTCTCGACCCAGATCGCGCGTCCGGCATGCCGGGCGATCGCCTCGCCGATCGATGCGAAGACGGTCACCGGGTCCACGCCCGGCGAAAGTCCTCGGACCGCTTTCGCCGCCGCCGCCGAGATGTCCCGACCGTCTTCGGACAGTCCGCCCGGTTCCCCGCGGGGCATCAGGGCCTTCTTCTCCAGAAGCGACGCCACCCGTTCCAGTCCGGCCGCATCGAGTCCCCCGGATTCGTCAGGTACCACCCAGCCCCGGCCCCAGAAGAGTGATTCGCCGAAGGCCGCGACCCGCGGATCCGCATTGAGGGCCCGCATCATCGCGGTGGTTCCACCGCGCGGCATCCCCATGACCAGTCGTGGTGAATTCGAGATTGTCGACACCGGGGTCGCGGTCATCGATGCATCATCCAGCGTCGGGATCATCGGAGCAACCGGTCGGTCCGAAAAGCCCGTCTTCCCGTACCGGCGGATCAAGAAGTTCGGGCCCTTCATGCCGGACGTCGTTCACGCGATCGCCGATCGGACGGACCGTCACCAGGTCGGCGGGTGCGGAGCGAAGAAGCCGACCCAGTCGAGTTCCGGCGTCATCGTCTCCATCCCGGTGCTCGAGCCATTCCATCACGTCCCTCGTGTCCAGAAGCACCGGCATCCGATCGTGGATTCCCGCGATCGTGGCGTTCGCGCCGGTGGTGAGAATCGCGAATCCGGGTGCCGTGCCGTGGGGTTCGAAGATTCCCGCGAAACACATCATCGTCCCGTCGACTCGTTCGATCGCGAACGGCTCGCGGTGCCGGCCGGATCGGCGCCATTCGTAGAAACACCGGGCGGGAACGACGCATCGCGAATTCAGCGCCGCCGATCGGAATGCGGGTTTCTCGAAGACGGTCTCCGCCCGGGCGTTGATCAGCGGTCGCCCCGGCCGCCCACCCTCCCGCCACGGCGGCAGGATGCCCCATCGCGTCACCTGGAGTCGCGGGCGTCCGTCCAGGGAAGCGACCATGATCGGTGCCGGGGTGGATGGCGCCATGTTCCATCGTGCCGCGAAGACACCCCCCGTACCGTCGAGGCACCCGAGAAGGTCCGCCAGTTCGCCGCCGCCGAGATCGAGGGCGTATCGTCCACACATGAACCACTCCTCACCGGATCTCGAATCGACCCTGGTTTCGAAAGGCAATACCGTGATCGAATCGAACGGCACTGTCCAGCCTTCCCATCGATGGAGTCCGCCCATGCCCCGCCATTTCCGGCGCCGACCGACCGCCTCGATCGTCTCGAAGCTGGTGCTCGCCTTGCTCCTCTTCGGAGCTCCGTCGAGCCCCGTCGCGGCCGAGGCCGCCCCGCCCGGCGTCCCGGAAGTGGCCACCACGCCGCCGACGCCGTCGATTCCGGCGTCCGACATCAGTACGTCCACGCCTGCATCGGAGGCATCGGAGGCGGTGGCGATGTTCGACCTTCGGCGCCTTCCGGTCGATTCAACCCGTTCATCCGGAGTCGATCCCGCCGAGATCGCCCTGTTCCTGCTCGCCGAGGCGGCGGGACCCGACGGGACCGTCGAGCGGCACCGGGACTGGCTCGTCGCCCGCGGCACCCCGACCGCCATCGACGCGGTTCGGAGCGCCCACGCCGAACTGGTCGGGGCCGTCGTTCCGCCAGCGCGGGTGCGGGCCGTCGTGCTTGAGATCGAGCGAGCACACCCGGATGCGGAAGACATCCTCGAACTCCTCGAGTCCGGACCGGTTTCCCCGGACATCCTCGTCCGACTCGAATCCTCACCGGCGGTCATGGTGCTCGCCCGCCCCAGCCTCGACGATCCGACCGAATCGGCGAGCATGCCCTCTCTCGCGGGATCCACCGGGGGGGAATTCGAACTCACGGTGGTCGTCCCCGACGTCGAGGACGACGCCGGTCGATACCGCATCACCTTCGAGCGGGCCCGGGAACGAACGCTGGGACGCCGGCGTGATCGAAGCGGAGCTCGTTTCGAGGTGGATGCGACGATCACCACCGACGCGTTCTCGCCGATCCTCGCCGCGCCCTTCGCCGAGGCGGAGGTTCGAGAACTGGACGGTGGTCGTCGGCGGATTCCACTGGAGCCAACGCTGAATCCGGACGAGACGATCGCCGTGCTGCTCCGGCTCGAGCCGATCGACGCCGCCGATGCGGGGACCCGGGGGCCGGTGTACCGGTCGATGAAGGCCACCCGCGACGGGATCGGCCTCGCCTACTTCGATCGAGAGATCGCCCAGGTCATGGGGCATTTCGCCGCCGGCTGGCTGGAGCGTCCCGAACGTGAACGCGAGGAACGAACCGATCTGCTCGTCGACATGCTCGGCCTCCGTCCGGGCATGGCGGTGGCGGACATCGGCGCCGGCTCCGGATACTTCACACGTCGAATGTCCCCCCGGGTCGGCCCCACCGGACGAATCTATGCGACCGACATCCAGCCGGAGATGCTCCGGATCCTCGGGGAGGGCCTCCGCCGGGAAGGGATCGAGAATGTCGAACCGGTCCTCGGGCGAATCGACGACACCGGGCTCGCGCCGGCGTCGGTCGATCTGATCCTGCTCGTCGACGTCTACCACGAATTCGATCACCCCTGGGAGATGACGCGATCGATGCATCGCGCCCTGCGCCCCGGCGGCCGGGTTGCGCTCGTCGAATATCGCGCCGGTGATCCGAACGTGCCGATCAAGCCGCTTCACACCATGACCGAGGCGCAGGCCCGGCTCGAATACGAGGCGGCCGGATTCCGACTCGTCGACAGCCGGGTCGAGGGGCTGCCGTGGCAGCGTCTGATGATGTTCGAGAAGCGGGCGGAAGCGGTGACCGATGCCGCGGACTCCCCCGCGACTTCCGACCCGCCCTGAATGTCGCACGGCCACCTCGTTCAGTCCGTGATCAACTGATCGATCGCGGTCATGAGTTCGTCGAGCCCGAAAGGCTTTCGAAGAAGCTTCATCGCCTTCCATTCCGGCGCCTCGAAGTCGTTGTTCCCGGTGATGAAGACCACCGGAACGTCCTCGCCACGTCGCTCGCGGATTCTCGCGGCGATCACATCGCCGGTGTCGCCGGGAAGATTCACGTCCAGCACGAGCACCGTCGGCGACCATGAATCCGCGATCTCGAGGGCCTTCGAGGCGTCGGCGGCGTGGCGGACCTCGAAGCCTCCCACCGTCATCGCCTCGAGCAGCATCGGTCGGAGCAACGGGTGATCCTCCGCGAGCAGCACGCGACTCGCGGACCGGGCGGCGCCACTCGAAGCGG
This sequence comes from Phycisphaerae bacterium, assembly GCA_002690755.1. Taxonomy (GTDB): domain Bacteria; phylum Planctomycetota; class Phycisphaerae; order Phycisphaerales; family SM1A02; genus UBA12014. Next base: position 61,362 of record NZFT01000012.1, read on the forward strand.
CGTTGAATCCACCCTGATCCACGGCGGCCTCCACCTCCGGCAGCACGAGCGAGACGACGGTTCCCCGGCCGGGGGTCGATTCGATCTCGAGGGTCCCCTTGCAGCCTTCGACGAAGTTCTTGACCATCGCGAGCCCCAGACCGTTCCCTGCACGCCCCTTCGTCGTGTAGAACGGCTCGATCGCCCGCCTCCGGACTTCATCGTCCATTCCCCCGCCGTCATCCCGGACCGCGATGGCGAGTCGAGGCGGGGCATCCGTGGTCGCGGGCATTCGATCGATGGCGACTTCGATGCTCCCCGAACCAGAGACCGCGTCGCGGGCATTCACGACCAGATTCAGAACCGCCTGCTGGAATTGATTTCCGTCGGCGAGGATTCGGTGTTCGCCCGCCTCGAACCGCTCGCTGATCGAAATGCTCGCCGGGACCGCGGGCCGGACCAGGGCGAGCGTCTCGCGACAGATCTTCGAGGCGTCGACGACGGTTCGGCGGATCCGGGTGGGACTGCCCAGCATCATCATGTTCTGGGTGAGTGATCGCCCTCGGGTCACCGCGGCCTGAATGACCTCCAGCGACTCCGACACCTCGGGTGGAATGCCCGCCTCGAGACTCGCGAGAGACGCGTGACCACGGATGGCCGCGAGCACGTTGTTGAGATCATGCGCGAATCCGCCCGCGATCGCGCCCAGCGCATCGGTCTTCTGCGTGGCGAGAAGGGTCTCCTCCATGGCGCGTCGACGCGAGATGTCCGAGATCACGCCGACGACGCGTCGCGCAGCGCCTTCTTCATCCGACTCGAAGGCGCGTCCGTGCTCGCTCATCCAGAGCGTTCGTCCGTCCTCGGTGTGCAGTCGGTACTCGACGGTGAATTCCTCGGCCCGTCCGGAACAGATCGACGCCCAGCGATCCGCGACCTCCTGGCGATCCTCCGGATGGAGGGAAGCCCGATCCGGTGGCTTTCGATTCGCATCCGGCCCGAGAATCGCCGTGGTTCGGGACGAGACCGTCGACGCTTCGAGTCGGCCGTTGGACGCGAGGGTATAGTCCCACGCGCCCGCGTCGATCGCATCCAGCGCCAGAGAAAGCCGCTCTTCGCCCTCGCGGGTCGCACGTTCGCTCGCCTTCCGGGCGGAGATGTCCCGAATGAAGCCACTGAAGGACAGACCGGAGGACGTCGGAATCGGATTGATCGAGAGTTCGACGGGGAATCGACGACCGTTCCGATCCTGCGCCTCGATCTCGATCCGGGTTCCGAGGACCGGGCCTTCGCCCGTCTCGATGAAGCGGACCATTCCACGCTCGTGCGCCTCGACGAATTCGGGCGGAATAATCGTCTCGGTCAATCGTTTTCCGACGGCCTCCGCCTGCGACCAGCCGAAGAGCTGCTCCGCGCCCGTGTTCCAGACGACGATCCGACTTTCCGGATCACAGGTGATCACGGCGTCGAGCGCGGTGTCGACCAGAAGGCGGATCTGCTGGTCCCTCGCGTCCGCGGTGTCCATCGCGGTTCGTTCCGCGGTCACATCGATGCCGACGCCACTGGCGCCGATGATTCGCCCCGTCTGATCACGAAGAGGACCGATGCTTACCCGGTAGACGTTCTCGCCCACACGCTGTTCGAAGGCGCTGGTCGCCCCCTCGATCGCGGCTCGGGCCGCATCCCGGAGGCGAACGTCCGACTCGAGAACGTCGACCAGACCATCGGCGGCGGCTTCGGGGCGAGCCACGCCGCCCCCCGACGGCGGCCTGAGAAGCCGGCCTTCCAGATCGGTCTCCCAGAGCACGAGGGGAAGCCGCGCAACCGCTTCCCCCGAGACTTCAAGTCGATCTTTCGGGTGCATCGACATCCCTTTCGCAGACCAACGATCGATCCGATGGAACGAAGCCGAGGTACGGGTTCAATGCTCGTCGCGGACCTTGGGATCGCTGTAGATCATGTAGATCGCAACGAGGGCGATCGCCAGGGTGGTGATGACCACGAACATTCCCAGAACGTATCCCATGCCCTGACTCCTTCGGCCCGAGGGCCGCGATCCGAGGGTGCTCGACCTCCAGCGTCACGGAAGGTCGTCAATACCGAAGGTGGGACTCGAACCCACACTCCCTTGCGGGAAACGGATTTTGAATCCGTCGCGTCTGCCAATTCCGCCACTCCGGCGCGGAGCACATTCTATCGGTCGACGACCCATCGGACCGTCGAAAGATCCCGATCGAGGGGATCATTCCCCGTCCGCCCGGCCCGACGCAGGCATTCTTGCGGTGAGAATTCTTCGCCCTCCTCCCCAGCGGATCCAGCCTGAGATCCCGATCAGCAGAAGACCCACGATCACGAGGGTGTGGAACGGGGACATTTCCGCCTTCGCCACCAGCGCCCAGTAACCGGCCGAGGCGAGGGACATGAGCAGGAAGGAAATCGCGTTCGCGGTCGCGAGGACCCGTGCCCGCTCGCCCGGCGCGGAACAGAGCTGCTGGATCGCCTGAAGTGGAATCAGGTAGAACCCNGCGGCGATGCCGGCGGAGAAGAGGGCCGCCCCGAGCAAGGGNAGNCCNAGCATGGTGATGGGCGTGACGCCCAGCACGAGGAAGATCCCGCCGAACACGAAACCGCCNCGGATCACGAACNCACCTCGAATCNTGGAGCCCGAAAGCCGCCCTGCCAGCAGACAACCGATGCCGATGCCCAGTCCCATGCTCGCCAGCAGAAGGCTGCTCTCNGTCATCGTGAATCCCAGCGGGGTCGAATANTCGGGGATCACCGCGATGACGACGATCCCACCCGCGTAGAACCACGCCCACGCCAGCGCCGCCGACCAGATGAGCCCCGGACGCATGGAACGAATCGCNTCGAGATACGGNGAGAAAGGATTCAGGCGTCGTTTCAACTCCGGCTGCTGCGGAACGAGTCCGCGGATCATCAGGCTCGAGCCGAGCCCCACCAACGCGAANAGGAGCAGGACGACGCCCACCGCGTGCTCGGACCACTGCAGCANCGGNCCACCGATTCCGATTCCGAAGAGGATCGCGATGTTGGTGCTCAGGTTGACGATGCCGTTGGCCTCGTTCAGCCGCTCATCGCCCACGATCTCGCGAATCGAGCCGTATTTGGACGGACTGAAGAACGCCGACTCCGACGCCAGCAAGGTGTAGGCGACCAGAACCNTCCAGGGACTGTCGATCCAGAATCCGTAGAGTGCCAGTCCNGCGATCGGNACNTCGGCCAGCCGNGTCGCCGTGATGATCCGGTTCTTCGATCGCCGGTCCGCGAGTTGCCCGGCGAATCCGAGCAACAGGACGAACGGGACCGTGAGCAGGAGACTCACGATCCCCGTGCCCCCGTCGCCCAGCGTGTCGAACCATTTCTGGCCTCTTGCGAACTGCAGCAACAGCACCGTCTTCAGAATGTTGTCGTTGGTCGCACCCGCGAACTGAGTGATCACGAGGCCGGTGAAGTTCCGGCTCCAGAGCCGTTTTCCGGTTCCGGCCGAGGGGCGCTCGGAATGTCCAGAGTCGTTCGTCGACATCGCAGGAGGCTACCACTCCAGCCACGAGATCGCCGGGATCGGCTTCAGCGGCCCGGGAACTCACCACCCTGGGTTCGAAGGACGAGATGGGCGTGATCGAAGGAAGGCGACGTGTTCGCGAACTCGACCAGGAGCACCTTGGAGTCGATCCGCCAGTAGTGCGGCCCCGCGCGGGTAGGCGCGCCCGCCCATCCGAACTCAAGGCTGGCCGGGTCCTGGGCCCGCCAACGCTCGCGGAGGCGTTCCGTCGAATCCGCCGGCCAGAAGTCGAGGATTCCGAACACGATGGCCTGAAGCGCCGCCCGCTGGGACTCGGAAAGGCGATCTCCACGAAGTCCTCCCGGCTCGGAGGATCGCATCTTCGCCGCCGTTCCACTTCGAATGTCGCCCGGTGCGGGGCCGATCCCGTTCGCCGCCGCCGTTTGAATCGGATCCAGCGAGGCGAGGAACTTCGCCGCGGCTCGGTCCTCGACCGCCAGCGGTTCGCCGAACGTCGCGTGCCGCGCCGGCGAGGCGCCGATGAAGAACGGCGTCACCGACACCACNGCACCCTCGACGATCGCGGTGTTGAGCACCAGATGATGTCCTTCGAGTCGCCACGCCCAGGCGCCCGCATCGGTCGTCGGATCGCCATGGATTCGAATCCAGTATTCGCCGGGGCCGGTCCGAACCCCGCCACCGCGGTTCTCCACCGGTTCGACGCGCAGGACCTCCCGCACGCGGTCCCGCCCCATCGGACTCAGGGCGCGATCGAGGAAGTGATCGAATGCGGCCCGGGAATCATCCCCGAGATCACCGAGTCGCAGACCGGTCCGCGGCCCGGCCAGATAGGTCCATCGACCTCGATCCGGCGCATTGATCGGCGCGATCGCGATCGCGCGCTGCGGCTCGGAGAGAGTTTCGATGAAGTTGATCATCGCCGTTCGCATCGATGCCCCGGAGGGCGACGATGCCGGCGGCGCCCCGGCGGACGCCGCGGCGGGCCAGGCGAGCAAGGCGAGCACGAGTCCCGAAACGATCACGGCCAGGCCCGGCACGTGATTCATCGTCCGCATGGTGGTGGCTCGTTCATCGTGGATTCCAGCGAAGTCGCTCGTCATGTCGGGCTCCAGATCCGAGGTCCCNCAAAGCCTACCGGCAATGGAACGCGTTCGACGGAAGACGGCGCGAGACTGGCATCCGCNGGCCGAACCGGCGAACATGCGTCCATGGAATCGATTTCGAGCATCGACGCGATCCGGGACGCCTGGCGACCACTCAACGAGGCCCATCGGGCCGGACGCCGGTTTTCCGACGGCGTGCACCTTCGGCTCTATCGCGCCCTGTCCTGGGCGGATCGGGCGGCGGTGGCGGCCGACGCCGATGATGCGGACCTCGCCTTCATCCTCCGCATGATCTCGTTCAACGCCTTGTGGGGTCAGGTGCACGTCGACGGCGGACGGAACCTTCGGCAGAGCGAGGCCTGGCGATGCTTCCTCGTCGACCTCGCAGCGCACGACGCGACCCGTCGCAACCGGATGCTTCCGGGACTTCGGCGGGATCGGGCGCTCTTGATGGAGATCTACGGCAGTCCGTTCTTCCACCGGGAATGGTGGGTGGAACCGGGGGCGGAGCAGCTCGGATCCCAGACGAAGATCGCGGGGCGAATCGACGAGTGGCTGGAGCTCGGACGAATCGAGCATCTCTTTCGAGAACTGGTCAACCGACTGCTCCTGCTTCGCGGCCAGTTGATCCATGGAAACGCCACCCACGGCGGCAAGACCAACCGATCCACCGTGGAACCCGCGGCGATCCTGCTCGACCGACTGCTCCGAACCACCCTCGAAGTGCTCGTCCTCGATGGCGGCCTCGACGCCGAACTTCGCTGGACACCGGTGCCTTATCCACCCACCGACGACGCGTGAGTCCGGGTGCGCGGCTCACGAGTTCGGCAGGAGGCCCATTTCGACCATCTGCGCTTCGGCCACCGGCGCCCAGCCGCGATTCGCCGCCGGACTCGCGGGTGATGGGTGCAGGATCGTTCCAACCCGCATCCCCGCCTCGACCCGATCCGCCAGGGCGGTCGCGAGCCGACGCGTCGCATGACCACCGACGCCGACCACCATTTCGGGCTCGAGGAGATCCACCATCGCCCGGAGGCCGCGTCCGCACGCGGCCTCGAGGGGCCGACGTTCGTCGATCGGCAGCTTGTCCGGGGTGCGGTTGCGGCCCCCCGCCTCCATGAACGAGAGCGGACAGTCGTTCCAGACGAAGAAGTCGTCGAAGAAGGCGTCCGCGTCGGTGAATCGCGCTGCGACCCAGCCCCACAATCGTGCCCCACTCACTTCGCGACGGGTACAGGCGAATCCGGTGACCGGACGCTTCGGATGTTCGATCTTCGGCTTCTCGACCGGCGCTTCGATGCCCAGAAAGGTCCGCACCATCTCGACTTCGCCGAACGGCACGCCGGTCTGGGCCATGCCCCACGGACCGGGGTTCATCCCGAGCAGCAACGCGCGAATGCCGCGCCGTGCATATCTTCGAACGTACGCCTGATGCGGCGCCCAGGCATAGTCGAGGGGGTTGTAGACCACATCGACCGGATCGCCGAATCTCAGGCGCCCGACGTCCTTGGACAGTCGGGACGAGATCGCCTCCGCGGCATCCGCGACGTCGGACTTCGANCGCTTCCTTGCCGAGGCACGAGGCATGCGTTCATGTTCGACGACGTGGGCCGCCCACGCAACCGGGCATCAGTAGGGACACCGTGCGAGCACCAGCTCGGGATCCTCGATGATCCGGTGCAGGTATCGCTCCAGCGAAGCCGGCCGGAGCACGGTGGAGACCGTTTCGGCCCAGCCGCCGCCAGCTCCGTTCGAGACACCTTCCAGGTCCAGGATTCTCGCCGATCGATGCGCCAGCACGCGTTGAATGCTTCCCGCGCCCGGGTCCGGTGACCCGACCGCAGGGATCACATGGGCCCGGACCGCCTCGATCAGAATCCGGTGGAGCGCCGGTCGATCCAGGACCCCATCGGCGTCCAGCCGGAGCAGCCAGCCCGCGATCGCCGGAAGCGGATGCGGCGGTTCTCCGGTGCGGGCCGCGGCGGCGAGTTCGAGGAGCCGACCGGCCGCCGCACGAAGCTGGTCCGGGGTCGCTCCGCCCGCCGCGAGCCAATGCCACTGCAGCAGCGCGAGCAGGTCGTAGGCACCAGGATCGGCGTGAGCTGAATCATCCGCGGCTTCTCCCTCATTTCGCTCCATCCACGGGGTTCGAGCCTGCAGCAGGCCCTCGAGCGGACGGCGATCCGGTCGCCAGGCCAGTCGGTCGAAACCCCGGGGATCCTGAAGCATCGCGAACGTGACGAGATGCTCGATCCAGAAGTTCTCCTGTCGCCGGAGATTCGTGTTGCCGAGTCGAAGGCGTCGTCCNGCGTACGTCTCGAGCAGCGACGCCCATCGGGATTCGTGGGCGAGACAGTCGGCAAGCGCCGCCTCGCACCGTCCCACGTCGAGTTCGAGTCGCCCGAGATACAACCGCTGCCTGGCCCTCGTGTTGGCGAGGAAGATCCGCTGCATCGACTGGTTGGTCGTGCACCATCGCCGGTCGAGATCGGTCAGCCGGTCTTCGAGCACGGCATGCGGACCCGTACCGGTTCCGTCATCTTCCAGCACCCCCTGATCGATCGCGATCACGGCTCGATGCGCCGCCTGCTCGTAGAGCAGGTGATCACCGAGGACGCCGTCGGGGAGATCGTCACGTCCCCGAAACCGTTTCGCGATCTCGAACCAGGCGGAAGCCTCCTCGGAACGCCCCGCGTGGAGGTTCTTGCGACTCCGGATGTCCGCGGCCATGAGGGCGAGAATCGAATCGATGCCCTCGTCCTGGTTCGAGCCTTCGCCGATGCCGTCCCGTTCCCCGCCACCATCGCATCGCCGTGCCACTTCGACGTCGAATCGAGCCGGGAGGAACGCTGCCGTCGCCTCGTGGACCGCCTCCAGCGTGGTTCCCAGATTTCGGGCGACGTGTCGATCGTAGAGGCCCAGCGCCTGTCGCAGCACATCGACCCGCGGCGCCTGCGCGATCTCCTCCACCACGCGAATCGGAAGGGCGGCCGGATCCGCGGGCAACGCCCGAAGCTCGATTCCCCGCCACACCCATGACCCTGGGGATGCTGGAGATCCTGGGGGGCCTCCGTGGCCGGACACCGGAAGAAGGTCGTTGATTCCGTCGAACGCCTGTCCTTCGACGACCATGATGCGACGAAGCCCCCACCGGGACGCCGCGGCCAGTTTCGCCCCGAGCGTCGCGGCGGGTACCGGCCTGAATCGTCCCGTGACCGGGTCGTAGCCGCCGGTCGCGGCGGTCGACGCCCGACACCGGCAACCGAAGAGTGCCAGCACGCAGGCGATCCCGGCCGCCAGGGCGTGACTGTCACCGACGCCCTCGCGTGGAATCGCGATTTCGAATTCCGGTGCCGCCGCCTCGGGCGCCAGTACCCGGTGGATCTCGAGCAAGCGGTCGACCACGCGCTCGACCACCTGTTCACCCGCGTGGAGCGGTGCACCGGTCATCCGGACGGTCGCGCGTCCCGAAAAACGCGCCGCCGTCCGGGCCGCCACATGCCCGATCCGGCCGGGCGGATCCGTCCGGGTCGCGGCCAGAAGGAAAACCATGGCATCGACGAGGGGAAGCGAGCCGATCTCCGGCGCGAAATCCGGCTCGAACACCGGCGCAGATTCCAACCGCTCGGTGAATGTCCGGTCCAGGGCAATCCAACCCCGCTCCTCCGGACGTTCGCGGTGCCGCGCCCTGAAGGCCGTCGGTGACGGGCACTCGTAGACCCGTCGCCAACTGATTCCGGTGATCGCATCGGGGGATTCGATCACCGTCGTGGTCGTGGTCGCTTCGGGTTCGGCGGTGACCTGGCTTCGGCCGTCCAGTGCGGTTCGATCATCGTTTCGAGTGGAACCGTGGTCGTTCATCTCGGGTGATCTTCCCAGAGGTGGAACCATCGACGGGCGCGGATCGCCGACGCCCCCGCGGAATTCACAGCCTAGCGAAAAGGGCGGTCGCGATGCCATGGTGCATCAGACGAGAAGCCGACCACCGTCGTCGGTTCGTACGGCGATGTCGCCGTTGAGGATTCTCAGGATCGCTTCGAGCGGCATCCGATCGATCGCCGCGGTCCACAACCCGGGTTGATCGGCGACCTCCTCCAGCAGAAGGGTCCCGAGACGAACGTGACGAATCGCCGCGACCGCGGTCCCTTCGATTCGGACGAAGACCCCCCACCATTCGTCGAGGACCGCGCGAACCTCGAGCTCGAGTCCGCTGGGCGTCACCCCACGACCACCTCGGGCGTTGAAACGATCCAGCATCCGAGGCGAGGGCTTGCCACCATCGAAGTGGGCGAGTTCCGGGGCCGAATCGAAGACCGGGGCGAGTCGGGTCGCCGGTCTCGACGCCTTCGCCGCCACCAGAAAATCGAATTCGTGCAGGGGCGTGGCCACGATCGCGAGCCGTGCGGCCCGGGGAACCGGCCAGCCGATCCGTCGTTGCTCCACGAGCTCGAAGGCGAGATCATCCAGCGGAATCTCCTCGGCCGCGCCCCCCCAGAGCTGCAACCACGCCGTCGTGTCCTGCAGGAGACCGGTGAGTTCGCCCTCGACCATGAGCAGACACGACGCGTCTTCCGCATCGGCGATCGCCTCACCGAGCGGAATGCCCGATGCTTCGTCGAGCACCGCGATGCTCGTCACCGCGAATTCAGCGATCGCGTCGGTCACCCGGATGCCGAGCTTCGTCGCGAGCCCCGGCCAGGACTGAAACGGAACGGTATCGCCGCACGCCGCGAGCCGGGCCGCTCGGAGCAGCCAACCGACGAAGTCATGCGAATCCGGAGCGTCGGCCGACGACCCGACGGCGCGATCGAACCACGCGGACTCCGCGTCGAGTTCCCGACGCAGCTCGGCGAGCATCGCCGCGGTCTCCGCGGGATCGTTGAAATCCGGGGTCGGGGAATCGGATGTCGGAGGATTGGTCATGAATGGTCCTTCTTCGGCGACGACGAAGGCCGCGAGGTGAGTCGAACCCCGGCCGCATCGATGGGATCGCGGCTCGAGGGTGCACGACGCCAGACGATTCGAATCGCCTGATCATCCGGTCGGGAACCGGGTCGGACGGACGCCGTTGAATCGAACGAACGGTCGCCGACCGCGGGGCGGTCGATCGGGCCGGAACGATCTGGAAAATGGATGCTCACTTGGCAGACTCCGGACCCCAGTCCGCTTCGCCGTCGTGGATGGCGACGAGACGTTCCTGGTGGTGGCGATGTCGATCGAGCATCCGGGATCGGATGCCTCGGGTGAACCGTCCGACCGACGCCTTGACGTCGTGTCGGAAACCGCTCCAGAGGGTGTACGCGGGGGGTCCCCCGTCGCTGACTGGAAATCCGGCCACGATCCGTAATTTCGCTTCGGGCGACCACGCGACCACGAGCCGCCGGGACACCCGGTATCCAAGCATCGGCTTCGCGGTCACCCCTCGTGGCGGGGACGCGATCTCGAAGGTGACGATGTGGACGTGATGACGCTCCGCCCGAACCGCCGACCGCAATTGATCGGAAAGAAGTGACTCATAGGCGCGGGCGAGCCGCTCGAAACGAGGATCCCGACTTCCGTCACCGTCGTCATGGTCGGCTTGTCGGGCCCCGTCGAGCAGATCCTGTCCCAGAAGGTCCCACCACCGCTCCGATCGCGTCCCCAGTACGTGCTTTCGGACGTGGTCGTTCCGACTCCGTCGGGAGCCGAACCGGAGCGTGTCCTCGGGCTCCACCGCCGCTTCCGCGGCGAAGAGCGACTCGAGCCCGGCATGTGTCTCCGAGATCGTCATTCGTCGGACGCCTCGGACTCGACGAGATGCCTCGACAACAGCCCGTCGACCAGCGGAAACAAGGTGGTCCGCGACGAGCGATAGTTGGAATTCCGCTTTTCCCCCGCGTTCAACGACGGGAGTCCGAGCAACTCGCGAACTCGGCCGCTCGAGAGGGGTTCGAAGATCCACCGGACCTGCAGCTCGGTCCGCCTCCGATCGATCTCATCGAGTCTTTTCCGTTCCATCCCGGGATGCCGCACGACTTCGTCGTCGCAGGCGGCGAGCTCCCGCCGGACTTCTTCCCATCCCGCGCGGATCGCCATCTCCACCGCTTCGACACCACCGACGACCTCCCCTCTCAATCGCTCGAGCAGCGTCGTCCGTTCGCGGGTGTCCGAATCGAGCAGAAGCCAGGTGTGCAGGGCCGCGGTCATCTCGACGGCATTCGGTTCCTTGCCTCGGAGCTCCAGACGAAGGACCGGTTCGTGGTCGAGCAGTCGGTGCAGCAGATCGAATTCGGTCGTCGTCGATTCGCCTTCGGTTCGATCCTCGATGGTCCCACCCCATCCTCCTTCGGGGCCCGAATCGAAGGAACCGGGCCCGCGAACGCCTTCCGGAAGCCCGACCATGCCACCGCGTCCCGCGCTTCGAACGAAGGACACCGCCCGTTTGCGGACGAAGGATCGGGCCGCGATCCGTTGCAGCATCTCGTCCCGTTCGAGTTCGAGAAACTCCGACTTCCGATACAGCCCGCCGATCCGTCGTCGATCCGTGGCCGCCGCGAGTTCCGCCACGAAGTCCTCCGCCGCGGCGACATCATCGGCGAAGAGATCCCGGAATTTGGAGCGGACCCGATGACTCCCCGGATCGGCCCGACGACCGGAGAGCACGATGCTCCAGATCCGCGCCTCGACCGCGACCCAGAAAGCGCCCGCGATCGACGGATCCTCGGTTCCCGCGACGATCGCCTCGACGATTCGCCGCCACGCTTCCGCTTCGGGACTTGATCCGGTCTGTTCTTCCAACGTGGCTCCTTGTCGCCGTCGGGATTCCGTTCTGCACGATCCGTCCGTGACATCATCGCCGAAATTGGGGGGCCCCACCCGCCGGAACGGCACACCGCGAAATCGATCCCCTCGGGCGGCGAGGACCGGGCCTCCCGGCCGCCCGTTCCAATCCGGCGACCGCCGATCGCCGCCAGCGGCCTCATTCCAGCCGATAGAACCGACGGGCGTTCCCCTCGAACACCGCCTCCCGAACGGCCCCGGAACGATCGGCGAGCAGCGAACGGGTCGCCGACACCCATCGTTCGAGCGATCCGCCGAGCTCGCAGACCGGCCAGTTACCGCCCCAGACGAGCCGATCGGCACCGAACCGTTCCAACGCGAGTTCGACGAAGGGCCGGAACGTCTCGACGGTCCAGTCACCACCCGCAGAACATTCGATGAGGCCGGACAGCTTCGCGACGACGTTGGGCCGATCCGCGATGCCCCGCAACCCCTCCGTCCAGTCCGTGGTCATCCCGGCGGCGATCTCCGGGCGACCGAGATGATCGAGCACGAACTCGGTTTCCGGGCACGCGTCGACCAGCCGGATCGCGGCCTGGAGCTGGTCCGGGCGCACGCAGAGTTCGAAGAGCAGGCCGCGGTCGCCGAGGCGGCGCAGATCGTCGACGAGCGGTGTGGTGAGAAACGCGTCGGGTCGGCCGTCGAGACCGTGAAACACCCGTCGGAGCCCGACCACGCGGGGAAACCGGACCACGCGGTCCAGCCAGGCGTCGAAGCCGGGATGACCGGGCCGGCCGCCGACCACCGACGCCCGCACCAGGGACCGCGTCCCGAGGACGGCGACCGCCTCATCGAGTTCTCGTTCGAGGCACCCGTCGTCCACGTCGCTCTCGACCTGCACGGCGCCCACGATGCCCGTCTTCGCCGCGATCACGCGATAGTCCTCGAGGCTCATCGTCCGATCCAGCGCCGGCACCCCGGCGAGCCAGGCCCTCGGAATCGTGGCCGGGTCCCAGAGATGAAGATGCGTGTCGATCATCGCGGCCTCGTCAGGCTTGAAGTCCGACCCCCGTCATCACTTCGCGGGCACCGACTTGACCCGCCAGATCCGATCGGCGTATTCCTGAATGGCCCGGTCGCTCGAGAATCGACCGCCCCGCGCGGTGTTGAGCACCGCGGAACGCCACCACTGGTCCGGTGTTCCGAAACGGTCCGCAGCCTTCTGATGCGCGTCGATGTAGCCTTGGAAATCCGCGAGATGACGCCAGCAGTCGCCCTCGTCGATCAGCATCGATCGAAGCCGGTCGAAGACCGCGGGATCCTTCCACGCGAATTCCTCGCCCAGCAGGAAGTCCACGGCGTTCCGAACCATCGGTTGGTGGTCGAGGTGCCAGCGCGGGTCGTACCACGACTCGCTCGCCTCGACCTCGTCGGCCCGAAGTCCGAACAGGAACATGTGTTCGGTTCCGACCTCTTCGGAGATCTCGACGTTCGCACCGTCGAGCGTGCCGATGGTGAGCGCTCCGTTGAGGCAGAACTTCATGTTCCCGGTGCCGCTGGCTTCGGTGCCCGCGAGCGAGATCTGCTCGGAGAGATCCGCGGCGGGAATGATCGTTTCGGCGAGGTTCACGCCGTAGTCCGGAATGAACACCACCCGAAGCCGTTCGGAGACGACCGGGTCGGCGTTGATCACGTCGGCCACGCTGTTGATGGCCTTGATCACGTCCTTGGCCCGCTCGTATCCCGGGGCCGCCTTGCCGGCGAAGATCACCACCCGCGGCTGCGGAAGGAATCCCGGGTCCGCCTTCATTCGCTGATAGAGCGAGGCGACGTGGAGCAGATTGAGGAACTGCCGCTTGTACTCGTGGATGCGCTTGACCTGCACGTCGAACATCGCGGCGGGATCGACGTCGATCCGAAGATTCGATCCGATCCAGTCGGCCATGCGTCGTTTCGCCGCGAGCTTGGTCTCGGCGAAGGCACTCCGGAAACCGGCGTCCTCGGCGTGCGGTTCCAGCCGCTTCAACTCCGAGAGATCGGTNATCCAGCCGTCGCCGATGGTGTCCACGAGGAGCTTNGAGAGTTCCGGGTTGGCCTGGTGCAGCCAGCGACGCGGCGTGACGCCGTTGGTGATTCCCTTGAAGCGATCCGGGAACGCCGTCGCGAAGTGCGGCATGAGCCGTTCGCGGATGAGTTCACCGTGCATCTGGGACACGCCGTTCACCGAGTGGGACCCGATCACCGCGAGGTTCGCCATTCGGATCTGCTTGGGTTCGCCTTCCTCGACGATGCTCGCGGCCTCCACGCCCCCGGGTACCTGAATGAGGCGTCGACCCGCCCCCTCGATGAACCGCCGGTTCACCTCGAGGATGATCGCGAGATGCCTCGGCATCAACTTCTCCATCAGCGGCAGGGGCCACTTCTCGAGGGCTTCGGGCATCAGGGTGTGATTGGTGTAGGCCACGGTGCCGACCGTGGTCTCCCACGCCTCGTCCCATCCGAGGCCGTGCTGATCCATGAGGACCCGCATGAGTTCGGCGATGGCGAGTGAAGGATGGGTGTCGTTGATGTGCAGCGCGACCTGCTCCGGCAGGCGGGTGACGTCGTCGTGGTCGTAGAGGAATCGTCGCATGACGTCGGCGACGGAGCAGCAGACGAAGAAGAATTCCTGGCGAAGGCGGAGTTCCTTGCCGGCCGCGGTCCGATCGTCGGGGTAGAGCAGCTTGGTGAGCCGCTCGGCCTCGATGCGACGGGACACCGCCGCCTCGTAGTCGCCGCTGGCGATCTCCGAAAGGTCGATCGCGTCCGGCGCGACCGCGGACCAGCAGCGGATGGTGTGGACCGTCTCGCCGCCCCAGCCCGCGACGGGATAGTCGTGCGGAACGCCGATGACCCGCTCGCGGCCTCCGTGGGCCAGGTCGCCGAACTGCACCTGCTGGCGAAGATCGCTTCGCCGCACCATCCACGGGTCGCCGAATCGGAGCCAGTTGTCCGGACGCTCGACTTGATAGCCGTCACGGACCTCCTGCTTGAAGATCCCGTACTCGTAACGAAGCGTGTAGCCCACCGAGGGGATCGCCATCGACGTCATCGAGTCGAGGAAGCAGGCGGCGAGCCGGCCGAGGCCGCCGTTGCCGAGCCCCGCATCGTGCTCGTGGCTCTCGAGCGTCTCGAGGGCGATGCCGTACTTCTCGAGTGCCTCCCGAACCCGCGATTCGAGCTTGAGGTTGAGAATGTTGTTTCGCATGGCCCGGCCGAGCAGGAACTCGATCGAAAGGAAGCAGACCCGCTTCGACCGTTCCTCGCGATACCGGTCCCGGGTGTCCAGCCAGCACTTCATGAGCACCTCACGGACCTCGCTGGCGAGGGCGAAGAATCGGTCCCGGTCGGGGGCTTCGTAGAGCCGCTGGGCGCTTTCCACCGCGAGATGCTCGAGCATGCCTTCCGCGATGTGATCGGCGGAGACGTCGGTGGGATCCTGCTGAAGCGGCTGCTGGGGTCCGGTCGGGCGGGTCATGCGATTTCGTCCAGGAAGCGGGAAACGAAGGTGGTGAGACCGGCGAACGCGAGCCGAATCACCTGGGCGGGTCCTCGAAAAGGGCCGCACTCATTCTAGATCGGCCAATCGAGGGCCTCCACGGCAGTGGAATTCGATCATGAAAACCGGACAATCACCTCGGAAGTCGATAGGGTTCGTCGAGCCCCTTGATCCTAAAGGAATCGCCACATGCCGCACCTCCCCCGTCTCCCCCTCGTGATCGTCCTCGGCATGCTCGCGTCGCCGCTGGCTGGAGACCCGCCCGCTTCGGCCCCCGCGGACGGCGGACCGGATTCGAGGCCGAACATCCTGTTCATCATGAGCGACGACCACGCCTGGCAGGCGATCAGTGCGTACGGGCGGCCCGACGGCACCCGGGTCAACCAGACCCCGTCGATCGACCGGATCGCGTCGGAAGGCATGCGATTCGACCGATTCTTCGTCGAAAACTCGATCTGCGCCCCGAGCCGGGCGGCCTTCCTGACCGGCTGCTTCTCGACCCGGCACGGTGTGCCCACCAACGCCGAGGTCTTCGACGGCACGCAGCCGACCTGGCCCGCCATGCTCCGGGATTCGGGCTATCGAACCGGGGTCTTCGGGAAGTGGCATCTCAAGAGCAATCCGGTGGGGTTCGACGACTGGAAGGTCCTGATCGGCCAGGGGCCCTACTACAACCCGCCCATGATCACGCCGGAAGGCCGAGTGAGGATTCCCGGATACACCACCGACCTGATCACCGACCAGGGCGTCGACGCGCTTCGGCGCTTCGCCGCGAGCCGGGACGAGGACGGGCGTCCGTTCGCGCTGATCGTCCAGCACAAGGCCCCGCATCGGCGATGGGATCCGAACCCTCGGCACTTCCGGCTCTACGACGAGGTCATGGTCCCCGAGCCGGAGACGCTGCTGGACGACTACGCCGGGCGAAGCCCCGCAAGCACGCTCCAGACGATGACCATCGCCCGGCATCTCGATCCGCGGGACTTGAAACTGATTCCGCCGCCGGAACTCGACGAGACCCAGGCGCTGGCGTGGAACGCGTATTACGACGACGTCAACGCCGCGTACAAGGCGGCGGTCGAGTCGGGCGAACTCTCGGGCGATGATCTCACCCGGGCGAAATATCAGCGTTACGTCAAGGACTATCTGGAATGCGTCGCCGCCGTCGACGAAGGGGTCGGGCGGATCCTCGACGAACTCGACGACCTCGGCATCGCGAACGACACGCTGGTGATCTACACCAGCGATCAGGGCTGGTACCTCGGTGAGCACGGGTGGTACGACAAGCGGTGGATGTACGAGGAGAGCTTCCGCACGCCGTTCATCGTCCGGTGGCCGGATCGGATCGACGGCGGGACCACCAGCGACCTCATGACCCAGAACATCGATCTCGCGCCCACGCTCCTGGATCTGGCGGGCGTCGAGGCGCCGGCGCGGATGCACGGCGAGAGTTTCGCGGACCACCTCCGGTCCGGCGGCCGGGACACGCCGGCGGACTGGCGGGATGCCGTCTACTACCGCTACTACGAGAGCGACGGGCCCCACACCGTGCCGAAGCACGATGGGGTTCGCACCGATCGATGGAAACTCATCCGGTTCCCCGAGGTCGACCCGGACGGCGACGGGCCGGCGGGCCCCGGTTGCTGGGAACTCTACGACCTCGAAGCCGATCCCGACGAACTGAAGAGCCTCGCGGACGACCCGGCCCACGCGGACATCCGGGCCGGCCTCGAACTCCGCCTGAAGGAGCTCCGCGGGCGCTACGACGCCTGACGACGACCTCCGAGTCGGTCGGGCTCGGCCCGCGACCCGGGCTTCGCGTCTCAGGAGGATCCGGCGTTCGACATGTAGTTGGGCGCTTCGCGGGTGATCGTGATGTCGTGCGGATGGCTCTCCACCATGCTCGCGGCCGTCACGCGGACGAAGCGACTGTCGGACCGGAACGAGTCGAGGGTCGCACAACCACAGTAGCCCATGGCGCTCTTGACGCCGCCCACCAGCTGATAGACGAAATCGGACAGCGGCCCGCGATACGCGACCATGCCCTCGACGCCCTCGGGCACGAATTTTCGCGAGTCGGCCTGCCCGTAGCGGTCGGCGCTGCCCGCGGACATCGCGCCCTCGCTTCCCATCCCCCGGTAACTCTTGAATCGCCGGCCTCCGTGGAGGACCAGCTCTCCGGGACTCTCGTCCATGCCGGCGAAGAGGCTGCCCAGCATGACGACGCTGGCCCCCGCCGCGATCGCCTTCGCGATGTCGCCGGACTGGCGGATGCCGCCGTCGGCGATCACCGGGACGCCGGCCGGCTCGCAGACCGAGACCGCGTTCCGAACCGCCGTGATCTGCGGGACGCCGACCCCGGTCACGATCCGCGTGGTGCAGATCGATCCCGGCCCGATGCCCACCTTGACCGCGTCCGCCCCCGCGTCCATGAGCGCCTTCGCCCCGTCCGCGGTGGCGATGTTGCCGGCGATGACGTCGATCTCCGGATGGCTTCGCTTGATCTCTTCGACGGTGGCGACGACGTTCCGGCTGTGACCGTGTGCGGTGTCGACCACCACCACGTCGACCTCGGCGTCGATGAGGGCCTCGATCCGGTCGAATTGAAGCACGCCGGTGGCGGCGCCGACCCGCAGTCGGCCTCGATCGTCGCGGCAGGCCGAGGGGTGCTTTCGCACGTTCTCGAGATCCCGCATCGTGATCAGGCCGTCGAGTCGCCCGGCCTCGTCGACGATCAGGAGCTTCTCCACCCGGGCTTCATTCAAGAGGGCTTCCGCCGCCGCCGGATCGATCCCGGGGGACGCGGTGACGAGATTCCGGCGGGTCATGACGTCCTCGACCCGGCTTTCGCCGTACCGCGAGGGGTCGAGGAACTTCATGTCCCGACGGGTCAGAATGCCGATCACGCGACCGCTTCGATCACCGCTGTCGGTCACCGGAAAGCCACTCACGCCCTGCTCCCGCATCAACTCGTTCGCACGGTCGACGGTGTCGCCGGGGCCCAGGGTGACGGGGTCGTTGATGACGCCGTTCTCGCTCCGCTTGACCTTCTGGACCTCGCGGGCCTGCAGCGACGGCGACAGGTTCTTGTGGATGATTCCGAGGCCACCCTCCTGGGCGAGGGCGATCGCGAGCGAGGACTCCGTGACGGTGTCCATCGGCGCTGAAATCAAGGGGATGTTGATGGTGATCCGCCGGGTCAGGCGGGTGGACGGGTCGGCCGACTCCGGCGTGATCTCGCTGTACGCGGGGACCAGCAGCACGTCGTCGAAGGTGATCGCATCCTGAAGAATCTTCTGTTCCATCTGCGGATGATCCCCGCGGGGTTCCCGTCCGTCAACCGACCCGGGTTCCGGGAATCGACCACTTCCCGGACGAGGGGGCTCGGGCCGGACCTTCCCATTCGGCCGCACCCCCGATACCGAGCCGCCGCGCGCTCCCGAATCCTGCCGCCGTCTGGTAGCATGTGCGATTCGGATCCGACGCTCCAATGGTCGCTTCCACCAGCCTCGACGGGACGACGCCACGTCTCTCTTTTCGTGGGTCGAGGCCACGGAAGCGAGAAAAGTTGGATCTCCGTGAACCTGATGATCCCCGGATCGTCCAACCCCCGACGTTCCTTCCTCCGGCGGCGACCGCCGCCTCAACCCATCGAGCTCGATCCCGGAAGCGGGTCGTCCCCACCCGACTTCGGATGCGGCACCGAGCAGGCAGCGTAAAGGACCAGATTTGCACAGCGATACGCTCATCGCGGCCCCCATCGACCCGAGCTTCGGCACGACCAAGGGCGAAGGCCTCAAGGCATGGCGAAAGTGGCTCGAAGCCTGCATCAAGTTCGATGCGAGCGATCTGATCGTCAAGACCGGTCAGTCGCCCCGGCTCCGGCTGCGTGGCGAGCTGAAGGGGATGCAGGTCGACGATCTCACCGTCGACCTGATGTTCCAGGTCGCGAAGGACGTGCTGGACGAGAACCAGTTCGAGTACTTCCGTAATCGCGGCTCGATCGACTTCGCGTACGACTACGACGACCGCTGCCGCTTCCGCGTCAACCTGTTCATGACCCGCGGCAAGCCGGCGATCGCCGCCCGGCTGATCACTTCGAACATCATGAAGTTCGAGGACCTCTATCTGCCCGAGATCCTCGGGGACGTCTCGCTGGCCGCCCAGGGCCTCATCCTCTTCTCGGGGGTGACGGGTTCGGGCAAGTCGACCTCCATCGCGTCGATGCTCCAGTTCGTCAACGAGCGGAAGCGAGTGCACATCGTCACGATCGAGGATCCGATCGAATACATCTTCAACGATGACAAGGCGACCATCAATCAGCGCGAGATCGGGATCGACTGCCTGAACTTCAACGACGCGCTCCGGGCCTTGGTCCGGGAGAACCCCGACGTGGTTCTGGTCGGCGAGATGCGGGACTACGAGACCTTCGAGGCCGCGATCCGGGCGGCCGAGACGGGCCACCTCGTGTTCGGGACGATCCACGCCTCGAGCGCCTGGCAGACCTTCGGTCGAATCTACGACCTCTTCCCCGAGAACGAACGGGATCAGCTTCGCAAGCTTCTCGCCTACAACCTCCGGGCGATCATCTACCAGAAGCTTCTGAAGACGCTCCACAAGGACATCGCCCGGATCCCGGCCCTCGAGATCCTCCTCAACACCCCGGCCGTCCAGAAGTACATTCTGGAAGCCCGCGAGGGCGAGCTCCTGCAGATCATCAAGCAGAGCCACGAAGAGGGCATGGTCGACTTCACGACCTCGCTCGTCCGCCTGGTCGAGCAGGAGTACATCCACCAGGATGTCGCCCTCGCCGCGACCCCGAAGCCCGAAGAACTCAAGATGCGTCTCAAGGGGATCTCCTGATCCCCGCATCCGGCCGACGCCCAACGCCATGGAAGAACCGATGCTGACCTTCGCCGCGACCGCCTCCGCCATCAACCTGGTCGACTTCATCAAGCCGATCCTCATGCTGGTGGTGCTCGGNNTCTATCTCCGGNNCCTNGGCCAGATCTTCGAGAAGGACCTNCGGTACTTCAANCTGAAGGNCGGNCTCTGGAACTCGATCTTCGTGACGACCGNNTGNCTNGCGATCGTCGNGGTNCTCGNGATNCCGATCTTCTGGGNCGGNCTGCCCGCGATGATCNTNATCCTGCTCGCNCCGGTCNTCGCNTACTGGAAGTANCGNAACGACAACATCNNGGACGAGANCCAGAAGTTCAGTNTNGCCGACATGTCGATGTCCGACCGNATGGCCGCCCGNCGNTCNCGNAANGAACAACGCGCCGCNGCNGCNGTNCTNTCCGGCCCCGGNGGCGACNTCCAGGTTCCNGGCGAGGAGGACCCNCTNAAGGCCGTGCACATGGCGATGGAGGATCTGCTCCTGCCCGCCATCGACGCCCGGGCATCCCGACTGGAAATCGCGCTGACCAAGAACGGCGGGGCCGCCTCGCAGATCGTCGACAGCGTGCGGTACAAGCGGGAGTCGATTCCGACCGAGACCGCCAAGAGCATCATCGACTACTTGAAGCAGACCGCCGGTCTCGACGTCGCGGAGAATCGCAAGCTGCAACGAGGCGAGCTCGGCATCCGGATCCGGAACGCCACCAAGAGCACCCACCTGCACCTGACCACCAGCGGCGGATCCCAGGGCATCCTGTTCCGCCTCGACGTCAATCGCGACCAGCAGCTCGATCGCGATTTCAAGGATCTCGGCTTCGAACCCGAGCAACTCGAGGTCCTCGCGCCGTCCGGCACCGCCGAAGGCCAGCACGGCGTCATCCTGGTCGGTACCGCACCGGGCCAGGGACAGACGTCGACCCTCTACGGCCTGATGCAGCGGCACGACGCATACACGTCGAACATCAAGTCGCTGGAGCGGGATGTGCAACGGGGCATCGAAGGCGTCGACCACCTCGCGTACGATCCCGCGACCGCGGATGAGGACTTCCCGACCACGCTCCGGTCGATCCTGCGTCGTGGGCCGGACATCGTGATGGTCAGCGACCTCAAGGATCCCGCGACCGCCGTCCAGGCGTCGCTCCCCGGCCGGGACGGCCCGCTGATCTACGTCGGCGTCGCCTCCAAGGACGGCGTCCGCGGCGTGGTGACGGACTGGCTCCGCGCCGCCGCGGAGCCGAAGGACGAGGAGGCCACGAAGAAGGCGATCGCGCCGCTTGTCGCCGCCGTGACCTGTCGGGTGATGCGTCGCCTCTGCACCAACTGCCGAACGCCCTACAGCCCGAACGCGGAACAGGCGAAGAAGCTCGGGATCAAGGATCCCGCGAACGTGCAGCTCTTCCGTCAAAGCGGTCGGATCCAGGTGAAGAACAAGATCGAGGAGTGCCCCGCCTGCGGCGGTACCGGATTCCTCGGAACGACGGCGGCCTTCGAAGTGATGCCGATGGATCGGGAAGCCCGGAAGCTCCTGCTCGGCGGCGACTTCAAGGGCGCCTACACCCATGCCCGCCGCTCGCTCGGCATGATGATGATGCAGGAAGCCGCGTTGCGAAAGGTCGCCCGTGGCGAGACCAGCCTCGAGGAGGTGGGCCGCGTGCTCGCGTCCGACAAGCCCAAGGCCTCCAAGGGCCGACCGGCCGCGAGTTCGGCCGGCTGATTCGACCGACGCGTCCCCCCTTCGATTCGACGTCCTTCCGACCCAGGACCGCCTCCCATGATCATCAACGTCCTCGCCGTGCTCTTCTGCCTCCTCGCGATCTACTGGTTCGCCTTCAAGGAAGGCTTCTTCAGCGGCGTCGTCCACTTCGCCTGCGTGCTGGTCAGCGGCGCCCTCGCCTTCGCCTTCTGGGAGCCGCTCGCCGTCGCGATGCTCGACTCCGGCATGCGGGAGTGGGCGTGGGGCCTGTCCCTGCTCGCCCTGTTCAGCGTGTTCCTCTTCATCCTGCGGATCGTCGGAAACCTCGCGATCCCCGAGAAGGTCAACGTCCCCAACGTCGTCGACGTGGTCGGCGGCGGCGTGGTCGGTGCCGGCTCGGGCATCATCACCGTCGGCATCCTGATGATCGGCGTCGGCTTCCTTCCGGTCGGCACGCTCGGCGGCAAGGTGGGATACGTCCGCGACGGCGGCGGCCAGCCGACCCGGCAGGGGACGCTCGTCCCCTTCGCGTCGATGACCGAAGCCTTCTACGCCAACATGAGTCGCGGCGCGTTCGCACCGATGACCAACGCCGGCAACCTCGCGGATTCGTACCCCGCACTCGCCGATCAGGCGTGGTCCCTCCATCGTGACACCGACGAGAAGGGCCGGATCGAACTCACCGCGGCGCCCTCCGACCTGAAGGTCGGCACCCCCTACTTCGGCACCTACGGGCCCGGGGCCGAGGAGTACTACGTGGTGCCGGTCTCGGTGAACAAGTCGGGCTTCCACCGCGGCGCGAGCTTCGTGCTCTCCGCCAGCCAGGCCCGTCTGGTCGGCGCTCCCTCCGGCGACCAGACCGCACGGTCGGTCTTCCCCACCGCCTGGCGAGAGGGCGGAAAGATGTACCTCTTCGACGGCTCCACCAACTACGCGACCAACCTTCCCGGCACCCAGGACGTTCTGCTGCAGCTGGCGTTCCCCGCCGCCGACCTCGCCGGCCAGCAGCCCACATCCCTGCTCTTCAAGGGTCTTCGAATCCCGCTCGCGGCGGCGTCGACCGACCTCGCGACCCTGCAGGATTCCGGCGGCGCCACGTCCGTCGCCTACGACAAGACCGCGCCTCGCGTCCCCGCGCCCTACATCGAAATGGGCAGTCAGCTCGGCGTCATCTTCAACAAGAACGACGCCCCCAGCGGCATGGAGACCGACTCCGGGGCGATCACCCTCGCGGACGGCGTCGACATCCCGGCGTTCACTAAGGGCAATCCCAACAAGAGCCTCCGGGTCGAACGGATCTACGAACTGCCGGGCACCAAGCTCGTTCGTGTCGACGTGAGTCGCGGCCGCAGTCCCATCGACATCTGGGGGGACGTCCGCAACGACGCCGGTGAGAACGCGAAGCTGGTCCTCGTCGACTCTCAGGGCAACACCTTCGACGCCATCGGCTGGATCCATCGGAAGGAATCCGATCGGCTCATCAATGTCCGCGTGGACGACCGAAACGGCGTCGACTCGATCGGCGACGTCCCGATGCTCTCCTCCGCGGGCAAGGACAACCTGATCCTGCTCTTCCGGATCCCCAAGGGACGGGATATCAAGGCGTTGAAGCTCGGCGACAAGACGATCCTGACCACCGACCTCTCGGTCAAATGAGGCCACGCGGTCCCGGATGATCCGAGGTCGACCACCACTCGACCATCCGCCCCGGTCGTCATCGGCGCGGCGTCGGCCCTCGATGCATGGTCGAAGATGCATGACCGACGTTCATTGGCGTCCCGCTGGAATGGGTGGTGACGCTCGCGCCCGCTTCGCCGGGCCCCCTGGATCGAGCCGGGTCGGGTCGGGTTTCCGGTCCGGATCCCGGCCTGAAAGCCACCGGCCTGATCAGGCGGGATCAGGCGGGATCAGGCGGGATCAGGCAAGAGCATCGAACGCGACCGGGTCGACCATCATCCCGACGGTGTCAATCCTGCTCGGCGAGCCAGTGTTCGACCCACTTGATGTCGAAGTCCGCCGTTCGGAATTCCGGTCGATCCAGCAGCCTGCGATGCAATCCGATCGACGTCTTCATGGGCCCGATCCGGAACTGCCGGAGCGCCTCCAGCATGCGACTGATCGCCTCGTCGCGGGTCGGGGCGTGAACGATCAGCTTGCCGATCATCGAGTCGTAGTTGGGTGGAATGCGGTAGCCCGAGCGTGCGTGGGTGTCGAGCCGGACGCCGAGCCCGCCCGGCGGATCGAAGGTCTCGATCAGACCGGCCTGCGGCATGAAGTTCCGGTCCGGATCCTCGGCGTTGATTCGGCACTCGATCGCATGCCCGTTCACCGAGATCTGGTCCTGACGCACCGAGAGCGGCTCGCCGGCCGCCACCCGGATCTGTTCCTTGACGATGTCGACCCCGGTGATCATCTCGGTCACCGGATGCTCGACCTGCACCCGGGTGTTCACCTCGAGCATGTAGAAGTCGTGCTTCTCATCCATCAGGAATTCGACGGTCGCCGCACCACCGTATTTCGCGGCGGCGATCAGCCGGGCGGCGCTTTCGCAGACCGCGGCCCGCTTCGCGGGATCCACCCCCGGAGCCGGTGCCTCTTCCACGAGTTTCTGATGCCGGCGCTGGCTCGTGCAGTCACGCTCGAAGAGATGGATCGCATCGCCCCGGCCGTCACCGATCGTCTGAACCTCGAAGTGACGGGCCTTCGCGAGATACTTCTCGATGTAGACGCTGCCGTTGCCGAAGGCCGCGGATGCTTCCAGAGCGGCGCTTTCGATCGCTTCCATCAGCGATGCTTCATCCTCGACCACCCGCATGCCGCGACCACCGCCACCGGCGGCGGCCTTGACGATCACCGGGTAACCGATCTCGGTGGCGACGGCGCGTGCCTCCTCGGGATCCTCGATCTCCCCCTCGGTGCCCGGGAACACCGGGGTTCCGGCCTTTCGGGCCATCCGCTTGCAGGAGACCTTGTCCCCCAGAAGGGCCATCGCCTCCGGGCTCGGACCGATGAACGCGATCTCGCAGTCCCGGCACACGGTCGCGAATTCCGCGTTTTCCGCGAGAAATCCGTATCCGGGATGGATCGCATCGGCGTTGGCGCATTCCGCGGCGGAGATGATCCGGTCGATCCTGAGATAGCTCTCCACCGAGGGGCCGGGACCGATGCAGATTCGTTCGTCGGCCCAATCCAGCCACGGACCATCCGCGTCCGCCGTCGAATGCACGCAAACGGTGGAGATCCCGAGTTCACGACAGGCTCGGATCACCCGCAGGGCGATCTCGCCGCGGTTGGCGATCAGAATTCGTTCAAACATGGCGGTTGATCACTCCGGCTTGATGAGGAGCAGAGGCTGTCCGAATTCCACCGCATCGCCGTTCTCGACCAGGACCTTCGCGACGGTGCCGGAGCGCTCGGCCTTGATCTCGTTGAAGATCTTCATGGCCTCGATCAGACAGATCACCGTGTCGGGTCCGACGGAATCCCCGACCGAGACGAAGTTCGGCTTTTCGGGGTTCGGTTTCGCGTAGAACGTCCCCACCATGGGACTTTCAATGGGGACGAGTCCCTCATCCGCGGCCGGCTCCACCGGTGCCGCGGCGGCCGGAGGTGCCACGGCGGTCGCCGCCGCTGCGACCGGAGCTGCGGCGGCTGGAGCTGCGGGGGCGATTTGCTGAATCACCGGCTGGGCCTGGTTTCCACCCCGCTTCACCGTCACCTGCTGCTGCTCGTCACGAAGGTCCAGTTCTGAAAGATCGTTGGTCACCATCAGACGGACCAGTTCCTTCAACTTCCGAATATCGATCATGCCGGATCTCCTGCCGTCAGCGAATCTGAGAGTGCGAAAATATAACACGTCATCCACGACATGGGGGCGATCATGCGACGATCTGGAGCGAACATGTGCCGAGATGCAGCGATTTGACCGATCCCCGCCGGGGCATTCCGGAGCCCTCAGGGAAAGTTCGAGCCACTGGGCTCACTCCGTCTCGCCCTGAGGCGATCGCAGGCCGACGGGTGGCTTCAGAAGTTCCCCAAGCAGCAATGCTTCGCGAAAGCCCGTCGGGGTTCGAAGCAGTCCCCGAAGTCGTTTGGCCGACGATCCGGATCGAGTGCGATTCGACCCGTACGAGCCGGAGGCATGACCGGCCTCGTGAGCTGACTTGTGAGCTGACTTGTGAGCCGCGTCCTGAGCGGCCTGCCGGGTCGATTGGCGACCCGAGGCCGCGGTGCGCGGCTCCCTTCGAATCGGCTGTGGTGCCCGGGTCGCCGGCGTCGAGGGTCGTGTCTCCTGGACCGCGGCGACGCGGGCCGGGGTGCTCGGGATCGGCGGCGTGGCCCGCATCGGCGCGGAGATCGGCGCGGCGATCGGCGGCGGTTTGGCGACCGTGGCGTTGGTCCGGCGGGGGTTGGGATCGACGGCGGCAGTGACCCCCGCATCCGGTCCGGCCCGGCGCCGCAGCACCTCGAGTCGCTTCTTCCGCAGTTCTTCCAAACGACGCTGCGCCGACCGGTTCGACCTGCCGCGCGTGTCGTCCGCGACGGCCATTCGAGTCGGCGCGCTCGTCGCGGCGTCGGTGGCGGCCGCCGACCCGCCACCCTCCCGACTCGCTTCGAGCATGCGTTGCGCGGCTTCGGCCTTCTTTCGTTTTTCCGCGGACTTGGCGATGCCGCCGACGATCGCTTGAATGATCGCGATCCCGATGAAGATCCAGATGGCGTTTCCCATGCCGGAATACTACTCGTCAACACCGGATGACGCATCGATTCGCCGTCGACTCGCCGGTACCGGCCCGTGCGCCGAGTCGACGAAGCGGGTTCCGAAGAGCGACTCGAGGGCGGACGGCGAGAGGACCGCCTCGGTCTCGCCGGCCTCGATCACGGCACCACCCGCGAGCAGCACCGCATGATCCGCGACCGACCAGGCCACTCCGATCTCGTGCATCGCGGCCACCACGCCACCACCTGCGGCGGTGAATTCATCGAGGATCGTCGCGATCCTCTCGATTTCCAGCGGATCCTGGGCTGAAAACGGCTCGTCGAGCAGGAGCAGGCCCCCCTCTGTCGGATCGACCTGGACCAACGCCCGCGCGAGTCCGGCCCGTTGCTGCTGCCCGATCGAAAGCTGGTTCAGCGGGCGATCCGCTTCGCCCGTGAGACCGACCGCATCGATCGCCGCCTCCACGGTGCGAAAGCCCTGCCGCCCGGACGCCAGCGCGAACCCACCGAATCCGACGACCTCGCGCGTGAGAAACGACCCACTGACCCCCCCGCGTTGCGGCAGGAATCCGATCCGGCGGGCACGCTCCCGCACGGGGATCGATGCCAGATCGACGCCCCCGATCGACACGGCGCCCCCGTGAAGGCGCTGGATGCCGGCGAGAACGCGAAGCAGCGTCGACTTGCCGGCGGCATTGGGACCGATCACTGCGGTCACGCCGCGTGGCTCGAGGTCGACGCTCGCCTCGTCCAGCGCGGTGACCCGACCGAAGCGGACCGTCACGTCTCGAAGACGAAGGCTCATGAAACGCCTCCCCTGCGAAGCAGGAGCCAGAGGAACGCCGGTCCCCCGACCAGCGAGGTGACCACGCCGACCGGTAGCCGGCCGCCACCGAGGTCGACGAGTTGACGAACCAGATCGGCGCCGAGCAGGACGGCGGCTCCCGCCGCCACCGTGGCCGGAACCAACCGTCCGTGCCGCGGCCCCACGAGCAGCCGGGCGAGATGCGGCGAAAGCAGTCCGACGAATGCGATGGGGCCCACCAGCACCACCGNTCCCGCCGCCAGCAGACCACCCGCGATCAGCAGGCCGTTGCGAAGGCGGTCGAGCGGGACGCCCACGCTTCGCGCTTCATCCTCGCTGAGGCACGCCGCATCGAGCCCCGAGGCGTGCCGCGAACCGAGGACGAGTCCGACCACGGCCAGTCCACAGATCGAGCCGAGCAGCCAAGGTGACGCGACTTCAGGAATCCGCCCCATCATCCAGGTCACCAGATCACCCCGGACCCCGTTCGGCACGAGATGCTGAAGAAGCATGATTCCGGCCCCGAAGGTCGCACTGACGATGACGCCGCAGAGCACCAGCGTCACCGGATCGAAGGTGCCGATCCGACGGCCGAGCAACCACACCACCGCGATCGCGAGCAGGGCGCCGCCTCCGGCGGCCGGAAGTCCGGACCATCGCATCAGCAGATCGCCGATCCAGGCGACTCCACCGCCGGCGATCACCATCCACGCCGCGAGCATCAGGCCGAATCCGGCGCCGCTCGAGACGCCGAGAACCCAGGGGCTCGCGAGCGGATTCCGCAGAAGGACCTGGAACGCCAGTCCCGAAAGCGCAAGCGCCGATCCGGCCGCGATCGCCGCGATGGAGGAACCGATGCGGATCGACAGCACGCCGGCGTCCGGCAGACCGAACGCGATCTCGATCACGCCGTCGGGCGTGACGGTCCGGCCCACCACCAGACGCAGAAGGAGCAGGAGTCCGACCCCGCCGAGCAGCACCGCCGCCCCGATGATTCGTCGGCGCGGGCTCAAGACTCGGACTCCGCCGGTGGGACCGTCGCCGGATGCGCCCGCAGCAGCGCTCGAAACGCCGCGTTCACCAGAGGAATCCGCGTACTCGGCTCGAACACGTCGGGATGTTCGAATCCAAGCACGATCGGCGCTCGGCGCCAGGGAACCGCGCCGAGGATCGACGCCGCGTCCGGTGGATCGCCGATGACCACCACCACGTCCGGTTCGAGACTCACGATCGCCTCGACGCCGAGTTCGATCCATCCCGGTCGTTGAAGCGCGTTGACGGCGCCGGAAGATTCGATGGTCTCGTCGAGATAGGTGTCGGTTCCGACCGCCCGAAAGGGGTCCAGCCNGTGCAGGAGCAGGATCCGCCGCCCGGTCGTCATCCCGTCCGCGGGCGGCTCGCCGACCGACGCGGACCAGGTCTCGCTCGCCGTCGACTCGACGACCGCGGCGGCGACCAGCGCGTCGACGGTCGCCCGCACGTCGGCGAGACCGTCGAGCCGATGGGCGATGAGTCGGAACCCCAGCCGATCCCGAAGCCTCAGAATCACGGGATCCACCCCCGCGGCCGGCGGCTGCACCAGGACCACGTCCGGCCGGATCTGCACGAGCAGTTCGGCGTCGACCCCTTCCAGGGTGCCGACCACCGTCGCCGAGTCGGCCCCGCGACACCAGGGCGTCCGGCCGACCAGTCTCGCCTCGGGTGCGAGGTCCAGCAGCGTCGTGGTCATCGCCGGGGAGAGGCTCACGACGCGGGGTCGCGGGTCCGCAGGTCCACCGGACGGCGGCTCGGCCGCCGACCCACAGCCCCCGACGAGCACGCAGATTCCGACCAGGACCAGCCCGGCCGCGAGCCCGACGCAGATCACCTCCACGCACCTCGCCGACCGGCGAGCCACGGAACCTGACAGGAATGTTCTGGTGAGAAGGGTCATCGAGACGACCTCATACGGTACCGCCCCGTCCTCGTCTCAAGGATCCGCCATGCCGTTACTTCACGCCGTTCGTCGTTGGTTCAACCGGGATCGCCCGCTCGACATCGATTCCAGCCACCTCATCGCGGAACCGGTGGCCCCCCCGCCGGAGCGAATCGCTTCGGAAGACGGCTTCAGACCCGTCCTGCTCGCCGCCCCCACCACCGAGCCTGCCGACGCCGACCATCCGCCCGCGGATGCCCGCGGTCGAACCATTCGGCCGACCGAGGACGCGATGGAGCCCACGGTGGCCGCGACCGACCCCGCCGCGTCCGAAGATCCTCGATCGGCCATGCGACGCATCGAGGAGGCCCTGATCGCCGGCCGTGACTCTCAGGCGGTGATCGCGGAGGCGGTCGGGAAGGTCCGACCCGCGGCGGCGGCGATCGAACAGATGTCCGAGCATCAACGACGCCTGCTCGAGATCGCCGAAGGTCAGGCCGCGGAAGCGGGCCGGCGCGATGATCGCACCATCGAGGCGTTCGAACGGATGAACGAGCATCTCGGTCGTTCCAACGAGGTCACCGGTCTGGTGCAGCGACAACTCGACGCCAATCACGAGATCGTCCGCGAGACCGTGACCCGGCTCGATCAGGTCGCGGCGGCCATCGACGAGGGACGACGGGCGAGCGAGGCCATCGGGGTCGCGATGTCCGTGATGGTCGACGAGATGAAACGACGTGACGAGGCTCACGAGACCCGCAACGGCGTCCTTCAGAGTTGGATCGTCGCAAGCGTGGTCGCCTGCATCGCGGCGACCGGCGCCGCCCTCGCCCTCGCGTGGGCCGTGATGGGCATGCAGTCCTGATCGAACGGTCCGGTCAGCCCGGCATCAGCTGCGTGCGGGCCAGTCGCTGATAGACCTCGCATCGGTCCAGCAGTTCCTCGTGCGTCCCGACGTCGACGATCCGGCCCGCGTCCATGACCACGATCCGATCCGCCGCGAGCACGGTGCTCAATCGGTGCGCGATGACCACCAGGGTCCGCCCGGCCCGGAACTCGGCGACCGCGGCGTTGATGTGTTCCTCGCTCTCGGCGTCGATCTGGCTCGTCGCCTCGTCGAGAATCAGCAGCGACGGCGCTCGAAGGAGCGCCCGGGCGATCGCGATCCGCTGACGCTGCCCCCCGGAGAGCGAGGTTCCGAGCTCCGCGATCAGGTGGTCGAGACCGAGCGGCAGCGCGTCGATGAATTCAGTCGCATGAGCGAGGTCGGCCGCGGCCCGAATCGCCGCGTCGTCCGTCTCCAGCCCGAACGCGATGTTCTCGCGAATGGTTCCACGGAAGAGCACGGTCTCCTGCGTCACCACGCCGATCTGACGACGGAGTTCGGGGAGCCGGACCGAACGCAGATCGCTGCCGTCGATCGCCACCACGCCCTCCGTCGGGTCGAAGAGCCGGGGCAGCAGACCGAGGAGCGTGGTCTTTCCGCAGCCGTTGGGACCGACGATCGCCACGTGTTCCCCGAATGCGATCTCGAGATCGACGTCGGTGAGCGAATCCACGTCGGCACCCGGATAGCGATAGCGAACCCCGTTGAATCGAATCGACTCGGAATGCCGACCGATGGCGGCCGCGCCGCTGGCGGATGCCGCCTCATCGGGGATCGCCAGAAGTTCCTCCAGGCGTTCCGCCGGCGCCGCGGAGGCCTGGATGTCGTTCACCAGACCGGCGAGCGGCTTCAGACTCCCGCCGGCGACCGCGAGGGCGGCGAGTGAGAGCATGAACGAGTCGAAGTCCATCTGGCCGTCGAGGATCTGCCGGGCGGCGAGGATCGCAAGCCCGATGAGGACGAAGACCGCGAGCATCTCGATGAGCGGCGAGGCGATCGCGCGGGCGGTGCGGACCCGAAGTTCCTCCCGCAGCACCGCGGCGTTGGCGACCTCGAAGCGGTCCGCCGCCATCGATTCGGCCGTGGCGGTCTTGACGGTCCGGATGCCCTGGATGGCTTCGTTCGAGACCCGAAGGAGATCCTCCTGGGCCTCCAGGGCCGCCCGCGTCGCCCGTCGGATGCGCCGTCCGAGTTTGCGAAGGATCGATCCGAGAATCGGGGCGACCAGCAGCGCGACGATGGTCAACCGCCAGTCGAACCAGACCGCGGCGGCGAAGGCGGCGAGGCCCTTGGTGAGCTGGGCCACCGTCTTGCTGGTGAGCGCGAGCATCCCACCCTGCAACGCCATCGAGTCCTTGTTGATCCGGCTCACCAGTTCGGCCGCGCCCCGTCGCTGGACCTCGGACAGCGGCATCGAAAGGGAATGGCGGAAGACCTCGGTCCGCACTTCGGCGACCGCCCGGTTGCTGATCTCGAGGGCGAGGAACTGATGCAGGAAGTTGGCGGTCGCACCGAACACCGTGAGAAGTCCGAGCCCGACCATGATCGCGACCACGGCATGGAACGGATCCGCGGGCAGCAGGTTCACGAGACGCTCGGGGACGTCGAAACCCGATCGCGAGGCGTTGTACTGCTGGATCAGCTGGGCGACCGACTCCTTGGAACGACCTTCGAGAATGATCCGAAGCAGCGGTCCCAGGCTGATGAGTCCGACGCCGAGACCGCCCGCGGAGAAGATGGCGCAGATCACCGACCCGGCGAGGAGCCAGGGGTGGCGAAGCAGACGCGGAAGCAGGTGTCGAAGACCGTCCATCTGTGGATCGAATTCGTCGTGAGGAGATGAAACGTCGGACCGAGTCGTTTCGCCGAAGCCGAAGCGGTGAAGAATACGGGATCCACGCCCCGTCGGACGCCGCACGCGTCGCTCAGCCCGCCAGACCGTCCAGTTCAGCCCAGAAACCCGGATGGCTCTTGGTGACACAATCCGGATCCTCGATTTCAATCCCACCCCTCAGGGTGCCGAGCACCGCGAAACTCATCGCGATCCGGTGGTCGTCCCAGGTGCCGATCCGTCGGGGCTCGACGGCCTCCGCTCGAGCGACCGCGGGCGTGATCCGGATCGAATCCGCCGCCTCGACGACGTCGCATCCGACCTTCCGGAGCTCGATGGCGAGGGCCGCGATCCGGTCGGACTCCTTGATCCGGAGCGTCTCCAGCCCGGTGAGCCGGGTCGTCCCGTCGGCGAGACCCGCGAGCACCGCGAGGCCCACCGCGGCATCCGGAAAACCAGTGCAGTCCAGTTCGGTCCCCCGCAGCTGCGAGGGACCGGACACCACGGTTCGATCCGCGGACATCTCGACCGTCGCCCCGAAGTCCTGGAGGGCTCGAATGGCCGCCAGATCGGGCTGTCGACTCGAGTCCCCGAGTCCGAGGATCTCGATTCTTCCGCCGGGCGAGCCGGCCGCGAGCATCGCCGGATAGATCGCACTCGAGGCGTCCGCTTCGATCTCGACGTCGAAGCCCGGAATCGGCGACGGGTCGATCCGGATGCGGCGGAGTCCGCCGTGGTCATCGCGGTCCACCGTCACCGACGCCGCCACCGATGCGAGCACGTCGAGCGTGAGCTCGAGGTAGGTCGGACTCGTCGGGGTCGCCGAAAATCGCAGGTCGACGCCATCCCGGGTGAACGGCGCGATGAGCATGATCGCGGACACGAACTGACTGCTCGCGGTCCTGCCCACTTCGATCGCGCCGCCGGCGAGTTCCGGCGGCGGCAGGACCCGGATCGGCAGTCGATCGGGCGCCTCGAGGAATTCCACGGTGCCGCCCACCGCGCGAAGGAGATCCACACCGTCGCGGATCGGGCGCGCCCGCATCCGCTCGGTGCCGTCGATGTCGACGGGAAGGCGGGCGAGACCGGCCGCGGCGAGCATGAACCTGACCGGCGTGCCGCCGGCGCCGAGATCGACGATCCCACCCCCCGGAAACCGACCGTCACCGCCGTCGATCCGGAGCACGTCGCCCTCCGGTCGCACGATGGTCCCCAACGTCTCCAGGGCCGCGAGCAGTCGATCCGGATCGTCCGCCCGCAGGGGCTGCCGGATGACCGCGGCGCCTCGGCAGAGGGCGCCGAGGACGAGGTATCGGTTGGTCAGGCTCTTGGATCCCGGTGGTCGCACCGTGCCACGAACCGCGCCGGTCGCGATCGGAATGCGCTTCGTCGCCTCGCGACCCGGCGAACTCATGATCAGGATTCCCGCCGGAAGACCGCCACCACATCCTCGACGGGAACCACGAAGAGTCGATTGTCACCTTCGAAATCGACGGGAATGCCCTGCTTGGGATTGAAGAGCACCCGGTCGTACTGCTTGATCGGGTAGTCCTCGTCCCGTTCGATCTGGCAGCTGATCGAGACGATTCGTCCGGTGAGGGTCGGGATCTCGATCTTGTCGGGGAGGTGGATCCCGACCTTCGTGATCTTCTTGTCCTCGTCCTTCCGGATCAGAACCCTCATTCCGATCGGCTCGACGACTTCGATGCTGTCCTTGCGGGTGGTGCTTTCAGCCATGACCGAATGATACCCCGGGCCGTCTGCCGGAATCCATCCGCACGAGCGGATGTCGATGAACGACCCCGGATAGCATTCGGCCATGCCAGATTCCGCCACTCATCTCGAAGCGCTGATCCGCGACATGCCGGATTTTCCCAAGCCGGGAATCGTGTTCAAGGACATCACGCCGCTGCTCGCGGATCCCGCCGGCCTGGCGATGGCCGTCGAGGTGATGGCGAACCCCTACCGAAACGAACGCGTCGATCTCGTGGTCGGTGCCGAGAGTCGCGGCTTCATCTTCGGCACGGCCATCGCGCAGTCGCTGTCCTGCGGATTCGTGCCGATCCGCAAGCCCGGCAAGCTGCCGGGCAGGACCGTCCGGGCCTCCTACGACCTCGAATACGGCTCGGACGTGCTCGAGGTGCACGCGGATGCGTTGTCATCGGGACAGCGGGTCCTGATGGTCGACGATCTGCTCGCGACCGGTGGCACCATGGCCGCGTGCATCGAGCTGGTGCGGGGGCTCGGCGCTGAAATCGCGGCGACCGCGTTCCTGATCGAGCTCGCGTTCCTGAACGGCCGCCGAAAACTCGGCGACGTACCGGTCCACGCGGCGATCACCTACTAGACCCCCGCGGCGCCGGCGGCACCCAATCCGAACAGGACGAGGACCAGAAGGCCGATCAGCGTCTGCACGATGAAGAGGATGGTTCCGATGATGCCGCAGATCATGCCGGCCTTGACCGTCGGCCGGCCTTCCGGGACTCGGAGTCCGGCGTCGATTTCGCGAAGGTCCCCCGCACCCATCACCCAGGCCGCGATCCCCACCGGCGCGCAGATGACCAGCGACAGCACGCCGAGCACGAGGATGATGGCACTTCGATCAGGATTCATGTCTTGATTTCGGAAGTGGAAGGGGAATTGATCGTGGCGGTCGCGATGCCAGACCGGCCCCCACTCTATCGGAACCTCGGCCGCCGAATTTCATCGAAGGCCCCTCCGACCCGTTGCAAGGGGTTCCCGATGACGATTCGATCGATCTTCCTGCGGTGACGGTGCCGATACCGGAGCGATTCGTTCCGTGTTCCGGCTACAATCCGGGATCGCAGACGCCATGTCCCCTGCGGCTCGATCCGGTCGAGCGATCGGACTCGATTTTCACGCCGACTCAGGATTTCGAACCATGACCAGTGCCAGTACCACGCCGGAGATCTCCGGCGCTGCCCACACCGACCCGCTCCAGCTCATCGACGTCGACCACGTCCGTTTCTACGTCGGGAACGCGAAGCAGGCCGCCTTCTTCTACGCCCAGACGTTCGGCTTCGAAGTCACGCAGATCGCCGACCTCACCACCGGCAGCCGCGACACCGCGCGGTACCTGCTGACGCAGGGCAACATCCGGTTCATCCTCGAGACCCCGCTCCACGTCGACCACCCGATCAACGATGAACTCGTCAAGTTCGGCGACGGCGTCAAGGACGTCGCCTTCAACGTCCATGATTCGGAGAAGGCCTACGAGCGCGCGATCGCCAACGGTGGCGAATCCGCCTACGAACCGCGCACGATCTCGGACGCGACGGGCACCGTCACCATGTCCGGGGTCAAGGCCTACGGGCGGGCGGTTCACAGCTTCGTCAGCCGAAGCGGCGGATACGGACTGACCGAACTCAAGCAGGGCGGCCTCTTCAGTCCGGAATTCAAGCCCTTCGACTTCCTGATGAACGCGTACAACCGCGAGCATCCCTGCGGCCTCAAGTTCGTCGACCACTGCGTCGGCAACGTCGAGGAGGGTCGGATGAACCACTGGGTTCAGTGGTACGAGAACGTGCTCGAGTTCTCCATGTTCAAGCACTTCGATGACGCCGACATCTCGACCGAATACTCAGCCCTGATGTCGAAGGTGATGGCCTCCGGGAATCACCTCATCAAGATGCCGATCAACGAGCCGGCGGAAGGCAAGAAGAAGAGCCAGATCCTCGAATACCTCGAATGGCACGGGATGACGCCCGGGGTCCAGCACCTGGCGCTCCGGACCGACGACGAACTCGCCTCGGTGAAGGAGCTCCGACGGCGCGGTGTCGATTTCCTCGCGCTCCCGGACACCTACTACGAGGCCGTCTGGAACCGCGTGGACAGCGTGCTTCGATCCCACGGCCACGAGCCGGTCAAGGAGGATCACGAGCGGGTCAAGGAGCTCGGCATCCTCGTGGACGCCGATGACGAGGGATACCTGCTGCAGCTGTTCACCAAGCCGCTGCAGGATCGCCCGACCCTGTTCTTCGAGATCATCAGCCGCCGCGGAAGCCAGAGCTTCGGCAAGGGCAACTTCAAGGCCCTCTTCGAAGCCCTTGAGAACGAGCAGGACCGGCGCGGGAACCTGTAGCGGAACGAAGGCCGACCATCCGACTGAAACCGGACCCACCCCCGGCGCCGAGCGGCGCCGGAGGTGTCTGATTCAAGAGGTGCCCGGACCGCGACGGCCGAAGCCGCCATCGGCGATGCGGGCCGAACAAACGTTCGCCCACTTCTCGGTCGGAATCCCGAAACGCCACCCGATTTCGAGGCCACGGATTCCGTCCGTGCAATTAACATCGGCCACGTCGCGGCGCCCGTACGACGCCGCCTGAACCCTCCAACCCGGATTCGATCATGCCTTCTCCAGTGACCCGATTCATCGTCGCCATCACCGCCTCCCTGTCCCTGAGCGCAATCGTCGCGGCGCAGTCGTCGGGCAAGCCGTTCGACCCTGATTTCGTCCGGAATCTCGAGTCGCTTCAGGAGACGCTCATCGAGAAGGAGGTGACCGGGAGCAACGTGATCCTGGTCGGCCGCGACGGTGAGATCGTTCATCGCTCCGTCCGAAACTCCGGACGCCAGGGCGATCGGGACATCACCGAGGAGACCCTGTTCCCCATCTGGTCGATGTCCAAGCCGATCACGATCGTGGCCATGATGACCCTGCACGAGCAGGGCCTCTTCGACTGGAACGACCCCGTCTCGAAGTACATCCCGTGCTTCGCCGATCTCACCGTCCGGGAAGGCGACACCGTTCGTCCCGCGAAGACGCCGCTTCGGGTGATCGACCTCATGACGCATCGGTCCGGCTATTCCTACTATCCCTCCGTTCCGGGCATTCCGCCGCGACATGACCAGCCCCAGCAGAGCCAGACCAAGTTCAAGGACCTTCAGGAGTTCTGCGAGGTGGCGGCGGCCTACCCCCTCGACTTCGATCCGGGAACCGACTTCCGCTACGGCATCAACCAGGCGATTCTCGGCCGCCTGGTCGAGGTCCTGTCCGGGCGTCCCTTCGGCACCTACCTCGAAGAGGCGATCTTCGAGCCGCTCGGCATGACCGAGACGAGCTTCGTGCTCGATGCGGAACGCCGAGCGCGCTTCCAGCCGCTCTACATCAACATCGGCGATCTCAACGGTTACACCAATCTCCTCGATGAACTGAACTACGACCCCGACAGCAAGGCGCACTTCGGTGGTGAAGGCCTCGTCTCGAGACCCGACGACTACGCGAAGTTCTGCGAAATGCTGGCGAACAAGGGGGATTTCCGCGGCCGACGGATCCTCTCTCCCGAGAGCATCGAGGCCATCCGCACGGTCTACAGCGAGGACATCTTCCCCGAGCTGATGCCGGGGGTGGACATGGGCTTCAGCGTGTTCGTGACGACCGACCCGGAATCCGAGGGCCACAACACGCCGCTGGGGGTCTTCGGCTGGTCGGGCTATCACAACACCCACTTCTTCGTCGACCCCGACTCGAACGCGTGGGCGATCTTCATGAGTCGCGCTCGAGACTTCAACGGTACGATCCCCCCACGACTTCGCGCCGCGGTCTACGGCGAACGATCCTCGAACTGATCCCACCCCACGGAGCTTCGCCATGGCCGGAGGAATCCAACGTTCCAGCGCCTTGTTCAAGGCATCCTGGTCGGTCCTTCGCGAGGACAAGACACTCCTGCTCTTTCCGATCCTGAGCAGCCTCGCGTCCCTCGTGGTGATCGCGAGTTTCGCGATTCCAGTCGTGACACTGCTCACCACGGACGACACGCTCCGAAACGAAGTGATCTCGACGATCAACGAGACGCCGCAGTCGTCGGAAGCGGCCGCCGCGAGCACCGACCCCGGCGGCGATGCCTCCCCGATTCCCGAAGGCTGGGAGATCGCCGGCTACATCTACCTGTTCGCGTTCTACTTCGTCACCAGCTTCGTGGTCATCTTCTTCAACGCCGCGCTCATCGCCGCGGCGAACGAACGATTCCAGGGAAGACCGACCGGCGTCGGCGCCGGACTCGGCGTCGCCTTGAAACGACTGCCCCAGATCCTCGGCTGGACCCTGGTGGCGACGACCGTCAACCTGATCCTTCGGGCGATCGAGGAGCGGGTCGGCCTGGTCGGCAAGATCATCGTCGGACTGTTCGGNGTCGGATGGGCGATCGCGATCTACTTCGCGGTCCCCGCCGTGGTCCTCGAGGGCGTCGGGCCGATCGGCGCGATCAAGCGGTCCGGCCAGACCATCCGCAAGACCTGGGGCGAAAGCCTGGCGATCGCGGTGGGATTCGGCCTCGCCGGAATCGTCGTCGGCATTCTCGGGATCGCCCTGCTCGTGGGCGGCGGCATCGCGATCGCCGCCGCCGCCGATGGGGGTTCGGCGCTCGGCATGACCGGCGGCATCCTGATCGCGGTCTGCGGCGTCGTGGTGCTCGTGGGCTGGGCGATTCTGTCCGGAACCCTTCGCGGGATCACCCAGACGGCGCTGTTCCGCTACGCGACCGACGGCACCGTCGTCTCGGGATTCGACCAGCACGATCTCGAGGTCGCGTTCCAGCGCAAGTGAGTTCGATCGCCCCTCACTCGGGCGGGTCGTGCGCCTTCGAATCGATCACGTCGACGTCGAACGACGGAAGGCCCGGAATGGCGGAGGCCGTCCGCACCACCAGCGTCCTCGTCCGATGCCGCAGACGAAGCCCGCTCGGTTCGATCGACGCCAGCAGGAACAGCGTCACCACCCTCATTCCCGTGGTGAGGACGAAGATCGTCCCGTATCCGACGCGCGTGGTGCCGACGACGTCGAGCACCGCGCCGCCGAGCAGGCTGCCGCCCACCATCACCGTCGCGAGGAGGAGCTGGTACACGGTCATGATCGGGGTGCGTCGCGCTTCCGGGATCGTGTCGAAGACCAGCAGGAACGAACCGTTCTCCCAACACGCCCAACCGAAGCCGACGTAGACCTGGAAGAGCACGAGCAGCCACCAAGGTTCGACGAAGAGCCAGAGCAGTGCCGCCGGAAGAGTCATCCAGGCGCCGATCCAGAGGACCCGGGCGGGACCGAGTCGCCGGGTCATCCGACCGACGAGCGGCAGGAACAGGATCTTCGATCCGAAGGTCCCGAACTGCACGCAGATGATCTGCCAGTATTCGAAGCCCAGCTGTTCCCGCATGTACGGCCCGAAGAACGGCGCGGTCACGAAGACGCAGAGGAAGAACGACAACATGTACCCCAGCAATCCCCGCGTGCGGGCGTCGGCGAGGAATCGACGAA
>NZFT01000013.1 GCA_002690755.1 Phycisphaerae bacterium
GACCCGAGATCACAAGCTTGCACTGGTGGTCGGCTTCGGCCTGATCCTCTTCGTCGGAATCCTCGTGACCGACCATCTCTCGGCCACCACGCAATCGGACGATCTCCTGCCGCAGAATGCGGTCACCAGCGACTGGAATCAACCACTCACCCTCGCGGCCACGCCCCGTGCCCCGTTTCGTGATCAAGCGGTCGCACCGGCCGCGCCCCGAACCACTCCGATCAGGAACGAATCGCGGCCACGGGCCGCGGAAGTCGTTCTCGAACCCGAGATCAGCATCGAACCGGACCCGATCGTCGAGCGACCGGCGACTCAAGCCCCGGAACGCGTCGTCCACGTGGTGCGATCGGGCGAGACGCTTCAGGACATCTCGAAGCAGTACTTCAAGACCGTGCGACGCTGGAAGCAGATCGCCGATGCCAATCGCGGCGTGCTTCCCAACCCCGATCGGCTCCGATCCGGCATTCGCCTCGTGATCCCCGACCCTTCCGTCCGCACCGANGATCGCCGGGTCCGCGAGGTCGCGGACGCTCGCACCTACACCGTCCGTGCCGGCGACTCGCTCAGTTCGATCGCCGGGCGTGAACTCGGTGATGCCCGTCGTTATCCCGAGATCAAGCGGCGAAACCGCTTGAACGGTGACTCCCTGCAGCCGGGACAGAAGCTCCAACTCCCCGATCGCTGAACGACCTTCGACAGGGTTCGAACCACTCCATGTTCTGGAAGCTGATCCTCATCGTCCTCACCCTCGGCGGCACCGCCTGCGGTCTGCTGGTGCTTCGCCAGCAGGAACGCGACGTCTTCGCCACCCAGACCGTGCTACGACGCGAGATCAGCCGATTGGAACACGACCTCCAGGCGAAGGCGCTCCGAATCGCGGAGCTGACCCGACCCGAGGTGCTTCGAACCTATCGGGACGAGTCCGCGGCGGTCCGCGGCGTCTCCTGGAAACCACTTCCCTTCGCCCCCGACTTCCGAAGGTCCGCGATCCGACCCGAAGAATCGGAGCCGACGTCGACTCGAGAATCGAAGGATGCGGCGGGCGCCGTCCCGACCTCGCCGCCGCGCGACTTCGCCGCCGCCGTCGATTCGGCCGGCGACCCCACGCTCGAGCCGGACCTCGAACCCGGCGTCGACATCGACAGGGTCGGGAGTTGATCCGGATGCATCGAGCCGACGAGCCGACCGAGGATCCCGCGCCGACATCGACTTCCGACTCGATTCGATCCCGAGGCGACCGGATCGCGAAACTCCTGCTCTGGGGAACCACCGCACTGCTCGCGACGGCCTTCCTTCGCACGGTCCAGCTGCAGGTCTGGCCGGACGAGACCGTCCTCTCCCTGATGGGTCGTCGTCACGCCACCGTGGCGGAGATCCGACCACGCGGGGACATCTATGATCGAAAGGGCCGGCTGATCGCGACCACGGTGCTCGGTCACGATCTCGGGGTCGATCCCAAGTTCCTGATGGATGCGGCCGACAAGGTCACCAACGACGCCGGCGAGCCGATCGCCAATCCCATCGCCTGGCTCGCCGAGCTGGTTTCGATGCACACCGGTATCGACCGGGAGATGCTCGAAGATCGGCTGGGCCCGGAAATCATCGTCGACGTGGCCGCCCTCATGCGCACCGCCGCGGAACACGGCGAAGAGGATCCGCTCACCCCACTCGCGGCGGCCGTCGCCCGAACCACCGGAATGGATCGAGCCGACGTCGAATCGATCCTCTTCAACGACCTCGACGCGACCAGGGTGGTGCTCGCGGGCCCTCGTGATCTCCGCGCGACGAATCTCCGTGACTTCCGGGCGACGCTTCCGGATGCGGTGATCCTCGAAGGGCTCGACGACCGGTACGTACGGCTGGCTCGGGCGGAGGATCTCCGTGACGTCGATCTCGCGATGCTTCGTTCGGAACTGCCTCCCGGCGTGGTGCTCACCGCACGTCCGGAACGAAGATTGAACACCCGGACGCTCGCCTCATCCCTCGTCGGATCCGTCGGCGCCTACGAACCGCCGAACGCCCGCCTCGGAACCGAAGGACGGCAACGCGGCCGCTCCGGCGTCGAGCACGCCCGCGACGGCCGCCTCAAGCAGACCCGCGGGCGAATGACCTATCAGAAGGACGCCCGCGGTCGGGCGACCGAAGTCCGGGACGGCGACTACATCCCGGGCGACGATGGACACGACGTCGATCTTTCGATCGACCTCGTGATCCAGCGGATCGCCGAGACCCGACTGGCCGAAGCGGTCGCGGCCCACCACGCCGTCGGCGGCTGGATCCTTGTCGTCGATCCCCGGACCGGTGACGTGCTCGCCGCCCACGACATCCTCGACAACGCCGAGGCGCGACGTCGCGGCCCCACGATCTGGCCTCCGAACGCACTCGATCCCGCCCGGGACGAACTCGGCGCAGCGCACGCCCGCAACCGGGTCTGGACCGACGTCTACGAACCCGGATCCACGTTCAAGACGATGTTCTGGGCCTGGGCGGTCCAGCGCGGGCTCGCGAAGCCCGGAGAGACGATCGCCGATCGATCCGGCCGCACCACCCCCGGCGGTGGTTTCACCACGTCCGGCCTGTCCTTCTCCTTCCCGGGGGAACGTGGAAACCGACGGGTGCGGGACGCCTACGGCAAGTCGAAGTCGGATTGGTCGACCTGCCTCGAGAAGAGCCTGAACACCGGCATGGCGATGGTCGCGCTTCGCATGGCGGAGGACGACCGAAGGCGAGGGCTCGACATCGGCGCCGGCATGCACGAGATGTTCCGAGGTTTCGGATTCTCGTACCGGACCGGCATCGACATGGGCTCCGCCGAACAGACCGGNCGCATCACGCCCCGATTCATCACCGACCCCCGTTCCGGTGAACGCAAGCGGACCTGGTTCCCGCTGTGGAGCCAGATCACCGTCAGCTTCGGCCAGGAGATCGCGGTCACCCCGCTCCAGATGATCCGGGCGTACTGCCCGATCGCCCGGAACGACGGCCGACTGCCGGCCCTCCGACTGATACGACCGACGACCCCCGGCATCCAGGCGGTCCCGACCTCGCAGGTGCTCGATCGCGAGACCGTGATGAAGACCCGAACCGTGCTTCGCCGGGTGGTCGAGAACGTCAATCGGAAGTTCGAACGGCCCGAACGGGGCTACGAACTCTGGGGCAAGTCGGGCACCGCCCAGCGGGTCCGGTACGTCGCGAAGACGGGCGCCGCCACCGGCGAACGCACCTGGACGCCGGACGGCTACTGGGACCGCGACGTCCACGGCACCGGACACTACAACTCGAGCTTCATCGGGGCCGGCCCCTTCGAGGATCCGAAATTGATCGTCGCGTGCTGTCTGGAGGATCCCGACGTCGCGAGCGGGCTCAACATCGAGATCAACAACGGCCGCGGATACTACGGAAGTTCATCCGCCGGCCCCGTGGTGCTCGACGTGCTCGAGGCCTCGCTCGAGTATCTCGGGGNGCGTCCCGACGTCGATCCGACGATCGTCGCCGCCGAGGATTGAGACGCGGTCTCGCACCCGACGCCCATGATGAAGCATGATGAAGCGCGATGAAGCATGACGAAGCACGGTCGATCACCGCCGTGCTGCTGCGACCGCTCCATTTCCAACGTCAGGCCGGATCGGCGTCCGGCTTCTCCACCGTTTCCACGGTGGAGTCTTCAGAAGATGTTCCACCACCCTCTTCGCTCGCCTGCATCATCCATCGGTGCCGGAGCGCGGCCTTCGTGGCGGTCGCTCCAACCAGGCCGAAGAACACGATCGCCACCCCGTAGACGAGAAGGTATCGCGCGAACCCGAACGCCACCGCCGCGGCGAGTCCCACCCCGATCAGAACGAAGACCAGGTCGATGAGGTAGAGGACGACGACCGCCTTCTTCACCGACTTGAAACTTCGAAGCAGGATGTGATGGATGTGATTCCGATCCGGTACGGACATCGGAAGACCCGCCAGCTTGCGTCTGAGGATGGCGAGAACCGTGTCCATGATCGGCAGCGCGAAGATGATCAGACCCGCGATCACGTAGTGCGTCTGCCCTTCGCTGCCCAGCGAGAGAATGATGACCGCGCAGAGATAGCCGAGGAGCAGACTTCCGGCGTCTCCGAGGAAGATGACCGCCGGATTGAAGTTGAACGGCAGGAAACCGAGACAGGCCCCGAGGATCGCGAGCGAAAGCACCAGTCGCGGCCCGGCGAGCCAGTCGACCTGTGGCGTGGCCCGATACTCGAGGTAGTCGTCCATGAGGGAGCTGTCGTTCTCGTCCCAGACGCCGTTTCCGTCGAGATCCGGGCTCGAGAGCACGAAAGGTGGATCCTCGTCTGGAAGCATGCGCTCCCAGATCACCTGTTTCTCCGCCTGACCGTCACGGGCCCGCATCTCCTCGAAGGCCGACATCTCGATCGCCGTGTCGGCCGCGGCGACGGACTCGCGATGGTCGACGATCATGAGCATGATCGAAACCGCGACGAAGCCGATTGCCATGATTCCGACCGAACCGGAAAGAAGACCGTCGAGACCGTCGATCAGATTCGCGGCGTTGCACGCGCCGAGCACCAACGCGGTGATGAAGATGATTCCCACCCAGTAGTACACGCCGTCCACCGTGAGCCACGGCAGGAAGTTCCAGTATTCCCCGACACCCTCGCCTCCGAGGTCGACCCAGTTCCAGACCGCGGCCTCGCGGACCGCCGGACCGACGCCGACCAGGAACGTCTGGGACATGCTCGAGAACCACTGACCGA
The DNA here is from genome assembly GCA_002690755.1 of Phycisphaerae bacterium. Lineage (GTDB taxonomy): Bacteria > Planctomycetota > Phycisphaerae > Phycisphaerales > SM1A02 > UBA12014. Next base: position 4,746 of record NZFT01000013.1, read on the forward strand.
GAATCGGACTGATGAGTCCCCGCGTCGCCTCCGTGCCGATGTCGCTCAGGGTGAGCGCGGCCGCCGCGATGAGCTGCCCCGCGATCTTCAACCGCGGGTCCCAGTGGAGGATGTCGTCGAACATCCCGGTCATGAAGATCGCGAACATGCCGAGCGTGATGGCCGGAGGCACGAAGGCGTAGGCGATCACGATGTCGTATCCACCGCTGCCGAGGAGATAGCTCGCGACGATCGCGGCGGCGATGCCGGCGAACACCGCGGCACCACCGAGATAGGCGATCGGATAGGTATGCACCTTTCGATCCCCATCCGGACGATCGACGATGTCGAACTTGATCGCGAGCCAGCGGACGATCGGGACGGTGAAGAGGGTCACCATGAAGGCGACGAGAAAGACCGGCAGGAAACCGTTCAGCAGTTCCGTGGTCGTCGGCTTCTCCACGGCGAACTCGACCGAGTAGTCCCGACTGAAGAAGATCGCCAGAAGGCTCTCCAGGACTCCCTCGGGTTCGTCGAATCCACCGATCTTGAACGCCGATGCCTGAGCGAGGATTGAAAGCGGGCTTGTCACGATTTCACCTCATTCGGCATCAACGCGGCGGCGATGTCGTCGATGGTCTGCTCGATCGTGATCGCCGGTCGGAAGTTGATCGCACGCTTGATGCGCGTGAGGTCGGGCTGACGGACCCGCAGGTCCTCGAATCCCTCGTCGTACGCCTCCGCGTACGGAATGCTCCTGATGCGACTCGAACTCCCCAGCTGGTCGCGGACGAGCCTGGCAAGCTCGCCGATCTCGATCGGCTCGTCGCGGCCGAGATTGAACACCCGGCCATGGCACTCGGATTCCGCCAGAAGCATGGGAAGCACGGAAACGACGTCGCGGACGTCGCAGAAGCAACGTGCCTGTCGCCCGTCTCCGTGCACCTCGATCGACCGACCTGCGAGGGCGGCTGCGATGAATCGCGGCAGCACCATTCCGTACTCGCCGGACTGGCGCGGGCCGACGGTGTTGAAGAACCGGACGACCGTGGTGGGCGCGAGCCCCTGGCGATGGTGCGCGAGGGCGAGATATTCGTCGATCGCCTTGGAACACGCGTAGGACCATCGGGTCTTGGTCGTCGGCCCGTAGGTGACGTCGTCATCCTCGGAGAACGGGATGCGGGTGCTCTTGCCGTAGACCTCGCTGGTCGAAGCGATCAGCGTCGGCACCCGTCCTCGACGGGCGAACTCCAGAACCGCGGAGGTCTCGTGCACGTTCGTCTCGATCGTCCGGATCGGCGCTTCGACCACGAGCCTCACCCCGACCGATGCGGCGAGGTGGAAACAACCGGTGAACGTCGCAGCGTCCATTTGAGGAAGCACCTCGGAGACGGTGCCCTCTCGAAAGACGAACCGATCCCCACCGGAGCGGATGGCTCCGGCGAGGTTCTCCCTCGACCCGGTCGAGAGATCGTCCACCACGACCACGCGAGCGCCATCGGCCAGGAGATGGTCCACGAGGTGAGACCCGATGAAACCAGCGCCTCCGGTGACGAGGATTGTTCCACCGTCGCTCAATTCATGACTCCATCCACGGCGATCCCGGGGGGTCGCTGGCACCGGCGTCTCAATCTTCGCCCGGTTGATCGTTCGTGTACTGCGCGATCGCCTGGTAGTTTCGACGGAAGTAGCCACCGGCCGTGTTGCGAGGACGGTTCAACACGATTCCGAGGAGGACGCCCGAGTGGTCGTTCAACTGACGAATCAGTCGGGCGACGAGGCCGCGGTCCTCGGAGAATGCACGGACGACCAGGACCGTCGCATCGACGGCATGCGCGATGCTCATGGATTCGCTGGCGACCACGAGCGGAGGACCATCGATCAGCACCACGTCGTACCGCGTTCCGAGCTCCTTGAGGAAACGACCGGCGGTTTCGCCGTCGAAGCGTTCGATCACCCGATTCGCGGTGGTCCCCACCGGAACGACCGAGATGCCGTCGGAGGTGGTCTGAATCACACCGTCGATCTCGGCGGCCTCGCAGAGCACGTCTCCCAGGCCCGGATCCTCAGGATCGAGACCGAGAATCGAACCGATGCGTGGACGTCTGAAGTTCGCGTCGACGATCGCGACCGAGCGACCCGCCGCCGCCGCGGTCGCGGCGAGATTGATCACCACCGAACTGGTTCCGGCATCGGGCATGCCCGCGGAAAACAGCACGGTCCGCGCTTCGCTCCCGATCCGCGCCTTGCGGAATGCGGTCGCGAACTGCCGGTAGCTCTCGGCGATCACCGAATTCGGATGATCCCGGACCGCGGTCTCGGCCCGCGACGCATCGGTGGGGTCGTCCTTGAGATCGGGAATCACGCCGAGGATCCGACTGCCCGGAATCGCGGCGAGATCGTTGGTCGATCGGACCCGCTGATCGAGCATCTCCCGGAGGAACACCAGACCGGCGACCAGGAAGAGCGAGAGGATCGTCACCCCGGGGATCATGGTGTACCACATCGGCCAGACCGCTTCGGTCGGCCGCTGCACGGCCGTCACCAACTGCACCGCATCGGAGTCGTCACGAAGAAACACCGCTCGGATATCGTCCATCTGGCGGATGATCTCCGCCCGACGCTCCTCCTGGCGGACCAGTCGGGACTCCAGCTTCCGAAGAGACGCGAGGTTCGCGGTGGATTCGATCAGCGCCTGGCTGATCACGTCGATCTCCTCCGCGAGCATCTGCTCGGTGCGGGTCAGCGACTCGATCTGGTTGTTCGTGAGCGAGAGTTCGGCCGCGAGATTCCGGTTGATGATCTCCTGGATCTTCCGATCCTTCTCGCGGATCCGGGCGTCGAGCTGTCGATCGGTCTTCTTGACCTGACTGTGGTCGGGCCCGAAACTCTGACGGTGCTCCGCGAGGATGCCGCGCAGCAACTGGATCTCCGTGAGGGCCTGTCGCACGACGATGTCGGCCTCGGCGTTGCGAATGTCCTCCTGCTCCGGATCGGCGATTCCATTCAGCTTGGCGTTCAACTGCCCCCGCGTTCCCATCCCCATCTCGAGCGCAGAGAGAAGTTCGTTTCGTTCGAGCTCACGGGCGGTCAGGTCCTCCTGCAACGAACCTGAATCATCATTCAGTCCGAGGATGCTGTTCTGCCCGATCTCGTCCTTGATCTTGCCTTCGAGGGTCAGGATGAGGTCGTCGATCTCCTCGAGCTTGTTCTGGTAGGGACGGATCGCCTCGTCCAGACGGCGATCCCGGCTCCGCTGCCGCTGGGCGTCGTACTGACCCTGCACCTCGGAGAGGAGGACGAGGACGTCATCCGGGTTCTGTGCACGCCACTTGATCTGGAAGAACTCGGTGCGCTTGACGTGACTGGCGGAGATCTCGTCCATCAACTCGATCAGCGCCTCCTGCGGATTCAGCTGGTCGTTCTCCGTACGCCACTGCTGGATCCAGTCGATGGTCTGGACGTTGTCCGAGTCGATGACCCGCCGCAGAAGTGGTTCCGAAATCGCGATCGCGGCTTCGGTGGAAGCGAGACGAGCCACGGTGTCCTCGTTCCGGTTGTCCGAACCCAGGGCATCATCCGCTCCGCCGATCTCGGCCAGCAAGCGATAGGTGGACACGCCTTCGAATTCGGGCATCAGGGCGCTGGTCACCACGAAGGCACCGGTACCGAAGAGCAATCCGAAGAATCCCGTCACGATGAACAGCGTCAGATTCTGTCGCAGCACGCGAACCGGATCGAGAGCATTCGCCCCACTCTTGGCGGGTGAATGGTTCCGGCTCGAGGAGGCCGGAGACTGTCTGGAGGTCTGGACGCTCATGGTTTTCCAATTTCCGGGCCTGACAGGCCCAATCTTCTGTCAATGTGCCTCAGTAGAATCGTCTGGTTGCAGGCTTCCCGCCAGCGAACCCCACCACTTCGGGGTCATCACTTCCCGCATTCCCCAAGCGCCGTCATCAGCCGATCGATCTGACTCTGTTCACTGAGCGCCGGATCGCTGTCGCCGGCCTTCTTGAGCGCAGTTCTTGCCTCTCCGCATTCGTCGCGGACGAGGTGGACCTTGGCGAGGTGGATCCAGCTCTGCACCTTGATCGGGTTGATCTCCAGCGCGTTCCGGAATTCCTGGGCGGCCTTCGCGAGCAGATCGGCCGTGTTCCAGCCTTCCAGTGCTCCCGCCTCCGCTTCCTCGTGCATCCGCCAGTAGATCTCTCCGAGCGTGTCGCGATACGCGGCATTGTCGGGTTCGGATGCGACGACATCGAGACTCAGCGGCAGCGCCACTTCGAGATCACCGTCGCAACTCGCGATTGCATAGGCCAGGTTGTTCTTCACCGTCGGTTCCGAGGGACGAAGCGCGGACGCCTGCTCGAAGATCGAGATCGCCCGCTCGCAATCCGGATCATCCGATCGCAGCATCACGTATCCCAGTTGCACCATTGCCGCGTATCGTCCCTGCTCGGTGGCCTCGGGATTCGCCATGGCTTCCTCCAGCACCTCCATGCAACGTTCCTCGTCGCCGGCGATCTGCCATGCCGACGCCACGCGAAGCAGTTCCGGAAGCGACGGGTTCCCACCCGAAACACCACGGACCCAGGCGTCCATCGCCTCGGCCTGCGCGAGTTCGAACCTGAACTCGGCGTTGTCCGAGTCGCCGACACCCGTGACCTGGGTCCCGAAGATCCACCGGTACCAGAACGCGATCTGCTGGAGGTAGTAGGCCTTCACCGCCTTCGCTTGCGCAAGATCCTCCTCGTCGTCACCAGCTCCTTCGATCTTCTGATCGGCGATCGTCACATACTGCTGGCGGATCGATTCGATCTGCTTCAGTCCAAGCCCCTTCCGCGCCGCCTGTCGCTCGACCGCGGCGGCGTAGGCCGCGGCCAGGCCGGGGTCGCTCATGAAGACCCGCTTGTGCTCGGAAGTGCGGTCCGGCAACCGAACCACCGTCGCCGCGTCCGCGGGAACCCGACGCATCCTCATCAGAACCTCCTGCTTCAGGAGGGATGCGTTCGACGTCAGTTCGAAGGCTTCGGCGAAGATCTCCGCCGCCCGGTCGTATTCCAGTCGATCCGCTCGAAGCGCCGCGATACGGGACATGAGACGGATGTTCGTGGGCTGACGTGCGATCGCCGCCTGCAGAACCGTGAGCGCCTTGGCGTCGAGCCCCAACTGCCGGTCGAGGAGATCCGAAAGCAGGATCGACGCCTCCGGCACGTCGTTCCGAACCGCGATGAAGCTCTCAAGCTCCGCCGATGCGAGTTCGTATCGGAAATTCCGAGCGAGCAGAATCACCAGCGCCCGTCGTTTCTCCCAGCTCGTGTTGTCCAGGTTGATCGCCTCGCCGAAGTGCATCACCGCGGCGTCGAAGGCGACCCTCGACGCGTCGGGGTCGGGATTCGATTCCGCACGAAGCGCCAGCGCATCACCCCACAACTGCTGGGCCGCCCCGTTGCTCTTCGTCAGCTGGGATGCGGCGGCCGCGAACGCTTCAGCCTCATCGAGGAACGGCTCCATCGCCTCGAAACTCCCGGTGGATCGACGGATGGCCGCCGCCTCGGTGACCGCGAGCTGTCCGAGCAGGAGCTGCTCCGGGTAGTTCGGATCCTCCTGATCGACGAACTCCTCGATCAGCGAACGTCCCTTCTCGACCTCGAAGGCTCTGAGATAGTCGTTGATCAGATCCCGCGCCACGAATCGAATGACCGTCGAATCGAGATTCTGCGCCTTCACGTTCTCGAAGAGCCGCTCCGAGAATCCGATCACATCCTGCGTGGAGTTGCGATCCCGCAGGATTCCGATGATCAAGGCCGTGGCCTGATTCGAGCCACTCTTCTGGGCGGCCTCCGCTTCGTGGAACTTCTCCAACGCACGATTGCGATCCGAATCCCAGATCAACCGCCCCTGCTCGACGAGCAGCAGCGACTCCCGATCCACGTTCCGGCCGGAATAGTCCTCGCCGGACGCTCTGATTCTCGCAACCGCGTCGTCGAGGGTCTGATAGGCCTCCTCGGGGTTGCCGCTCGCTCGCAGATAGCGACTGATCGCGATCACGATCGTCGGATCGGTGTCGTCGTATCTCAGGAGTCGGTCCAGCACCTTGTCGGCCTCGTCGATCCGCTCGAGCTTCAACTTCCGGATCGCGTCCTGCCGCTTCGCCGGACTGAGTCGAGACCATTCGCGTTCCCCGAATTCGGGACGCATCTCGGGTTCACGGGTGTTGGGATTCAAGGCCTCGACCAGAATGTCCGCCCGCGACACCGGCAGTTCCTTCAGAAGCTGGACGAGATTGATCGCATTCGAGTAGTTCGCCGGCGCAAGCTGGAAGATCCGACGGCGCTCCTTGAGGATTCGACCGGGGTCGCCGCCCGGGAAGGCCTGCTCGGCCCTGAACCATGCTTCCCGGAAGCTCGAGTCGCTGCGACCTCCCGCGAGCGCCGTCCGACGATAGACGTCGAGGGCCTGGTCGGTGTCGCCGCTCTCCGCAAGCACGCGGGCCAGCGCGTTCGCGACTCGAACGATGGTCGGATTCTGGGCGTTCGCGAGCTTCAACTGCTGGATCGCGGTCTCCCGGTCGCCCTTCTGCAGGAGGAGCGCCGCGTAGACGTATCGATTCTCGGGCGTTCCGAGACCCCGGGCACCGCAGACCTCCTCGGCGAGCAGCAGCGCTGCTTCGTCGTCGCCCCGCTCCTTCGCGATCACGATCTGCATCTGGCCGAGATACGCGGAATCCCCCTCGAGCGACTTCAGATCGGCGAGGAGTGCGGTCGCCTGATCGAGGTCGCGTCGACGGACGTTGACCGACTCGCGGATCAGGTAGCGGACGACCCGCGGCGACCTCGGTTCGGACGAGTTGCTGATGCTCTCGTGGAGGCGAGCCTCCTCCTCCGCGACGGCTTGTCGTTGATCCCGGATCCGCGCGGACATCGACCCGGAGACGCCGCTCGAGATCTCCGTCTGGTCGAGATACTTCGACAACATCTCGGCGACCGTGGCATCGAGCTCGACGCTGGCGTAGTCCTCGCCCTCCTGCTCCTCGATCATGACCCGCGCGAGAACCCGGCTTCGCTCGATTCGGTCGAAGCCCTGGCTTTCGACGACCATGCGGGCCAGCGGATCGTCCGGCACGTACTCCAGAAGCTTGCGGGCGAGTTCCTTGGAAGTCACCATTCCCGCGTCCGCGGTGGCCGCATCCTCCGCCTCGAATCCGCCGAGATCCTCGATCGCGATGAGTCGCTTGAGCGCCTGGACCCTCACGATGCGGTCGATCGGCGCCGATTCCGGCGCATCGACGATCGATTGGAGAATGCGCCGTCGCTCCACGATGTCGTTCGAGACCCTGGCGACGTCGTCGCGAGCGAGCAGATCCGCCCCGGGGATTTCCGTGGCGACGGCGCTTCGCTGGCTGGTCGCGACGTCCCGCAGAATCATGTCGGCCTTTTTCACCGATTCTTCGTCCTCGTTCGCTCGCGCGATCGCCAGGCCGGCTTCCGCTTCGATGCGAGCCTCCTCGATCCGCCCCGCGAGAAGAAGGTCCGCCGCGAGACTCAGCAGGAAGACATGCTTCTCGGCCAGATCCGGGAATCGTTGCCGTGCACGCATCTTCAGACCGACCAGGGCCCCGCGTTCACCGGAGTTCGAAAGCGCTTCGATCACCATCTGGAGTTGAGTCCGTTCGAGCATGCCCTCCATGCCGGCCTCGCTCAGTCGGTTGTAGGCGGAGACGGCACGAGCATAGGCGGCGCCCGCCTCGCCCTTGCGGGACGCGTTCATCAGCATTCGCGCCCGAAGAACATCCATCTGGAGCGCAAAGGTGTCGGCTTCGACCAGATTGTCTTCGGTCGTGGCCGCATCCGAGTAGACCTCGAAGGCATCGACGATGGCCTGGAACGCGGCCTGCTTCTCCTCCATGGTTTCGAACGCCTGGTTCTCCAGCTCCCAGCGACGCATCGCGACCTGAAGTCGCGCCCGCCGGGCCTCCTTCTGCACGTCGTCAAGCACCACTTCACGGACGGAGTAGTCCGCGAACGAGCCGTCCTCGGCGCGGGATCCCCCCTGGAAACCGCGTTCGAGCGAGAGGATGTTCTCCGCCAACGCGTCACGAGCCGCGAAGATCTCGCTGAACCGCGCCTGGAGTTCCTCCGGCGTGCCGTCGAGCGGCACGAGACCGGGCGCGAGTTCGAGTCGGACGAGCTCGTGCCGGGTCGACTGGAGTTCGGTCGGATCGATCGCATTGCTGGCCGCAAGCGCCGCCACGAGCAGTTCTGCCCAGGCTCGATTCGTGTCTTCGGTCACCTCCGGAGCGCGCGAACCGATGTTCGGTCGCCGGCGGCCGGCGTCCGCGATGTCCATGATCCGCAGCAGGGAGGGACGATCCGCGTCGACGGGCGTCGATTCGGCGATTCGCGCCGCGAGCCCGCGAATGACCTCCGGGTCCGGCGTGGCGATCGCGCGACGCTCGGCCTCGCGTCGGTCGAGCGGCAGGAGAAATCGTCGGTGCGCCCGTTCCTGGGCGATCGCGTCGAATTCGACCGCGTCGCCGGCGGACTCCCTCGCCTCCGCGAGCAATGCGTCGATCGGTTCGGAGACCCGATCGATCGCCTTGGTCGGAATGTCTTCGTTGAATCCCTGCTCCAGTTCACCCCGGATGAGACCGTAGTGCGTCATCACCAGTGAAGGATCGATCTCGATCACTTTCTCGATTCGGCCTCGAAGGTCCGCCCATTGCTTGGGGGTCTCGTTTTCGGCGTTCCGCCATTCGGGCTGCAGCGACAGGGCGAGCAGGGTCGCCTCGATGTCGGGGGCCAGACCCGTGCCCAGCATGGGCTGGATCGAAGGCTTGTCGATGCTTCCGAGAACGTGCAGCATGGGCAGCAGTGCGTTGCGAACACCGGCTTCACGCTCCGCTGCGATCGCGGGATCCGTGCTGTACCGGGCCTTCTGCAACTGAAGCGCGACCAACTGCCGGAAGCGGGACTTCGCCGCGACATCCGTCTCGGGAGAGATGGAATTGATCGCCGCGATCGCCTTCTCGTAGGGACGATAGTCGGCGCTCGGGTAGGGATCCTTGCCGTTCGCGCGGAAGTACTGCTTCGCCGCGGCGTCGTACTTCCCTTCGGCCATGAGCGCATCGCCCTTGCTGATGTGTCGCAAAGGATCGTTTCTCAGCGACACCAACAACCACGCCGAAATACTCACGATGACAACGGCTGCGACACCAAGGAGGACGGCGAGGAACTTGACGTTGAGTTTCTGCTTGGCCATGTCGAGCGGGTCCTGGGGGAGGGGACAGGGTGGTTTTTGGACGTCGGCGGTGTTGTTCCGCGTCGGTTCGAGAGTTCGAGGTTCGAACGGACGTGAGATCTGCTGGCGGGATCCTCCCGCCCATCGGATGATTTCTACGCGACTGCCTCACCGGCTGTTCTCTGCCGGCGCTCAAGCTCCGGCCAGTCGGGCAGAATCTGCATGACGGCGGGCACGAGATCATCGAGCAGGTCCTCGACGATCGGAAGATATTCCCGGGTCGCCTCTTCGGGCCCGGCATTGGTCTGGTAGGTGACCTGCACCTTCAAGTAGTATGCCGAACGCTCCTTCGGGTCGTAGGCGATCGACTTCACGCGGCTCGCGCGAGCCGCGTAGCGGTTGTTCGCGATGAAGAAGTAGCCACCCACGTGCGTCACTCGCTTGTTCTTCGGATCCTTCGCCTCGACGATCGAGATCTGGGAATCGCCGATCGGCAGATGGACGTCCACCAGACCCAGCACCGGATGGCGGACGGAAATCCGGTCGTAGCGTCGACCGGTCTTCAGGTTCACGATGTCGGTGGGCGCCGCATCTGCGAACTCCAGCGCGAGGGGTTCGACGATGGTCGAGCCGAGCGTCGTCAGGCCCGCGGCATTGAAGCAGCGTTCCGGAACATGCGGCACGTCGTCGATCCCACCGGTGTAGTAGGCGAGGTGGACGGTGAGCTCGTCTCCGGACGGGTCCCGGTAGACGCGGGTCAGGTGCTTGTCGGTACCGAGTTCCTCGGTCATGGTCGCGGTCATTTCGAAGTCCTCGCCCTGCATGGTCCACCGGCCAAGCCGGCTGGGCAGGGAGTCGAGCGCGGACCGCAACGCTACGGGTTCCTTCCGGAGATAGATCTCGAGCCGGCCGATCAGGACCGGAAACGCCACCGCGGAGGTCACCATGATGGCGACCAGCGCGATGCACATCGGTCGGATGGCGGGTGTGAAGCGAATCATGTCGCCGACTTCTCCGAAGGGCCGTTTCGAGGTTCGGAGGGAGCGTCGACCACGAGCCTGCGGACGATTTCCATCAGTCCGAGGAACACCAGGAACGCGGGGACGAGCCAGACGAATCCCACGAAGGTGTGGAACTGGCCGTCTGAGAATCCGCGGTCCCACAGACTCAGAACCCCGAGCGTCGCCACTCGAAGCACGTTGACGAACACGGCGACGGGAACCGCGAGGATCATCAGGAGGATCCGCTGCCACCACTGCTTGAGGCCGATGTAGGCCATGAGCGTTCCGAGCGCCATGAAGGCGACCAGCATCCGCATGCCCGAACACGCCTCGGCGACGTTGAGGGGGATCGGCGAGAGCGGTGTCACGCCGTCGGCCTCGGTCCCCGCGGGATGGATGGTGATCGAGTTTCCGGCCAGGTCCACGTCGTTACCGAGGACCAGGAGCAGGAAGTAGCCACCCAGCGCACTGATGTCCTGGAGTCGCTCGGTGACGATCTGGAGAATGCGGTCCGTGTACGTGGTGCCGAATATCACCAGGTAGGCGAGGGGGAACCAGAGGTAGCGCATCGGTCGCCAGCCGAAAAGCGAGAGGGCGACGCCGAAGATCGTGGCGGCGATTCCAAGCTGTCTCACGTTGTGATGGACGGGAAGCCATTTGGGCCCCACGCCGGGAAACGCCACGATGTAGACGAGGAGCCCCAGCATCACGACCGGAAGGCCGAACCAGCTGGGCTGAAAAGGCTGGAACGCCGAGATCTTCGCGCGATCGCGGAAGATCAGCCAACCCGCGATCGCCGGCACCAGCAGGGTGTGTCCCCAGTCGTCCGGAAAGGCGATCGCGTACTCGAACTGGGATTTGATGAAGTACGCGAAGGAGCCGGCGAGGATCGCGATGAGGATTCCGAGCCCGACGAAGAACGTCCTGGGGCTGAGTTCGACCAGCGTGGGCTGGGCGGAACCGGTTTGGGAATCATTCGTGGCGACGCTCATGTCTGGTCCCATCGGCACAGCGGAGGCTCATGTTCAATCCATCCGTGCCGGTACGAGGGATGACGACGAGCCCAACGAGCCGGCAGCGTGACGGGGGTACCCCATGACCCCCCGATTCGGTTCGTTCGATCGCTGGGTTTTTGCAATAAAAGGCTCTGGCGATCAGATGACGCGGTTTCGGATGGATTCCATCCGACCTTTCGACGCGAGACTGATTCCGGTCGATCCCGTGAAAGAATCACCCCGGAACTCCCATCAGAAGTTGTTACCGATGTTCGTCGGCGGCGGGCCGAAGACGTCGTTGCCGAAGTTGCGGTCGAGCAGGAAACCGAATCCATAGGTGAACCGGAAACCGTTTCGAATCACCGCGAGCGGGGCCGCGAGGAAGTTGGTCCCGATGTGGATGTGGTCGTCCTGACGCATGAACACGTCCGGTTCGGATCGGTTGCGGATGGCCGCGAGATTGACGCGAAGGGTCGCTTCACGATCTGCGCTGATCTTTCTCGTGAGATCGACGCGCTCGGGAATCGCGATCGGGTTCAGTCCCCCCGCCGCCGCGACGAGCCGGCTCAATGTGAGCTTCCCGGCGATCGGCAGCTGGTAGACGCCGGGTCGGACGATCTCGCCGTCGATGTAGACGACACCGACTTCGGGCGTGTCGAGGAACACGCGGTCGCCGGGACGAATCACGATGTTCAGGTTGCTGTCGCCTCGAGCGAGGGCCTGGTAGTCCACCTCGATGATCCGAGTCGCGTAGGGACTCACGCGGGGATCGGGGATCACCGCGACCGATTCTCGTTCGGTGTCGGGACGAAGATTGCTTCCGCTCTTCTCGAGTTCCGCGGCCGCAGCCGCGGAGATGCGCACCCACTCCTGCCGATCCTCGTCGAAGATGAAGGCGTCGGTCTCGCCGCGGGTCGTCTTCGGATTTCGCACCCGGTCCGTGCCCGGGACCGCCGAAGGTCGATCCTCGATGGAGACGTTCTGCAGGTCGTCGATGTCGACGGGAGGTTCATCGGACTGTCGCATCGCCGAGGGACTCGCACTGCCGCCGAGGGCATCGATCAGGGCGTCGATGTCGCTGGCTTCGGATTCCGACTCGGGAACGACGTTTCCAGTGCCGCGCTCGTATTCGGGGCGCACCGTCTCGTCGATCGCGACCTCGCGAATGATCAGGATCCGCTGCGTCGTGCTGGCCGTGCCGCCGGCGAGCGAAAGCGCATCCATGATTCGAAAATCTGGTCGGGTCAGGGCATAGATCCCGGTGCCCGCCACGGCGCCGTAGATCGTGAACTGGAAGCTTCGACCGTCTTCGAGGACCACGGTGACGAGCGGATCGGTGATCAACCCGTCGAGTCGCCGGATGATGTCTTCCTGAAGTTCGTCGACCGTCAATCCCGCCGCCTGGAGATCGCCGAGCGTGGGGAGTCGAATCGATCCCGCCTGGTCGATCACCCGGACCGAGACGTCGGTCTGGTTCGCCGCGACGAGCTCGTAGATCTCCACCCTCACCACGTCGCCGGGGGCGAGCCGGTAGACGAGTTCGTTCGGAACGAGATCGTCCGAGGTCGGCTTGGTGATCTCGGGCCGGTATCCGACCTCGCGTTCGATCACGTCGATTCGATCGAGAATCGGCATCGAAGTGGGCGTGTGCTCGTAATAGCCGGTCACGCTCGGGTTGAAGAACGAGTCGACCTCGCACCCCACCATCGAGATCGCGGAAAGCATCGCGAAGAGAAACATGGCGATTGATCGCATGGTCGTTCCCGCACTCTTATCGTTGGAGAGACTTCTCACGCCGGACTCCGTACCTGCCCGCTCGGGCATGAAATGGGACGCGCCGCGACCTGCGACATACGCCCGTGTCGCACGGTTCATCGGCGTCCCAAGGGTGCTGCATTGAGGAAAGACCCACGATTCTCGGTCGTCGTGATCAGCCCGCAGGTAATTCGAGGGCGGCTTCGATGATCGCCATTCGAACCGCCACGCCCCGGGCCACCTGCTCGAGAATCGCACTTCGCGCAATATCTGCCGAAACCGAGTCGTCGATCTCCACGCCCCGGTTCATCGGGCCAGGATGAAGGATGGGAACCTCGGGGCCGAGTCGGGCCAGCCGATTCACCGTGAGTCCGAACGCGAAGCGATAGTCCGAAGCCACGGCGCGGCCGGCATCGCGTTCCAACTGGATTCGAAGCATCATCACGGCATCCGCCGTGTCGAGCACCCCATCGAGGTCGTGCGTGACGTCGACCCCCGACCCGAACTCCGCGAAGGTCCACGGCAGCAGCGGTGGCGGCCCGACCAGAACGACCGTGGCCCCCATCGCCGTCAACGCGTGGATGTTCGATCTCGCCACCCGGCTGTTGAGGATGTCCCCGACGATGAGAATCCGCTTCCCCGCCAGTGATCCCAGCCTGGCCCGAAGCGTCGAGGCGTCGAGGAGGGCTTGCGTCGGATGTTCATGACGTCCGTCACCCGCGTTCACGACCGGAATTCCGATGTTTCGAGCGACGAGGTCCGCCCCACCGGCGATCGCCGAACGAATCACGAGTGCGTCCAGTCCCATCGCCGCGAGATTCGCCGCGGTGTCGATGAGCGACTCCCCCTTGTCGAGGCTCGAACCAAGGCCGGTCAGCACGACGGACCGGTGTCCGAGGCGATTGGCGGCCACCTCGAAGCTGCATCGCGTGCGAGTCGAATTCTCGAGGAAGAGGAGCCCGACCATCGCCGGTCGGACCGGATTCGGAAGCGCGACCCCGTCTCGAACGACGGGAAGAAGCGATTCCGCACGATCGAGAATCGACTCCAACCGCTCGGGGCCGAGATCACGTAGGCCGAGCATGGATCGGGGATCACTTGGCATGCCGCGGCATGGTACCAGCCGCCCGAATCGCTTTCGTTCAACCGCCTTGCACGGCGATGGTTCGCCGAGGAACGAGTTGAAACTGGATCCCCGTCTCGGTTTCCCGCTTCGTTCCCGGCTCCCGGAATCTGATTTTGAGCACGTAGAGGGCGGATGCCAGATCTTCGGCGGGGATGGTGTACCGGATCAGGAGATAGTTGTCGTCGACCGGATACGCCCGCCGGGTCTGCTGTCGATTCCAGTCGGTCTGATCCGCGATCGAGCGATCCGAGATCTGATGCAGCTCCAACTTCCAGTCGACCGCCCACTCCCATTCACCGCCGTCGATCTCGTTCCATTCCTCGCCATTGAGATCGACATAGATCAGGACTTCCTGCGGTCGCCCGCTCGCGAACACCCGCGGAAGCAGTTCATAGTCACCCGCACCTCGAACCTCGCGACACAGCTCGGCGACCGCGATGGTCAGCCTTGATCCGCGCTCGAGGCGTTCGAGCAGTCCATCGAGCTCCTCCAGCAGCACCGTCCTCGTCGACTCACCGGCATCGATTCTGGTCCTCAGGCCGGTTGCGAACGCCGCCACTTCGCCGAGCATCGCCGCTTCCTCACCATCCAACTCCGACTCCGGAACCACGAACGGCCCCGGTTCCACCTCGGCCGAACCGTTCATCCCGATGACCGGAAGTATCGAAGCGGCGAGGTGATACGGCACCGGATCATCCGCCTCCGCCGCGAGACGCTGAAGCATCACCTGGATTCGCCGGAGGTCGGTCGCCACCGGGGGATCATCCTCGACGATCGCGACTTCGATCCGATCGTCACCGATCGCCTTTGTCTGGCCCGACGCTGCGGTCTCGGACGACGCTTCCAGTTCGGGCGTCCCGATCGCGGAATCGACCTCCCCGGCAGCAGTGATCTCCTCGGTGTAGATGGCAGGCGTTCCGATGGTCGCCGCAAGACCAGCGAAATCCCCATCCGAGGGCACCAGCGAAATCTGGCCACCGCCCGGCGACGGAGGTTCACCCGGGGATTCGACCCGCTCGTCTCCGGGGAACGCGGGGACTTCGTTTCGAGTCTGGTCCCCGTCGAGACGCCGCGTGGGAGCCGTGCACGCCATGAGGCTCGCCAGGCCCGCCATCGCCGAAACCCGGATCCAACCGCCGATCACCCAACGGGAAGCAGCGACCGGAAACCCGGTTTCCGATGCCAATACAGACTGTTCATCGCACCGATCGAACCTCGACATGACCGGCCTCCTGCCGTACTGCTGATCGGGGATCCGTCAGGCATCCTGCCCGGTGGGTTCCATCCACGATCCGAATTCACACACCCTGACGACTTCGCACAATCATCGGCCGCCCGAGATCTTTCAATTCCGGGACCGGCGATCGGACCCGACCNTGCATGTATCGGCCAGAACGACCGCCAGCCCTTCAAGAGTCCGTGACGCATCCTGAGCGCCCCCGCTCTTGAGGGCGAGATCGGTACCCACCGCGCGATCCAGCAGCCGAGCGGCCCGACGGCCTCCCATGCGACGCGCGGTGGCGAGCACCGGGCGGGCATCGGGCCCCCAGAGTCGGAGTGACTTGCCGATCGAAGAATCCGTCCCCCCCGCCTCGAACTGACGGGCGCCCTCGTGAAGCTTCCGGCACAGATCGACCATCGCCCAGCTGAGCACCTGATCGGGCACCCGTGAGATTTCCTTGAGCGCCCGGAAGGTTCGAACCACGGCCCCGGCGTCCCCCCCGAGAATCACGCTCTGAATCATCCACCCCTGCTCCTCGCGACTCGGTTCGACCATCGTTCGAACCAGTTCGAGATCGATCGTCGGCGGATCGCCGGCCGCCGCGGTCGACAACTTCGCGATCTCCATGTCGAGTCGGGCCAGTGAACTCCCGATCCGCTCCACGAGCAGTCCGGCCGCATCCCTGCCCAGCTTCGCTTCGTGCTGCTTTTCGGCTCGGCCGATGCACCACGAGATCGCAGTGGCGGCATTGGGGGGATCACACGCGACCACCGCGCCCACCTTCACGATCGCCTTGTCGAGTTTTCCCGGACGCCAGTCACCGGTGGTGCGAAGGACGAGGGTCGCCTCATCCATCGCGCTGGCCACGAAGGCCTCGAGCCCGCGGCGGTGGGACTCCCGCTTGACGAACGCATCCGCATTGTCGAGCACGACGAGCTTGTGCGACTGCATCAGCCCGTAGCTTCGAAGCTCGTCGAGCAGGGTCGCGAGATCCGTGGTCGAGCCCTCGAAATCGAATCGCTCCGGGGTCTCGCCCCGGGTCTCCTCCAGCCCGCGTTCGATCATCTTCAGGTACTGGGCGTGGAGATAGGACTCCTTGCCTTTGAGGAGAATCACCCGAAAGGCGGGATCGAAGGTGAACGACTTGGCGGAAGCCTTGGCCATATGAGCCGTTGATGGTACTCCGGCCCGACCGACCGTCCAGATCCCGCCCCCATCCTGAATGGTGTCGTAGACTCGGGGGGTGTACTGCCTGCTCGTCGTCGAAGGTCCAGATTCCGGCGCCCGGTTCCTGCTGCCGGACCGTGAGCCTCAGTTGATCGGCCGATCGACCGAGGCCGTTCCCCTGCACGANGATTCGGTGAGCCGTCGTCACGCCGAGCTGACCCCCGACGAGGGCCGGTGGTGGATTCGCGACCTCGACAGCAGCAACGGCACCTGGATCAACGATCGCCCGATCGAAGATCGGACCCCGCTCGCCCCGGGCGATCGAATCCGGTGCGGCGACACGACCCTCGTGCTCGCCCGGGACGAGGAAGACGACTCGGCGGACCCGATTCGAGCGGCGGCCCCCNCCCGGGCCCGCGTACAGGTCCTCCCCGCGTCCACCCCGAAGCCCATGATCGAGACTCGGCTGCTCCCGCTGTTCGAGCTGATCCACGATCCGGATGATCCCGACATTCCCGATCTGCCCGCCGAACTGGCCCGAGTCACCGCCCAGCTGCTCGAAGCGGACGCCGGGGCGGTGATTCGGCTGGATGAAGATGGCGGTGCGACGACCGTTCCGGTGACCCGCGATCCAGACGGACGGACACCGTCGGATGCCTTCAATCTTCCGCGAGCCCTCCTGGCCGCGACGCTCGACTCGGATGGGCCCCGGGTGGCGCTCATCGAGGATGGTCCGACCATCGCTGCCATGTCCCTTCGCGCGGGCGGGATGCCGCCCGCGATCCTGGCGGTGTCCGGGGCCGCCGGCCGAGCATGGAACGACGCGGACCTCGATCTCCTCGCGCTGATCGGCCGAGTCGCTGCCTTGTTGCTCGCGACGGACGATCGGCGAACCCATGCCAGTCGGACCGAGCGACTCGCCGCCATGGGTGAAGCGATCGCCGCCCTGAGCCACTCGATCAAGAACATCCTTCAGGGCCTTCGTGGCGGCGCAGACGCCATGGAACTGGCCCTCGACCGGGAGAATCTCGGTCTCGCCCGGGACGGATGGAAGGTGATGGCCCGAAATCTCGATCGGATCCTCGCGCTCAGCCTGAACATGCTGGTCTATTCCAAGGATCGGGGGCTCGACCTCGAATCCCGGACCTGCCGGGACGTCGTGTCGGACGTGGTCGATCTCGTGGAGGCCGGGGCCAATCGGCGGGGCGTGAGGATCGACTGTGAATTCGACCCGGCCGAGCCGCCGATCTTCATCGATGCCGACGCCCTCCATCAGGCGATGCTCAACCTCGTCGGCAACGCGATCGACGCCGCAGAGGGGGAGGCGGAGCCGATGGTCCGAATCTCGACCCGATTCGACCCGATCCGCGACCGGATGACGATCGACGTCGCCGACGATGGTCCGGGGGTCCGGGCGGATCGACGGACGAGGATCTTCGAACCGTTCTTTTCGACCAAGGGGCAGCGCGGGACCGGACTCGGCCTCGCGGTCGCCCGCAAACTGATCCACAAGCACGGAGGCGAGATCGATCTGGCCGAGGAGAATCGAACCGGGGCGACATTCAGAGTCACGCTCCCGGCGTCAAGAGACGATGAACCGGATGCCGCGGGGACTCGAGGGCCTCGTGCCCTGCCCGGCGGCGATCTCGGCGTGGAATTCGAATGAACTTCCCGCGACCAGAAACCGGTCCTCGAGACCGTAGGAAGACGGCATCCGCCGCCGTACCGCCGTATCATCCTGCCCCACGTTCCGGCCACGACCATCGCACGAACCGCACGGACGACCGCATGCACGACCATTCAACCCCAGGCTTCCTCCCGAACCCCTTCGACGGCCTCGACCCAACCGCGACCGGACCACGCGGATCCATCGATCCCCGGAATCCGATCGCCTCGGTGAACTACCAGCGGACGCGGGAGATGTCGATCGACGAACTCCTGCTTGAGAACCGGGTGGTGTTCCTCATCGGCGAGATCAATCAGGCTTCCGCCGCCCGCGTGATGATGCAGATGCTCTACCTCGAGAACCAGAAGCGAGGCCAGGACATCCAGCTCTACATCAACAGTCCCGGCGGGGCGGTCGACGACACCCTCGCGATCTACGACACCATGCAGTTCATCTCGAGCGAGGTCGCGACCTTCTGCATCGGACGCGCCTACTCGGGCGGATCAGTGCTGCTGGCCGCGGGTCAGCAGGGCAAGCGACACATCCTTCCGCACGCCAAGGTGATGATCCATCAGCCCTACGGCGGCGTCACCGGCCAGACCACGGACATCCAGATCCAGGCCGAGGAGATCGTGAAGGCGAAGCAGACCCTCAACGAAATCCTCGCCCGACACACCGGGCAGGAGGTCGCGACGGTCGCGGCGGACGGCGAACGCGACAAGTTCTTCGACGCTCAGGAAGCGCTGGCGTACGGGCTCGTCGACGAGGTCGCCGAATTCCCGCCGAACAAGGGCATCAAGAATCCCGAGTCCAAGTGACCGGCGACAGGAGACGACCGAAATGACTCTCGTTCCCATCGTGATCGAAAAGACCGGCCGCGGCGAGCGTGCCTACGACATCTACTCGCGGCTGCTCAACGACCGAATCATCTTCTGCGGCGGACCGGTCGCGGACGACATGGCGAATCTCGTCGTGGCCCAGTTGCTGTTCCTCGCCAACGAGGATGCCACCGCCGACATCTCCATGTACGTGAACAGCCCCGGCGGCAGCGTGACCTCAGGACTCGGCATCGTCGACACCATGCGGTTCATCCCGAACGACGTCTCGACCTACGTCATCGGGCAGGCCGCGTCGATGGGCTCGGTGATCGCGTGCTCCGGCGCGAAGGGCAAGCGCTACTGCCTGCCGAACAGCGAGAACCTGATGCATCAGCCGCTGCTTCACGGCGTGCTGGAAGGCCAGGCCACCGATCTCGAGATCGAAGCCCGGCACATCCTCCGGATGCGGGACCAGATCTACCAGATCTACCACCAGCAGACCGGCCAGACGGCCGAGAAGGTCGCCGCGGACTGCGAGCGGAACAACTGGCTCACCGCCTCCCAGATGGTCGACTACGGCCTCGCCGACGAGGTTCTCGAACACCTTCCGGAAAATACCGACGCCAAGAAGCCCGAACCGGGCGACTGATCCCGCCGGTTTCGGCATACTGTGATGGACACCCCGGGGTACGACGGGTCGTCGAAGACGACTCGTCGGCCTCATTTTGGAGAACTCCATCGCCATGCCGGACTCCCCGAACGAAGACATCGCCGCCGCCGTCCGGAAGTTCGCCGAGGACTACGGACGGGTCCGCCAGGAGATCGCCAAGGCGGTCGTCGGCCACGATGAGATCGTGGACGGCGTGCTCACCTGCCTCTTCGCCGGTGGACACGCGCTCCTCGAGGGCGTGCCGGGCCTCGGCAAGACGCTCTTGATCCGGTCGCTCAGCGAAGCATTGCACCTGCAGTTCAATCGGATCCAGTTCACGCCCGATCTGATGCCGGCGGACGTGACCGGCACCACCATCGTGGTGGAAGCCGACGGCAATCGCGAGTTCCAGTTCCGGAAGGGACCGATCTTCGCGCAGATCGTCCTCGCCGACGAGATCAACCGCGCGACGCCGAAGACGCAATCCTCGCTGCTGGAGGCGATGCAGGAGAAGTCGGTCACCGTCGGCGGCGAAACCCACATCCTCGACAAGCCCTTCTTCGTGATGGCCACCCAGAACCCGGTCGAGCAGGAAGGCACCTATCCGCTCCCCGAAGCGCAGCTCGATCGCTTCTTCTTCAAGCTGCAGGTCGGCTACTCGTCCCGGTCGGACCTCGCGGAGATCCTCGATCGAACCACCGCGGGCTACGACGCATCGATCCAACAGGTCCTTGACGCGCCCGCGATCGTCGAACAGCAGCGACTCGTTCGACGCGTCGGCATCACGCCGAGCGTCCAGGACTACGCGGTCCGGCTGGTGCTGGCGACGCATCCCGACGGCCGATTCGCGACCCCCAACGTCAACCAGTATTTCCGTTTCGGCGCGAGCCCTCGCGCGGCCCAGACCCTCGTGCTCGCCGGCAAGGTCAGAGCCCTGCTCGACGGGCGGACCAGCGTGGCGGCCCAGGACATCCGCGAAATCGTCCTCCCGGCCCTGCGACATCGATGCCTCCTCAACTTCGAGGCGGAGGCCGAAGGCGTGAGCACCGACGAGGTCATCACCAACATCGTCGAAACGCTGCCCACCGAAGCGGCGATCGAACAGCCCGCCTGACGAACCACACGATCCGCTCCGGAGTCCACGATGAGCCGTCTTCCACGACCTCGAACCATCGCCTCGATCGCCCTGATCACCACCGCGATGCTCGCCCCGACGCTGGACGCCGACCTGCTGCTCCTTCTTCAGGACGAAGCGGCGCCGGATGACACGATCGTCGACGGGCCAGACCCGATCGCGGCGACCGACCGGGGTGTCGTCCTCGAGTACAAGCCGTCCGGCGGCTACGTCCACGAATTCGGCGCCGACCTCTCCGGCGGCGGCTCGCTCTCGGTCGATCGCGGGTTCGCGGCGTTCAAGGTCGAAATCGATCCCGGTGGTGATTTCAAGGGCAGCGTCGGCGTCGCCTGGGGTGGCGACTGGTACCGGTTCGACGGCACGTCCGATCTCTCCCCGGCGCCGGGGGTGGGGTGGG
>NZFT01000014.1 GCA_002690755.1 Phycisphaerae bacterium
TTCCGCGCGGTCGCACACCTGGACGACGAATCCGCCGGTCGAGAGTTCGGCGACCGCGATGGCCACCCGGTCGTCCTCGCCCGGTGCCACCGACGCCACGAGGTTCTCGCGTCCCGCCTCGAGCAGCGTCTCGTCGACCAGCGTCCCGGGGGTGAGCACGCGGGTCACCGCGCGATCGACCACGCCTTTCGCGTCCTTGGGGTCCTGGATCTGATCGCACACTGCGACTCGGAAACCTTGTTCCACGAGTCGTCGCAGATAGCCCTCCGCGGCATGGTGCGGCACCCCGGCCATCGGCATTCCCTTGGAGCGTTCGGTCAGGGTGATGCCCAGCGCCTGATGCGCGGCTTCGGCGTCCGGTCCGAACAACTCGTAGAAGTCGCCCATGCGGAAGAACAGCAGGCAGTCCGGATGGGCCGCCTTGAACCGCGTGAACTGACGCATCGCGGGCGTCTCCCACTGCGGGCCGCGATAGGCGTCGGCGACGGGAGCCTGTTCTGCCGGGGGGGAAGTGGTCACGCCCGGATTCTACGTCGACCGTGCGGCGTCGATCGTGGAGAAGTTGTCGATGGTGGAGACGATCGGGAAGATCGGGACCGGCTCAGCCGGTCGGCTTCGGGTCGGCGGTCTTCCAGGAGATCCGCACTCGCTTCTTCCCGAATTCCAGGGCCGCCTTGAGATCGACGCCGAAGTAGACGTCGATCCGGTGTTTCCACCGTTTGTTCATCTTGTCCAGGACGAGATACGGCCCCGTCTCCTTCCCATCGATCTCGATCCAGACCGAAGACCGATGATGCAGCCCCTCCTCGAGGAGGTCGCGGCTGACCGCGATCGACTTCACCTTCGGATCCAGTCGCTCGTTCCAGGCGGCGATGAAGGGGTCGCCGTCGGTCTCCTGTGGTCGTGAGCAGTAGGCGGTCGCGGTCACCCACATGGTGTGACGTGCACCGTGCTCGGGATGCGTCTCGATGGTCCGGGTGGCCGGACCGGTCGCGGGAAGATCGGCCTCCGACGCGTCCGCGGTGCCGGGCCCGCAACCGCCGAGGAGCATCGACGCGGCGACCGCGACGACGGCACCGAGGTTCACGCCCGGTGCGTTCCGGATCTTCATCGTCGTTCGCCCTCGCCGGCACCGGCCGGGGTGTCGGCGGGCGGCGCAATCTTCTTCGGGGGGTGTGGCGTCATGCCCGCGGCCCACTTGATCGCACCGGCGAGATGATCGCGGAAGAGCGGCTCGGAATACGACGCGTCGGTGTGTCCGCCGCCGGTGTAGAAGGCGCGGCCGCCGTCGTAGTCGTGGTACCAGCTGATCGGATGATCCCCATCCATCCCGCCGCCCTGATACGACGTCTCGTCGAGGCTCATCAGCACGCGGACATTCGGTCGCGGGTTCTTCCGATAGACGTACCACTCGTCGGTTCGGTCCCAGGTCGCGGGAAGCATTCGGGTCGCGGGGAAGGTTCGATCCTCGACGTTGATGCGCGCGGGCTGGATCTTCGGATGGGTCTTGAACCAGGCGCCGACCAGACGGCCGTACCAGGGCCAGTCGTACTCGGTGTCCGCAGCGCTGTGCACGCCGACGTAGCCGCCGCCGCCTTGAATGAACTTCTCGAAGTGCTTCTGCCGTTCGTCGTCGAGCACGTCGCCGGTGGTGTTCAGGAAGATCACGCAGTCCACGTCCTTCAGCCGCTCGGGCGCGAAGGCACGCGGGTCTTCGGTCGCCTCGACGCGAAATCCGTGCTCGCGACCGAGTTCGGTGAGCGACTTGATGCCGGCGGGGATCGAACCGTGTCGAAATCCGGCGGTCCGGGAGAAGACGAGCACCTTCGGCGGCTCGGCCCGAACCGCGGGTGGCTCGGCCTTCGGCGATGCGGCGGCGTCCAGGGCCAACAGGATCGACGCGGTCAGCAGGCAGACGAACACCGGGGCGAGGGTTCGAAGCAGCCGTTTTCGGGGGGTGTCGTGGGTTCGCATGACCTCATGCTATAGACCGAACCGGGAAATGATTCATCTCCTCGGCGAGAACGCCGAATGAAAACCCCCCTCGAACCGTGAGGGCCGAGGGGGGGTGGGGGAATTCGCTTCGAATTCCAGTGTCTCTGGTCCCGGGGATCTTTCGTCCGAGGTACCCGATCCCACCAAGCCGAGGGGGCTGGCACTCTCTCCAGGCCATTCCCCTCGTACAGACATGCGAGGGTCGGGCGAGGGTCGGGCGAGATCGACTGGATTTTTGCAAAAACGAGCGAGATCACCGCCAGCAACGTTCCTGAACGTTCCTCCGGCTCGGCCGGGCGCCGGTATCGGATGTGAGGGGGGCGCCGATCGAGGCCCGAAAACGAACGCCCCCTTCCCGGGTTGGCGGAAGGGGGCGGGCGGGGTCAATGGAGCCGATCGGGATCGAACCGACAACCTCCTCGATGCGACCGAGGCGCTCTCCCAATTGAGCTACGGCCCCGCGTGATCCGGTCGTGGGACCGGGTGGCGAAGTATATCGAACGGACCTCTCGACGGCCAGCATCCACGCGTCGGCCGGGAATCGCTGACGCTAAGCCGTTATCCTCCCGATCCGGAGCCCGCATCATGTCCGCCACCGCCACTCTGGCCCTCTACTGCCTCGTCATCCTGCTCATTTCGGTCGGAGGAGGACTCGTCCCGAGCCTCGTTCGTCTGACCCATCGTCGAATGCAGCTCGCCCTTTGTCTCGTTTCGGGCGTGATGCTGGGGGTGGGGATGATTCACATGCTGGGACACGCGGCGGAAGCCGTCGTGCACGCCCATGGCGAAGGTGTCTCCATGCACACCGTGATGCTCGCGGCGGTGGGGGGATTCCTCGCCATGTTCTTGCTCGAGCGCTTCTTCTGTTTTCACCATCATGAAACACCGGACGAGTACGGGCGTGCCTCCGGGAACGATCATCAGGGGTCCGACGCGTCCGGCGAGGAAGCGCCCCGGACGACGCATCGGCTCGGCTGGATCGGGGCGTTCATCGGCCTCACCGTCCACACGATCCTCGCCGGCATTGCCCTCGGTGCCGCGGTTTCCAGCGGAACGAGTGAGATTCCGTTCGACGGACCGGCACCCGCCTCCGCCGCCTCCGGGCTCGCCGGCTTCGGGGTCTTTCTCGGCATCGTGCTCCACAAGCCCTTCGATGCGTTCACCATCGTCGCCCTCATGCAACGTTCCGGTCGGCCCCGGCTCGCGGTTCATCTGGTGAACGCCATCTTCGCACTGGTGATACCCCTCGGCGTGCTGCTCTTCGTGATCGGGGCGGATCTCGCCTCGAACGCCGCGACGTTCACCACCCTCGCACTCGCATTCAGCGCCGGGACGTTCATCTGCATCGCCGCCAGCGACGTGCTGCCGGAGCTGCAGTTCCACAAGCACGATCGGGTCGCCATGACCTGCATGCTGGTGGCCGGACTCGCGATCGCCTGGGGAAGCGGACTCCTCGAGGAGGGGGGCCACCACCACCACCACCACGGGCCCGTCTCCGACATGGATGTCACCGGCCCGTCGCGTCCATCACCGTGAGGCGGATGGTCCTTTTCAACGCTTTCCGCCCCTCGTCAGCGACGGATCAGACGATTCGGCCCGCAATGACCTCGGTCGCTGTTGCGGTTCGAAGCGGCAACCCCTAGATTAGGAGTTCCTCCTGATCGATCCGTGTTCGTCCGACCTTGGAGGAGAGTCGCACTGAACACTTCGACCGACCCGCCGGCCTCGTCGGCGGGTCGGCTTTTTTCCGCTGGCCATCGGTCGGGTCGTGAATCCTCCGGTTGGCGGGAATCCTGCGAATACACTTTGAATACGGTGCTTGCGAAGAGGTCCGAGGCGTGTTCCGCTGCTAGGCTTCGTCACCATGAAATCCGAACGCCTGCTCGCCGAACTGAACCGACTCCGATCCGATCTCGACAAGGATCCCGGCGATCTCGAGTGGTTCACCCTCCATCACGTCTTCTGTTTCGTGAGTTACCAGCATTCCGCCTTCCAGGCCTACCTCGACGAGGCGATCAAGCCGGACGACGAGGTCCCGGAGAGCTGATTCCGGTCTCGTTCCGGTCTCATTCCAGTCTCGAGGACTCCTCGGCATTCGGGCCGCTTCGGGCCGAGGAGAAGGGCGGGCATGCGGTATCCTGCGGGGATTCCTCGTCCACGGATCCCGACCTCATGACCAATCAGTCCCCCAAGTCCGATTCACGCGACCGCCGCGGGTTCAAGGAGACGCTCAATCTCCCCTCGACCGCGTTTCCGATGCGTGCCAATCTCGCCCAGAACGAACCGAAGACCGTCCATCGCTGGGAGACCGGCTCGATGTACGCGGCCATCGACGCGACCCGGCGGGACGCGGGGGCGCCGGTGTTCCGGTTCCACGACGGGCCGCCCTACGCGAACGGCTCCATCCACGTGGGACACCTGCTGAACAAGGTGCTCAAGGATCTCGTGGTGCGTTCGAGGCTGATGGAGGGCATGCGCTGCCCGTTCACCCCCGGCTGGGACTGCCACGGTCTCCCCATCGAGCATCGCGTGATGACGGAGCTTCACGAGAAGGGGAAGGCCGCGAAACTCGCCGGACTGCCCGACGACACCCGCCGGATCGCGATCCGGCGGGAATGCGCGACCTACGCGTCCAAGTTCATCAAGCTGCAATCGGGCCAGATGCGTCGTCTCCTGACGATCGCCGACTACGACGATCCCTATCTCACCATGAACCCCGGCTACGAGGCCCGCACCATCGAGGTGTTCGCGGATCTCGTGGATCAGGGCGTCGTGTACCGGGATCTCAAGCCGGTCCACTGGTCGATCGAGAATCAGACCGCCCTCGCGGAAGCCGAACTCGAGTACGAGGATCGCGAGGATCCCCAGGTGTTCGTGGATTTCGAGGCCACCGATCGGGAAGCCACGGGGCGGGCGTTCGAACTGGAACTGGAAGCCACGCCGAGCTTCATGATCTGGACCACCACGCCCTGGACGCTGCCGGCGAACCTCGCGATCGCGGTCGGCCCGCGATACCGGTACGTGCTCGCGAGGCTGGACGGACAGGAGACGGTGGTCGCCCGCGAACTGCTGGAGGCTGTCGTGGAACAGTGCGGCATCGAGGAGGTCGAGGTCCTCGCGGAATGCGCCGGGGCCGACCTGCTCGGGCTCGAGTACCGGCATCCGTTCATCGATCGGGTGGGCCGGATCGTCGAAGCCGACTACGTGACGCTCGAGGACGGCACCGGGCTCGTGCACACCGCGCCCGGTCACGGACAGGAGGACTACCGCACCGGTCAACGGGAGGGGTTCGACGTGTACTGTCCGGTCCTCGGTGACGGCACCTACGACGAGACCGTGCCGGACTGGCTCGAGGGCAGGTCGATCTGGGAGGCCAACGGACTGATCGCGGATCACCTCCGGGAGAGCGGGCACCTCGTCCACCACGAACTCTTCATGCACAGCTATCCGCACGACTGGCGATCGAAGACGCCGGTGATCTTCCGATCCACGGAACAGTGGTTCGTGGCGGTCGATCGGGCGACGGTCCGCGACGGACGCAGCCTCCGGGATCTCGCGATGGAGGCCACCGGCGAGTCGGTCGACTTCATCCCGGAATGGGGACGAAACCGGATGCGGGGGATGGTCGAGTCCCGCCCAGACTGGTGTCTGTCGCGACAGCGGGCCTGGGGACTGCCCATTCCCGCGTTCCGCGGCCCCGACGGTGAGGTCGTCATGACGCCGGCGTCGGTCCGCGCGATCGCGAAGGCGTTCGAGGCCCGCGGCTCGGATGCGTGGTTCTCGGAGTCGCCGGGGGAACTGCTCGCGGACTGGGATCCGTCGCAGGATCCGGGCGTGGCCGACGATCTCGATCCGGCGTCGCTCGAGAAGATGTACGACATCTTCGATGTCTGGTTCGAGTCCGGCTCGAGCTGGGCGGCGGTGATGCGGGGCCGGGACCAGGGCATTCCCGCGGACCTCTATCTCGAAGGAAGCGATCAGCATCGGGGTTGGTTCCAGCTTTCCCTTCTGCCGGCATTGGGAGCGACCGGCGCCCCGCCGTACCGCACCCTTCTGACGCACGGCTTCATGGTCGACAAGGACGGCCGGAAGATGTCGAAGTCGTCCGGCAACGCCTTGAACGTCGACGAGCTGCTCAAGGACTTCGGGGCGGACGTGTGTCGCTGGTGGGTCTGTTCGCTGCCGTTCGAGAACGACATCAAGGTCGACCTCGACTTCTTCAAGGTCGCCGGTGAGAGTTACCGGAAGATCCGCAACACCCTCCGCTTCCTGCTCGGCAATCTCGCGGACTTCGACGTGGATCGCGACGGCATCGGCCTCGATGCGATCGAACCCGCATCGATCGACGCCTGGGCGCTTGCGGAAGCGGTCCGGGTCGAGCAGCGGGTCCGCCACGCCTACGCGACCTACGCCTTCCGCGATGTCCACCAGGTGCTCTACGATTTCTGCAACGAGACACTGAGTTCGATCTATCTCGTGGCGACCAAGGATCGTCTGTACTGTGACTCGGCGGACAGCCACCGCCGTCGACGGACCCAGACGGTCATGCACGCGATCAGCGACCTGCTCTGCCGCCTGCTCGAGCCCGTGGTGCCCCACACCGCCGACGAGGCGTTCAGGGCCCTCCGGGGCGACGACGCCGCCAACGTGCACCTCGCCGGTCCGCTCGACCTGTCGGCGACCTGTGACCACGAGTGGTCCGCGGTCATCAATCTTCGTGACGCAGCGCTCAAGCGGCTCGAGGAGGCGAAGGCGACCGGCGTCGACAACCCGCTCGACGCCGGACTCGTCATTCCCGATCCCGAGGGCACCTTCGCCCGCTTCGGGGACGATCTCGCCGATCTCTGCGGCGTGAGTCGGGCCCGGTTCGAGACCGGACTCGGCGAAGTCGAGATCGAGGACCTTCGAGATGCACCGCGATGCGAGCGGAGCCGGAAGCGTGACGGCACCGTGCGGGAACGATCCGACGGTTCGTTGCTTTCGGATCGCGATGCGGCGGCCATCGGGCTCGATCCCGCCGGCTGAGCACGAACCGGCCACCCGCGGCGCGCCACGAATCCAGCGCCATGCGGCGCGAACCCTCGGATCTCCGAAGAGATCCGAGGGCGCTCGCATCGAAATCGACTGGTCCGCAAGACAATGGACGGCCTCGACGTCGAAGGTCCCCCGAAACGTCACCACGGTGCTCGTGAACGAGGGGAACGGACGCGATCCCCGCCATCCAGGTGTCGATCCTGGACATGGATCGACCCGAGCGGTGTGGCTTCAGGCGTGGGTAGCGACGAGTGCGGTCGGTGTGACAGCGACCACCGAATAAAATTCGAAAGGGGGACCGTGTGACCGCGCCGCCGGCGTTTCAGGCCCGAGGCTCGACACCATCCGTCAATTGGTCTCGTTCCCGCCGCTCGCGTCAGCTGACGCGAGACCCCGGCTTGACGGGCTTGTCGATGGTGACCACGACCACGTCGCGTTCATCGGGACCCGGCTTGCCGTCCGTCGCTTCGGCGGGTGCATCCTTCAGGTCGCTCGCCGCGAGGATCATGCCCTGGCTGATCTCACCCCGGAGCTTCCGTGGTTCGAGATTCGCCACGATGACCACCTGCTTGCCGACCAGTGCTTCCGGTTCGTACCACGCCTTGACCCCGGCGCAGACCTGTCGACCTTCGGGCGTTCCGTCGTCGAGCGTCACCTTCAGGAGCTTGTCCGCGTTGGGATGCGCCTCACAGGCGGTCACGGTGGCGACACGGAGGTCGATCTTCGAGAAGTGATCGAAGTCGATGTTCGGGAGTGGTTCGTTGCTGCTCACGGTTCGATCCGGGAAGGGAGTGGGGAATCTCGTCCGACGGGATTCGTGGAAGGCTCAGGCCGCGGGGGCTTCGTCCGCGAACTCGTCGTCGATCTCGTCTTCGCGGGATCGCTCGAACGCATGGCGGGCCTTCAACGCCTCGAACCCGAAGACGGAGGCGGGGTCGAAGGCCGCGAGGTCCTGGGTGATCGCGGCCTGAAGCGGTCCCTGATTCGCCGCGAGTCCCGACCACTGTTCCTCGGTGAGCGGCATCAGCTTGTCGATGGAGACGAGCAGGACCGCGAGGCGTTCGGGCAGGGCGACGGCGAAGATTCGCTGGTCGATCGGCTGGTCGGCCAACGGCCGCGTCTGATCGAGGGTCATCGCGCGATCCACGATCGCGCCGATCGCCTCGGCGTCGGTGCCGAGGCCGGGAATCGAGGACGAAAGTTCGATGCCGTACTGCAGCAGGATCTGGAGGTTCGCCTCGCGGATGTCGGCGGCGAACTCGACCGGAACGTCGTAGGCGTCCGCGATGGATCGAAGGCCGTCGGTCCGCGCCGTCCGTTCCAGCTCGGGGAGTCGGGATGCCAGCGTCTCGTATCGAAGCATGGCTTCGACGTCCGCCCGGACCTCGGCCCGGACTTCGTCCAGATCGGCGGGGGGGCGGGAGGGATCGGTGTCGATGACCCGGGCGAGATAGAGGTCGCCGTCCGGGGCGAAGGTCGGCGGGAACGCGACGCCGGACTGGACGGCGATCGAGTCGCTGCCGCCGAAGTCCCGAAGCGCCGGGAGGATCGCCGACATCGGCGTGCGATTCCGGCCGTAGAGATCGGTGTCGCTGCTGGCCAGCGCTCCGAACCGCGCTTCATCGGAGATGTCCTCGACCGCGAGCCAGTCCTGGCCGCTGGAGCGATAGGCGGGGAGGGGGAGGTTGAATTCCTTCGCGATCTCGTCGGCGAGGCCGGTGAAACTCTGTCGCCGGCTCGCCCAGTCGGCGGGCAGGTCGTAGTGGAGACCGATCCGGTTCATGCCACGGCGGGGGAACTGGGTCTGGTCGGAAACGAACTTCGCGATGCTCTCCATGCGGGCATCGGTCAGGTCGTCGAGGACCACCTCGCGGATCCGGGCCTCCTCGGTGGAGAACTGGCTGGTCGTCGCCGCGCTTCCGAAGCGGGCGGGATCCTTCATGAACGCCTTCCGCAACTCGACGGGGCCGAGTTCGGGACTGTTCTCGAGGGAGGTGCGAACGGCGGCCTTGGGGATCATGAGCCACTCGAGCTTGAAGCGATCGGGGATGCGGTATCCGAACGTCGCATCCTCGGCACCGGGCAGCACCTCCGCGTGGGCGGTCATCTGATCGGTGAGGCGCTGCTCGTCGATCTCGGGCGGTTCGATCGTCGCGTCGGTCCGGGCATCGATCACCACGACGTCGGCGGCGATTCCCAGGGATTTTCGGGCCGCCGCGCTGCGAAGACGGGTGTCGCTGAATCGTCCTGCGGTCCCCACCAGCGCGAGGAGCTGGGTGACGCCACGAACCTCGGCCAGCGTCGCGATGGTCTGCTGCGGGCTCAGGCCCGCCTGGGCGCCGAGGTTCGCGATGACCACTTCGGGGGTGACGTTCTCGAGGTCGGTTCGCCCCGCGCCGATCTGCTGGGCGACTTCGTAGCCGGAGGAGGATCCGCCGACGAGTCCGGCGGCCCGGGCCTCCCGGACCAGCAGATACCAGTGCGCGGGATTCGTGCCGACTCCGAGCTGGCCGAGCGGACTGTTTGCGCCGAGGAGATCGATCAGTCTGGTCTGACGTCGAAGCATGTCGGCTTCGCCGGAGGTCACCGACTCCTCGTTCGTCCCGACCGTCGCCCACGTCCCGCCCGTCTGGGCGCTGTATTCGGCGAGGCCCTGGATCGCCTGTGGCACCAGGAAGGTGATCATCAGGAGCGAGCCGCCCACAACGAGGATCCACTTGTCGTACTTGCGAAGGAACTGGAACATGAGGTCTTCCGGGGTTCGGCGTGCGGCGGTTCAGGTGGCCGGTCGAAGCTGCTGGAGAGCGAGTCGCGGCCCCGTGGGGGGGAGGGAACGGAACGCGGATGGAAGCGAGTGCGAAAGGACCGTCGCGTCGGTCCGTCGATGCCGGGGTGGCCACGAAGGGAGCCGGACGCGACGGTCCGTGGTGGAACGCAGCCCGTCGAGTCGAGGCCGAGGCCCCGATGTGATCAGCGGTAGAACTCGACGATCAGGTTGGTGTTGACGTCGAAGGGGATCTGGTCCGAGGTCGGCGATGCGACGATCTTCGCGTTGAGCTCCGCGGGGTTCATGGCGATCCATCCCGGGACCATGTGTCCGGCGAGGGATTCCATGCTCTCGCGAGCCAGGTTGTGAATCCTGTCGCGGAGGGTGATCACGTCACCCACCTTCACCGCGAAGCTCGGCCGGTCGACCTTCTTGCCGTTCACCAGCACATGTCCGTGGGTGACCATCTGACGGGAGGCCCAGATCGTGCGGGTGAGACCGGCACGTCGGATCACGTTGTCGAGACGGCACTCGAGCAGCTGAAGAAGAAGTTCGCCGGTGTTGCCCGGGCGACGAGTCGCCTCGTCGACGTAGCGGCGGAACTGGCGTTCCATCACGTTGTAGTGATAACGCAGCTTCTGCTTCTCATCCTTGCGGATGCCGTAGTCCTTGGGTCGACGCCCGCGAAACCCGTGCTGCCCCGGCGGGTTGAGCTGCCGCTTCGAGGTGTGCTTCGGGATATCCGCGATCGGAACACCGACGCGGCGGGAGAGCTTGACCTTCGGTCCGAGGTAACGGGCCATTCGAACATCCGACTGTTGGGACCCCGGTCGACGTTTCAGACGCCGGTCGGGTCGGGAGTGAACCGGCACCCCCGGATCTCCGGGTGCGTGGCGGGGACGACGCCGGGGACGGAAACCGCTCCGGCGGATCGCGTAGTAGACCATTCCCACCGCCGAGCGTCAAGACGAACAGGTTCGTTCCGGGGCTCGAAAAGACGATCCGGGCGGCCAGCAGGCTCGACGATCAACGGCGTCGGGCGGGGCGGTCGCGGCAGCCGTGGGCCGAGGAAGCGACTGGCTGGACACTGCAGCGGGTCTCGGGACCCCAAAACGAGCGAAAGGCCCACTTCTCCTGCTGGGCCTTCCGCCTGATCAATCTCCGATGATTGAGAATCGCGATTCCAATGGATCGAATCAAGCACAAAATCGAGAACTTTCGGGTTTCCCGGAGCCGCGGACCCGATCGTCAGGGTTCTGGAGATCGAGTGCGTAGATGTCTGCGATCGCGGCTCGATCCGCCGGGCGGAGCGGACTCCCGGTTCCCGCGAGTGCCGCGAGGTCCCGTGCCATCGCCGAACGAAGATCCGATCGATGCGCGGTGGGGCTCGAGTCCGGGTCTCCCGATCGGCGACTGGACTGGGCTGGGTGTTGCGTGCGGTGGGGCATGTCCGGATTCCGAAGGGGATCGAGCGGCCGAAGCGGCCTGATGTTCGAAACCTCGGTCTGGTCGGCGTCGGCCTCCAGCCCGTTCTCGGAAATCCCACCGGTTCGATTCAGTACGCCCGGCTTTCGTCGTGCTTTCGCCAGTTGAGATAGGCGGTGTTGAGCACCCGGTATCCGCCCGGGGTGGGATAGTCGCCGGTGAAGTACCAGTCTCCGGTGTGGTCGGGCATCGCCTCGTGCAGGCCGTGAAGGTCCTGATAGACCATCTCGATCTCGCCGGACCACTCGAGTCGATCGCTCCGGATGAGATCCGCGATGCGGGCCGAGAGGGTCTCGAGCGGAAAACGACCGTAGATGGCGGCGACGTGGTTCTTCATCCGCTCGGGGGGAAGGTCGGCCTGCTCGAGACATCTGGCCTCGACCTCGTCGAGGAGTTCGGCCTCGCCGGCGTCCCGAATCAGCGAGATGGCCGCTTCGAACGCGATGAACCGGCCCAGCTGGCTCATGTCGATCCCGTAGCAGTCCGGGTACATGATGGGAGGGGCGCTGGAGACCACCACGATCCGCCGGGGCGAGAGCCGCGCAAGCATGGTGATGATCGACTCGCGGAGCGTGGTGCCGCGGACGATGGAGTCGTCCACCACCACCAGCGTGTCGCCTTCGGTGATCGTCCCCCGGGTGACGTCGTAGACATGCGAGACGAGATCTCTTCGTGCGGCGTCGTGGGTGATGAAGGTTCGGAGCCGCTGGTCCTTGTGGGCGACCTTCTCGGAGCGGGCCCGCGTGCGGATGAGTCGGTCGACGTCCTCCCGGGTGACGGTACCGGCTTCGATCCGCTTCCAGAGTTCCTCGCCGTTCCGGCGACGAAGCACGGCGTTGATCTCTTCCCGCAGGCCGGCGAACGCCGTCTCGGCGGTGTTGGGGATGAAGCCGAACACCGTGTCGTCGATGTTCCAGTCGATGGCTTCGAGAACCCGCTCCGCGAGGTTCGCGCCGAGTCGCTTCCGCTCGCGGTAGATGTCGCGATCGTTGCCTCGGCTGAAGTAGATTCGTTCGAACGTGCACTTCCGCACCGGCAGGGGATCGATGAACGGTTCGATCCGGATCGTTCCGTTCCGCTTCACCTCGAGGGCGTGGGCGGGTGGGAGCTCCTCGATCGCGTCGGGGTCGACGTTGAACGCGGTCACCAGGGCGGCTCGCTCGCTCGCCACCGAGACCACCGCATCGTCCCGGTAGATGAATGCGGGACGGATCCCGGCGGGGTCCCGGCAGACCAGGAGATCGCCGTTGCCGACGATCGAGGCGAAGACGTATCCCCCGTCGAAACGGTCGGCCGCGTTCCGGAGCACCCGGACCAGATCGAGTTCGGCGGACACGGTGTCGGCGAGCTCGCGGCCCTCGAGGGAACGGAAGGAACCGGGGCCCATGGTGGCGGCGAGATGCTCGTGTTCGCGGTCGAGGTAGTAGCCGATCTTCTCCAGCACGACCTGCGTGTCCGAATCACCGACGGGATCGAGACCGTATTCCGTCAACTCCTCGAAGAGCAGCTTCGAGTTGGTGAGGTTGAAGTTGCCGGCGACGGCGAGATTCCGGCTCGCGACGATGTTCTTCCGCAAGTAGGGATGACAGGCCGTGATGGTCCGTCCGCCGTGGGTGCCGTAGCGAAGATGCCCGAGCATCAGTTCCCCGAGGTGCGGCATCCGGCGTTTCAGTTCGAGACCCGAGATCGCGTCGATCTTCTCCATCGACAGGTTGCGAAGCGGCTTCATCACCGTGTCGAAGAGGCGTTCGATCGGATTCCGTTTGGCGCTGCGGAGGCGGGCGAGATACCGCTCGCCCGCGGGCATGTCGAATCGAACGGCCCCGATCCCCGCGCCGTCCTGGCCGCGATTGTGCTGCTTCTCCATGAGGAGGAAGAGCCGACGGAGGCCCCAGAGCGAATCGCCGTAATGCTCCCGATACCAGTCAAGCGGCTTCAGAAGCCGAACGACGGCGAGTCCGCATTCGTGGGAGATCCGGTCGCTCATGGGGGAGGCACGGTAACGCTTCGACGCCGCGGCTGCGCCGCGAATCGCGCACCCGCGGCGTCGAGCGCCGATCTATGCTGTCATTGTGGAAGACGCGCCGACACCAGCTTCGAAGCTTCCGACCGAACTGGTCACCTGGACCACGCTGCTCGGTCACTGGACCGATCTCGTCAAGGCGGGGGAGGGGCTTCGACGTTCCACCGACGAGGACGACCGGGCCTGGCGGGCGTCGATCCCGGAAGTGATCCGCCTGCAGGCCATCACCTTCGCACTGGCGGAGCTCGATCGGATCGAGGGGCCGGACCGGGGACTCGCCCGGGACCGGGCGGCGATCGGAGTCGAGGAGGCTTCGGCGCGTCTGGATGTCCTCTGGTCGGGCGTCTCCATGCCGGAAACGCTCCTGGAGATCGCCGCGGACGCCTCGCTGGCCCTGGAGACCGCGGTCTATGCGGGACTCCGGTGGATTCGCTGGCGGGGGGTCGGCCGGCTCGAGATGCCGGAGATCGATCTGGAGGTCGCCGGCACCGCCGGAACCCTGGCCTGCGCCCAGCCCGGCACCATCCTCCTGTCGGGTGAACCGGTCGCCTGGTGGACCGAGCGGGAGCCGCCTCGCGAACTGCTCGGCGAGGGATTCGAATTCGAGTCCGGGCCCGCGGTCCAGATCTACCGTCGACTCGATGACGCGGGACGTGCGATCGGGGATCTCGTCGCACCACTCGCGGATCTTCCGGTGGGCCTCCCGATTCTCGTACCGATCTCGCTCGACGGCGTTCCGATCGGACGATTCACCGTCGCCCGGGACCGGTGGCTGACGTCGAATCGCCGTGCGTTCGAGGCGGTCGAGGGCGACTACCCGGTCGGATACGAGCCCGGGGCGTCGCCGACCCCCGAGGATTGATCAGACGCCGGCGGCAAGCGGACGCCGGTCGAGGAGATCGAACGGACCGATGGGACGATCCTGTTCGGCGACATGGGTGCGACCGGCGAGGTTCGGATCGTGCCCGTGCCAGAGATCGCGAACGAGGTCGATGTCGTTGCATTCGCGGGATAGGTGGAGCAGCACGATCCGGTCCGGCGTGGTCCCGGTCGCGAGCGAGCGCACCAGATCCAGGGCCTGGGCATTCGAGAGATGCCCGTGACCGCCGGTGATCCGCGCCTTCAGGAACGGGGGCCTCGGGGAGGCGGCCTGCAGTTCGGCGTCGTAGTTGGACTCCACGCCGAGGACCTCGCAGTCCGAAAGCAACGAGCGCATCTCGTCGGTGGGCCGCCCGACGTCCGTCGCCCAACCGATGCGGAGGTCCCCCCGGGTCGTGCGGACCCGGAGTCGGATCACGGTCGAGCCGTGATCGTCATGCGGGGCGAGGGCGGTGGTCGCGGTCACCACGTCCGCCAGGATCGGAACTTCGCGACCCCCGTCGGCGAGCGGTCGGAGGAGGCGTGCGGGGGCCGCCATCGTGGCGAGCGCCGCATGGTGGCTCGGCGCGGCGAAGACGGGCCAGCCCGTCGATTCGAGGGTGCGACGCCACGTCGATCTCAGATGATCGCCGTCGGGGTGGGTGATCAGCACCGCGGCGACGTCCTCGAGCCGCACGTCCGGGGCGTGCTCGTCGAGCCGTCGGGCGAGGGTCCGCGGTCCGATGCCGAGATCGATGCAGACGTGCCGGGGCGGGAGGTCGCGTCGCTGAAGGGTGAGGATGGAGAGATTGCCGCCGGAGCCGCTCGCGATGACCCGGAGCTGGGCGTCGACCACGCTCGCGGCGTGACGTGCCTCGATCACGGCGCGTCCGCGGCTTCTGACGGCTTGTTCCGGGACTCGGTCTTCCGGCCCCGCATCGTGCAGATGGCGCGGGTCGACTTCGTGAGGAAGCGGAGATACTCGTCGGCCATGGGCTGGCCGGCGTGTTCCTGAAGTCGTTCGGTCGCCGCGGGGACGGTGAGCCCGCTCCGGCAGAAGAGCTTGTACACCATTCGAACGACGTCGATGTCCTCCGGGGTCGCGCCACTGCGACGGAGCCCGACGAGGTTGATGCTGTTCGCCGTGTTGAGCACCGTCACCATGAACCACGGCAGGATGTCGAGGGAGGATCCCGCGTTGCCGCCGATCATCACGCCGCGACCGACGCGGACGAACTGGTGGACACCGGCGTTGCCCCCGATGATCACCCGATCTTCGAGGATCGCATGCCCACCGATCATCGAACCCTTGGCGAGCACGATGTGGTTCGCCAGCTGGCAGTCGTGGCCCGCATGGGCGCCGTCCATGAAGAGATTGTCATCGCCGATCCTCGTGGGGTCGGTCTCGTGGATCGACCGATGGACCGACGCGTGCTCGCGAAAGACGTTGCGGTTCCCGATCAGGGTGCCGGGGCCGTCGACGCTCGGATCGAAGTGGCTGGTCTGCGGGGCGACGCCGAGCGAGCTGAACGGCCAGATATCGTTCTCCTCGCCGATGACCATCGGTCCCTGCATGAAGCAGTGGGCACGAAGCCTGGTTCCCCGTCCGATCCGGATGGCGCCTTCGAGGATGCAATAGGGACCGATCTCGACGTCTTCGGAGAGTTCGACTCGGGAATCGACGATGGCGGTGGGGTGAATCCGCGACATGACGGCGTGGCACTCTCCGGGAATCGCCCTTGCGGGGCTCGAGAAGCGAATACGGTACACGGATGCGAACGCCATTGCACCCATTCCAGCCCGATCCCGGAGACGGGTGTCCGGGGTGGCTCGAGGTCCGAAGACTGGGCCGGGTCGGCTACCGCGAAGGCCTCCGGCTCCAACGGGAACTCCACGCCGAAGTGTTGCGGGCGCGCAACACCGAGACCCCGCGTGGCTTCCTGCTGCTCCTCGAACACGATCCCCCGGTCGTGACCGTTTCCCGGCGACCGGGGGCCGCTGGGAATCTGATCGCGACCGATGCCGCATTCGCGGAACGAGGCATTCAGATCGAGGAGACCGACCGGGGCGGGGATGTCACTTATCACGGTCCGGGCCAGCTGGTCGCCTATCCGATCATCGATCTGAATCTCGTTCGGATCCGGATCCACGGTTGGATTCGGCTGCTGGAACAGGTCGTGATCGACGCCCTCGCGTCGTTCGACTGCCCGGCGACCCGTGATCCGGGGGCGACCGGTGTCTGGGTCGGTCGAACCGTCGACGACGCCGATGCTTCGGGTGGCCGCAAGATCGCGGCGATCGGGGTCCGGGTGTCGCGATGGATCACGATGCACGGGCTCGCGGTCAACGTCGATCCGGACCTCGGGAATTTCGAGACGATCGTTCCCTGTGGTCTGGCGGGACGCCCGGTGACCAGCATCGCCCGCGAACTCGGGGCCGCCCCGGCGGCGATCCCCGACCTCGCGCAGGTCACCGCCGCGGTGGAGGCGGGTTTCGCCAGGCATCTGTCGCATCCCGAGCCCTTCCGAGACCGGACCACCGATCCCGGTGCCTGAAGGGCTTCTGGCCGGTCAGAGTCCGAGTTCGTCGGCGACCGCTTCCGTGATGTCGATCTCGTCCGGATATCGAAGGAGGCTGCGACGCCGGACCTGCTGGCTCGCGATGTCCATGGTCTCGGACTCGAAGGGATCCCCGGTGGGGACGAACTGGGTGACGATGTCGATTCCCTGTCGTTCCGCGACGATGTCGACCGCTTCGATCAACTCGCGATAGGCCGACTCGATCTGCTCGGCGCCGAGCTTCTGGCGGATCGCCATCGTTCCCTGCTGCCAGGTCTGGTATTCCTGCATCATCTGCTGGAACTGGGCCTGGACCCGCGGGAAATCGGGGCTCTCCTGAGTGACGTCCGCGTTCTCCTGCTGGAACGCCTCGAACTTCGCCTCGTAGGCGGCGTTCTGTTCGGCGGCCTCCTCCTGGAGTTCGGTCCGCGCTTCGCCGAATCGGTCCGCATCCATCAGACTCGAGAGGAGTCTCGACACGTTCACCGCCCCGATCGACCAGATTCGTTCGGTCGGGCGTTCGCCGAAGGCGAGTCGACCCTCGGTGTTCGTGAGCACCAGTTCGCCCTTGTCGCCGCGGAGCAGGACCTCGTCGGCGGGCCCGAGCTTGTCGGCGGGACGGGGCTCGTCCCCGATCGCGGACCCTCCCGGCCCTTCGAAGTCGGCGAGCAGCACGACCACGAGGGCCAACAGGACGACGTGAACGACGATTCTTTCGATGCGATGCATTATTGTTTGCTCCTGGTCGGGATCTCTTTGCGTCTCTCGGTCACTCTTCCTGTTCGAGGACCGCCATGAAGGCTTCCTGCGGAATGTTGACGCTTCCCACGTTCTTCATCCGCTTCTTGCCTTCCTTCTGCTTCTCGAGGAGTTTCCGCTTTCGCGTGATGTCACCGCCGTAGCACTTGGCGGTCACGTTCTTGCGGAGCGCCTTGATCGTCTCGCGGGCGATGATCTTTCCGCCGATCGCGGCCTGCAGCGGAATCTCGAACTGATGGCGGTCGATCTGCTTCCGAAGCTTCGCGAGGATCGCCCGGCTGCGGAGTTCCGCGCTGGATCGGTGACAGATGAGGCTCAACGCCTCGACCGGTGCGCCGTTGATGAGAATGTCGACCTTCGCGAGGTTCTCCGCGACGTAGCCGATGATCTCGTAGTCCATCGTGCCGTACCCGCGGGTGATCGACTTCAACTTGTCGTAGAAGTCGTAGATGATCTCGGCGAGGGGAAGTTCGTAGTCGAGGATCTGGCGGGTGTCGCTGATGAACCGCTGGCCCTTGAAGATCCCGCGTCGGCCTTCCGCGAGTTTCATCAGGTCCCCGATGTTCTCCTCGGGGCAGATGATCTCGATCTTGACCATCGGCTCACGGATCGCCTGCACCCGCGACATGTCGGGGAGGTCGGCGGGATTGTGGATCTCGACCGTGGAGTCGTCGTTGAGGTCCACGAGGTAGGAGACGGTGGGCGCCGTCTGGACGATGTCCACGCCGCCCTCGCGCTCGAGACGCTCCTGGACGATGTCCATGTGGAGCAGGCCGAGGAATCCGCAGCGGAACCCGAAGCCGAGCGCCTCGGAGTGCTGGACCTCGTAGGTGAAGCTCGCATCGTTGATGTGAAGCTTCTCGACCGCTTCCCGCAGACTCTCGAAGTCGCTGCGCTTGCCGCCTTCGCTGCCGGAAGCAGGGTAGAAGTCGCAGAACACCATCTGCTTGGGCTCTTCGTAGCCCGGGAGCGCGGCTTCGGCCGGTTCGTACTCGAGGGTGACGGTGTCGCCGACCCGGACGTCACCGAGCGACTTGATCGATGCGACGATGTAGCCGACCTCGCCCTGTTTGATCTTCTTGAGCTTCTCCGGAAACGGGGTGTAGCGACCGAGCTCGGTCACCGAGAAGGTGCGTCCCGTTCCCATCATCCGGATCTTGTCGCCCACCGAGATCGAACCGTCGAACACCCGCACGAACACCACCACGCCTCGGTAGTCGTCGTAGTTCGAGTCGAAGATCAGGGCCCGGAGCCGGTCGGTCGTGGCCGGCGGCGGGTCCGGGAGCTTCTCGCAGATCGCGTCGAGCAGTTCGGGGATTCCCTTGCCGCTCTTCGCGCTGACGTAGATGGAGTCTTCGGCGGCGAGGCCGAGCACCTGTTCGACCTCCATCGCGACGCCGTCCGGATCCGCGGCGGGAAGATCGATCTTGTTCACCACCGGAATCAGTTCGAGGTCGTTCTCCACCGCGAGGTAGGCGTTGGCGACGGTCTGGGCCTGCACACCCTGCGTCGAGTCCACCACCAGCACCGCCCCTTCGCAGGCGGTGAGGGCCCGGCTCACCTCGTAGGTGAAGTCGACGTGGCCCGGGGTGTCGATGAAGTTCAGCTGGTAGGGCTCGCCCCGGAAGACGTGCTGGACCGTGACCGCGGAACTCTTGATGGTGATCCCGCGCTCGCGCTCGAGGTCCATCGAGTCGAGCATCTGATCCTTGCCGGTCCGGTGGTCGACCGCCTTGGTCGCGTGCAGCAGCCGGTCGGCGAGGGTGCTCTTGCCGTGATCGATGTGGGCGATGATGGAGAAGTTGCGGACCTTCACGCGGGGCGAATCCTCTGGCGGTGCCGGTCTCCCCCCGTCGTCAGGCGTCGACGCCGTGGGGACCCGAGTCGCTCATCGTAGCCAAAGACTCGGTATGGCCGCACTCCGGGCACGCGGAATCGGGGGCGTGGGGTGGAAGGAGCTGGGCGCATCGCCGGCAGAGCGGGACGCCTCGATCGAGCAGCACCGATCGGACATGAGGGACGTAGGTCAGGTTGATCGCCACCACGAAGGCGAGGTGCTGGAGCACGAGGAAGACCACGAACGTGACCAGGGTGGTGAACAGCAGCGGTGCCATGTTCGGGACGGGGTTCGTCGGTGTGGAGACGGCCCTGAAGAGGTCCGGGAAGAGGCGCGTGAAGGAGACCAGCAGGAGCAGTGGCGCGAAGGAGATCAGCGAGAACAGGACGATGTCCTTCGGATGGCGGAGCATCCGCAGGTTGGCCTTCCAGTGGAAGGTCAGCCGCTCCCCGAACGCGGGTCGGTACGAGGGGTCGTGAAAAACCGGCCAGAGGACGTTCATCGCTGGACCGAGGGTACCCACGCGGTGGTGCGTCCGGCAACGGTCGTGATCTCGATCGGTTCGCCCCGCGACGTCCGCGCGTCCTCGGGACGGCCCCAGCGGTGATGGAAGAGCCAGTTCCTCGGAAATCGACTGGAGACCGAGTTGACCGCCACCGCCTTCTTGATGATGGCCGCGAGCCGTCTTCGGATCCGCTCGAGTTCCGCGTCATCGAGTTCGTCGACCCGGCGGTCGGGGGCGATCGCGGCCTGATAGAGGATCTCGTCCGCGATCCAGTTGCCGACCCCCGCGGCGAAGGACTGATCCAGAAGCAGGCCCTTCGCGGTCACCCTGCGGCGTCCGATGAGTTTTCGGAACGCGGCGGGACCGGGCATCTCGAGCAGGGGGTCGAATCCCAGCTTCGAGATCGGTGCTTCATTGCGGGGATCGTTTCGGAGTCGGATTCGTCCGAACCGGCGGGGATCGGGCATCGCGAGCCGTCCGCCGTTCTCGAACTCGAGCTCGATCTTCCAGAATCGCGGGCGGTCGGCTTCGTCGTCGTATCCGTGGAGGGCGCCGGTCATGCCGAAGTGGAGAAGCAAGGCGGGGCCGCCCTCGAACTCCAGCCAGAGCTGCTTTCCGTGCCGCCTCGCGGCCAGCACCCGCCTGCCCCGGAGTCGGCGACTGACGGTGGCGGGCGTTTCGTCGCAGAACACGATTCGGTCGTTGGCACAGCGGACGTGCTTCGCGATGCGGCCGGTGGCGACCGCCTCGGCGACGAGGCGTCCTCGTTCGACTTCGGGGAGCTCAGGCATGTGGGCGGATCGGATCGGTTCAGGGATGGTCCGGGCGACGCTCGCCCGGTGCCTTCCCGGTTTCGCGGGCCGGTGCTTCGGGATTCGCGGGGGTGCGAGGCCGGGGGGGCTGGAGTCGCAGTCCGCCGGCGTCGCTCGCGAGCTCGACGATCCGATTCGCATCATCGAGGATCGCGACCCGGATCATCGGACGTTGGTTCATCGCGAAGGGTTCGATCAGGAGCCTCCCGTCCGGAAGCAGGCGCCATCGACCCCGCTGGCTGGTGATCGCGATCGGTACGTCGACGGTTTCGCCGCGCGACCAGGTGTAGGTGAGATCGGGATCGAGCCGGAGTTCGCCCCCCGGCCCGCGCCATCGTCCGACGAGATCGTCCGATGGAACCCGGGGCGGGGTCACGGAATGCCTGAACGCCGTCTTGAGTCGAGCGACATCGGCCATCAGGAGATCGTCGCGCAGCCAGAGGGCGACCCGACGGGGCGGGGGGGCGGGCAGGAGGTACGAGTTCAGCCAGAAGACGGCGTGATTCTCCCGGTGCCAGCGTCCGACGTCGCTGGGCCGATCGAAACGATCGAGGTCGTTCCAACGGCGATACCGGCCGTCCCGTGCGACCTCGATCAGGCTGCGGCCGTCCGACCACCAGCCGACGATCTCGCGCGGCGATTCCGGATCCATCGCCAGCGTGCTCACGATTCGGGGCTTCGTCGCCTCCGTCGGTGGCGCCTCCGGTCGCGACGTGGCGGCCAGGAGGGGGGCGGTGAGGAGAATCATCAGGACTGGGATCCGCATGTCATCGCTCCGGAGTGGCACGAAAGGGGATTCGACATCCGAATCGTCCGCGGCCCGGGCCGCCGATGATGCAGGAATCCGGGACCTTCACTTCGACGCCCTTCCGGCGGGTCCGGTTCGATCGAATCGGACCATGGCACGAATCATCCGTTGCCGATTCGAAGTCGCGGGCTGCGTCGACGCTGAGCCTTCATCTCCTGCACCGCTTCCGCTTCCTCCGCCGGCGGGAAGAACTCGTCGGGAAGCTCCGGCATCACCGAACCACATTCGCAGCACGGTTCGCCGCGTTCGTGTCCGAGATTGTAGAAGCCGCAGATGAGACAGACCGGGTGACCGAGTTCGGCCGCGGCGGCGCGGAGCACGCTGCGTCGTCGGCCTCGGAAGATCACGGCGAGGATCACCGCTTCGGCCACGAAGGTCGCCCCGAAGGCGAACGCGGCGTTCGGACTGCCGGCGAGGAGAAGACCCACGATCGCGAGCACGCAGGCGATCGGAAGACCGATGGTGACGAAGATCAGGAATCCGGTTCGACCGAAGGCCGGGAAGCCGCGTGGATACCCCGACCAGTCGGTGCGACCGAACATCGAGATGCGGCGATCCCTGATGCGACGACGCGCTTCGTCGCTGATGGGCCACAGCGTGATCTCGGGGTCGAGGATGCGTCGCATGCCACCGACCTTTCCGGTCTCGAACCGTTTGTCGGACATCCGAGCCGGTCGACATCGACCGGAGCGAGCATGACGAGAACGCCGGGGCTCGGAAGTCCGCGGCCTGAAAGTAACCCGAAAGCCCGATATCCGGACGATCAATTCCTACTATTGCCGCTGGCGATGCCGAAAAGACCGCCCGACCACGAAAGATCATGGTCGGGCGGTCGGAATTCGGGGGATTGCCTCGACGATCAGGCGGCGGAGCGGCCGACTTCGGACGAGAGCGCGGATCGGCGTCCTCGGGGCTTCGTCACGATCTTCTCGACCTGCGTCACGTGGCTCTCGGAGAAGAAGTGGAGGTCGAGGCCGAACACCGCGAGCTGACCGAACCAGAGCACGGCGGTGGTGAAGACCATCGCGACCTGGCTGCCGCCGAGTTCGATTCCGAGGAACACGCCACCGAGGAACTGACCTGCGAACACCATGAGGGCGAGGATCAGACCGAACATCAGATCGGTCGACTTCGGAAGTCCGAGCGCAGCGCAGAGTCCGAGCAGCCCGACGCCGAAGATCGACCCGATCGCACCAAACGCGAGTCCGAACGGCCAGAGCGCCACGATGGCGATGATCGCGAAGATCGGGGACAGCTTGAACTTGACGTTGACCTCTGGAATCTCGGCGTTCACTTCGAAGCTCCGTTCACGAGCTGGGGGTAGATGTTCCGCCCGGAGGTCGACGTGACCTCGGCGGTTGGGGATTGCGATCGAAATTGAGGAGGTGCCTCTGGGCGGGGTTCAGGCGAAACGAATGGCGACAGATTCCCGAATCAGGAGGCGGACTGATCTTCGATTGACGCCACGGTCTGCACCGCGGCCCGAGGCCCGTACTGCGCCTCGACCATCGATAGGAGGAACACGGTAACGGGGCATTCGACCGAAACGGAGGTTTGGGGTCGTAAATTGTGAAAAAATGAACGAGCCTCGGATCGCTCGCCCGGTAACGGGGTCAGCCGCCGATGACCGGGAGCGAGGTCTGGCGTGCCAGTTCCTCGGTGGGGCGGGCGACGAGGTCATATCCATCGCTTCCCACGATCGTGCAACGGATCAATTCGCCGGGACTCAATCGACCGACGCTTGCGACGCAGGTCTGGGCGTCGACCTGCGGGGCCTGGAAATAGCAACGCCCGATCGACAGGTGGACCGGCGTGCCGGTTCGGACCGCGGGGTCGCCCTCGGGCAGGGCCACTTCCGCCGTTGCGCCGGCCTCGCCATCGATCAGGACATCCATCTGGACCCGTTGCTCGGCCAGATAGGCCGCGTTCTCGAAGGCGATCTCCTGCTGCCGGAGCATCAGTTCGGCCTCGCGTCGGCGCTTGATCTCCTCGGGGACCGCCAGGGCGGGATCCCGTTCCATCCTCCCGGCCGGCGTTCCGGCTTCGGCCGAATATCGGAACACGCCCATCGCGTCAAATTCGATCTCGTCGATGAATTCGAGGAGCTGTTCGTGATCGACTTCCGTTTCGCCGGGGAAGCCGGTGATGAACGTCGTTCGGATCGCCATGCCCGGAATCCGCTCCCGGAGCTTGAGTGCCAGCGTCCGCTGCTGCTCGGCCGTCACGTTCCGCCGCATCGCGGTGAGCAT
This sequence comes from Phycisphaerae bacterium, assembly GCA_002690755.1. GTDB lineage: Bacteria > Planctomycetota > Phycisphaerae > Phycisphaerales > SM1A02 > UBA12014. The sequence goes on from NZFT01000014.1 coordinate 23,691, forward strand.
CGCGTCGCTCGCATGCTGCAGGGGCATGTCGATGTAGTCCACGATCCTCGGGAGATCGCGGATGGCGTCGATCATCTCGTCCGTGAAGCTCGTGGGGTACGCGTACATGAGGCGGGCCCGGCCGGCGTCGCCGCGCGATTCGCAGAGGTCGTTGATCGCCTTCAGCAGGCCGGCCAGTCCTCGGTCGTCACCGACGTCCCGACCCCAGCTGGTCGTGTCCTGGCCGATCAGATTGAGTTCGACGCAGCCGTCGTCGAGCAGCCGCGCCGCTTCGTCCAACAGCACGTCGAGCGGCTTCGATCGCATCTTGC
>NZFT01000015.1 GCA_002690755.1 Phycisphaerae bacterium
GCGCGGGCGATCCTCGTGATGAAGTCCGCGGTGGAGACCCTGCTCGACTCGGGGCGCGTCGAGTCGCAGGTGATCCGGGTCCCGATGCGGATGCTGACCACGGGCCTCGTGGCGGAAGCCGAGGCGGCCACGACCGCGAAGGGCGTCCGGGGCGGTCCGCCGAAGGGCATCGCGATGCTGTTGCGGGCGAAGCCGGAGGAGACCTGGCTCGATTCGATCGAACCCAGCCTGGCGGTGCGGGCCTACCGGGCGTTCACCGGCGTCGCGACCCGCGCCGACGAGATCGACGTCGCGCTCGACATCCTCGAAGAGGGCATCGCGAAACATCCGGACGAAGCCGAGGAGATGGGTGGCGAGTTTCTGAATCTCTGGACCGGCCGGCTTCGGCCGAACGCGGGCAGCAGCCAGAACGCCGCGATCTCCGCCGCGATCTTCGCGTACGGCGGTCGGGTCGGCATGGCCGCCGCACCGCTCACCCGCGGGCGTCAGGCTCGGAACCTCGACCGCCTGCGTCGCGTGCTCGATCTCATGGCGGCGCGCGGCGCCGATCCCCGGGCGGTCAGCGGCGTCGTCGATGCGTTCCAGGGATGTCACAGCGCTTCCGAGGCGTACACCGAAGCGGACATCATCCGAATCCTCGGTCCGATCGAGGAACTGCCGCCGGACACCGCGGCTCGACTGGCCGCCGCGATGCAGGGTGGACTGAGCGGTGGCTGGCGATCCCGAGAGGTCCAGCAGCGTTTCGGGATGCGTCGCAACGGCGCCGAGATCGCGGAGGTGGTCGAGACCGGATACGGGCTCGCGATGCGACTCATCGACCGGGCCCTCGAGATCGAACCGGACTCCTGGCAGCACGCGGTGCGGCGTGCCGCCCTCGCCTTCGAGCGGCTCGAGCACCGTCGTTCGATGAACGACGACGATCTCGCGGACTACGCGCGACTTCGGGGCGAGAGCTTCGAGGCGTTCGAGCGCGCCGCTCTCGCCTATGCGGCCGCCGCCGGGCGGGGCGAGGAGAAGCCGTCCCCGGCGGTCTTCCGGGCCTGGTTCAACGCCGCGATCGGGGCGACCGATCTCTCGGAGGTCACCCGGGACAACATCCTGCTCGAAGGATCCGAACGCGACGAACAGATCGGGCGGATTCGCGACGCGATGCTCGGGATGGAGCCGGGCCTCGCGGAGGCGCACGTCGGTCTGCTCGCCGGCGATCTCTCGGCGGCGGTCGACGGCCTCAACCCGGAAGTGAAGCCGCGCATCGTCCGGCACGCGCTGCGGGTGGTCGGCGATCACCCCGCGGCCGCGCCGCTTCGGCGGATCAACGCGCTCTACGAGGACCTCATCGACGATGAGATCCACCTTCGGCTCACGGTCGACGGACCGGACCGGACCGGCACCGACGAACCGTTCGCCGCGGTGCTGGCCCTTCGGTACACCAATGCCGTGGATCGAGAGACCGACGGCTTCGCGAAATACCTCCAGAACGGGGTGTACGTCAATCTGGGAAACCGCGGCACCTCGGTGAATTATCGGGACCGGCTGGAACGATCGATCCGTGATTCTCTCAAGGACGGATTCGAACTCGAAGGCGTCGGCTTCTTCGATTCGATGCATCCGTCCGTCGAGGTCCGGGAGAACGGCGAGGCGGGNTGGCAGGAGAAGCCGCTCGCCTACCTCGTCCTCCGGGCCACGGACCCCAGCCGGACGCGAATCCCGCCGATCCGCATGGACCTCGACTTCATCGACCAGACCGGACCGGTGATCCTCGCGGTGGAATCCAATTCGCCGCCGATCGACGCGGCCTCCGTCGCGCCGGAACGTCCGCTNTCGGAACTCGCGGTGGACCAGGTGCTCGACGCCCGTGATCCGGACGGCGCGGTGCTGCTGGAGATCACCGCGCGGGGCCGAGGCGTCGTGGGCGATCTCGACGAGATCCTCACCGGGGTCGAGAACGCGATCCCCGGGTACGGCATCGCGGGCGAGGGGATCGAGGCATTCCCGCTCGCGATGGTCGAAGCGTCGATGGACGACGAGGTCGTCTTCCGCTACATGTCGAACCCGGACGACGAGAAGACGTTCCAGGCGCCCGATGCCGACGGGGTGCAGCGCCAGATGACCGAACGCCGGTGGTCGATCCGGTACGAACCGGAGGCCGGCGCAACGACGTCGGGCGACTTCGACGTTCCGCAGCTGGCGACGGGCATGGACGGCGATCTCACCGTCCGGGTGTTCGAGGACATGGATCTCGTGGTCGCCGAAGGCGACACGGTCCCGCTCCGCCGCGGCGTTCGTCCGTGGGCGCTGGCGGTGATCATCGGGGCCGGTACGGCGATCGGCGTCGCGGTCGCGTTGCTGCTCGTACGACGCGGGCGGGCGAGTGGAGAACCGGCCGACGATGTCGAGTCGATGCTTCCATCGCGGTGGTCGCCGTTCGCGTCGGTCGCCGCCTTGAAGCGGATCGACGAGCGTTTCGGTGATCGGCTCGATCCGGCGCGGCGGAGCGAACTTCGAANCGCGATCGCCGAGATCGAGCGTCGGTACTTCGGGCCGACGGGAGGGTCCGACGAATCGGATCTCGAGAAGTTGGTCCGGTCGTGGGTGCGCGAGGCCTCGCCGGGAGGCTGATCGGCCGATAAAGAGAAGATCCGGGGACGAAGCCGGATCGATAAGACGCGATCCGCATCATGTCGTTTGCCCCACCGGGATTCGGGGTCATCCGTTCACGAGGATGAGATTTCCCCCTGAAATCCGCCACACCTGTGGAAACCTGCTGTGGCTCAGGCGGCAGGCGGCGTTCGAGCAGGCTCGCTCGTCGGGAGACGAAGCCTCGCTGCACGAGCGCTTCCTCAAGCTTGCGCGACTTCGGTTCGGCCGCGATCTTTCGAATCTCGGTGACGAATCGTCGCCGATCGAGGAATTCGGCCGGGGAATCCAGACGCTCCCCCAGATCGACGTGGCGGAGCCGCGTCAGGTCTTGCGGGCCGGTCTGGCCGGTGCGGGCCGGCTGCTGCTCCTGCCCGGACTGCACGGCGCGGCGGCCGTCTTCGTCGGCCTGACGAACGAGATCGCGAGCCCGATGGAGATCGTCGGCTGGGAGCACCTCGGCCTCGACGATTCCTACGGGCGTCCGAAGCGGATCGAGGACCCGGCGGCCCGGATCCTCGACCGCGAACGTGACGTGGGGCTTCAGGAGGATCAGCCCCTGGTGATCTTCGGGTTCTGCATCGGGGGCCTCCTCGGTCACGCGATTCTCAAGCGGCACGGGGACCGACCGGGACGGCTCATCATCCTCGACGGGCATCCTGCGGAGTCCATTCGCACGATCAGCCGCACTCGACGGGTCCTGGGAACCGTGAAGGCGGTGCGGGACGCCCGGCTCGGCGGTCACGTCGAGCATCGCCTGGTCAGGATCGGACTCGACCGGTTGCGGGCGATGGGATTGCACCGGACCGGATCGATCAAGCAGGACATCGTGCTCTATCGTTCCGGCACGAGACTCGGATTCGGTCCACTCGACGCGGCGATGTGGCGCGACCACGCGCGTTCGGTCCGGCAGATCGATCTCCCGGACCTCGGGCACACCGACGTCTTTCGCAACGGACTCGAGCGTCGAATCGTCGGATTCCTGGAAGCGGGATGATCCGCGTCCCTGCTAGGCGCCGGCGAACTGGTCCTCGAGAATCGCGTTGAAGGTGGCACNCGGCCGCATCGCCCGCGAGGCGGCCGTCGGGTCGGGCTGGTAGTACCCGCCGACGTCCATCGCGACGCCCTGGGCGTCGTTCAGTTCCGCGACGATCGTCGCCTCGCGATCCTCCATCGCCGCGGCCATGGGGGCGAACCGGGCCGCGAGCGTCGGATCGTCGGACTGTCCGGCGAGGGCCTGGGCCCAGTACATCGCGAGATAGAAGTGCGTGCCGCGATTGTCGAGTTCACCCGCCTTGCGGCTGGGAGAGCGATTCTCCATCAGGTACCGGGTGGTTGCTTCGTCGAGGGTCCTCGCAAGGACCGCCGCGGAGTCGTTTCCGGTCGTCGAGGCGAGATGTTCGAAGCTCGCGGCGAGGGCGAGGAACTCGCCGAGCGAGTCCCAGCGAAGATGGTTCTCCTTCTCGAACTGCTGGACGTGCTTCGGGGCGGAGCCGCCGGCCCCGGTCTCGAAGAGGCCGCCACCGTTCATCAACGGAACGATGGAAAGCATCTTGGCGCTGGTGCCGACCTCGAGGATCGGGAAGAGATCGGTGAGGTAGTCGCGGAGGACGTTCCCGGTGACCGAGATGGTGTCCTCGCCCTTGCGGATGCGTTCCAGACTGAATCGACAGGCGTCGGCGGGTGGGAGGATCCGGAAGTCGAGGCCGTCGGTGTCGTGCTCGGCCAGACAGGCTTCGACCCGACCGATCAGATTCGCGTCGTGGGCGCGGTTCGCATCGAGCCAGAACACCGCGGGTGCGCCGGTGGCCCGGGCGCGGGACACGGCGAGCTTCACCCAGTCCCGGATCGGGGCGTCCTTGGTCTGGCACATCCGCCAGATGTCACCGGTCTCGACCTCGTGCGACATGAGGACCTTGCCCTCGGGACCGACCACGCGGACGATGCCGGGGGCGGTGATCTCGAACGTCTTGTCGTGGGATCCGTACTCCTCGGCCTTCTTCGCCATCAGGCCCACGTTCGGGACGCTGCCCATCGTGGTGGGGTCGAGAGCGCCGTGTTCGATGCAGTCGTCGATCACCGCCTGATACACGCCCGCATAGGAGCGGTCGGGAATGACCGCCTTCGCGTCCTCGAGTTCGCCTGCGGCGTTCCACATCCGGCCGGAATCCCGGATCAACACGGGCATGGAGGCNTCGATGATGACGTCGCTGGGAACGTGGAGATTGGTGATGCCGCGATCGGAGTCGACCTGGGCGATGCCGGGGCCCGTCGCGTAGATCGCCTGGATATCCGCTTCGATCGCGTTGCGTTCCGCCTCGGGGAGCGAGCCGGTCTTCGAGACCACGTCGCCGAAGCCGTTGTTGCAGTCGACACCGAGGCGGTCCAGGGTCTCGCGGTGCTTCTCGAAGACGGGCTTGAAGTAGGCCCGGACCGCGTGCCCGAAGATGATCGGGTCCGAGACCTTCATCATCGTCGCCTTCATGTGAAGCGAGAACAGCACGCCGTGCCGACGGGCGTCGGCGACCTGCTCGTCGAGGAACGCCACGAGTCTGCGCTTCGACATGAACGTCGAGTCGATGACCTCTCCGGCTTCGAGGGCGACCGGCGCTCGAAGGGCGGAGACGGCGCCGTCGGTGCCCACGTGCTCGATCCGGACTTCGGTGGCGTGATCCATCACGATGGACTGTTCGTTCGCGAAGAAGTCGCCGTCGGTCATGCTCGAGACGTGACTCCTGGAGTCGTTCGACCAGACGCCCATCCGATGCGGATGAGCGCGGGCGTAGGCCTTGACGGCGCCGGGGGCCCGACGGTCGGAGTTGCCTTCGCGGAGGACCGGGTTGACCGCACTGCCCTTGATCGCGTCGTACCGCGACTTGAAGTCCTGCCCCTCGTCGGTGGTCGGTTCGTCGGGATAGTCCGGAAGATCGAATCCTTGCGACTGGAGCTCGGCGATGGCGGCCTTCATCTGTGGCATCGAGGCGCTGATGTTCGGGAGCTTGATGATGTTCGCATCCGGGGAGGTCGCGAGTTCACCGAGTTCCGCGAGGTGGTCGTCGATTCGCTGCTCGGGCTTCACACGATCCGGGAATCGGCTGATGATCCGGCCGGCGAGGGAGATGTCGCGGGTCTCGACTTCGACCCCGGCCGGGCCGGCGAAGGCTCGGAGAATGGGGAGGAAGGAGTGGGTGGCGAGGGCGGGGGCTTCGTCGGTGTGCGTGTAGATGATCGTGGGGGCGGACATCGAAGGTCTTCCGAGGGCGTGTTTGGATTCGATCCCGGTCAGGATGATGCGATCGTGGATTCTAGGGCATGGCCCGGTCGGCCGGGTCGTTCCGGGGACGCGTCGGGACCGGCGGGTGAACGTCCCCGCGAAGGCGTGATGGCCGTCGCCGGGACGTGACGAGCGAAGTGATGGCGATGACCAGGCGATGACCAGGCGATGATCGGGCGAGGATCGGGCGAGGATCAGGCGAGGACGAGTCGGTCGCCCAGGGCATCGTGGTGGTCGCGCATCGCGTCCCGGGTGTCGACCACGAGCCGGGCGTGTTCCGCGACCATCGGATAGTCGAAGGCCGCGTGGTTGGTGGAGATCAGGATGCAGTCGAACGAGGCGATCCGCTCCGGGGTGAGTTCGACGCTCGTCATCCTGAGGTCGTGACGCCGAACTCTCGAGGTCTCGGCGATGTGCGGATCGCTGTAGTCGACCTCGGCGCCGCGCTCCTCGAGGATCTTGATCAGCTCGAAGGACGGGCTCTCCCGGGTGTCGTCGACGTCGGGCTTGTAGGCGAGTCCCATCACGAGGATCTTCGATCCCTTGATCGGTTTCGCGTGTTCGTTCAGCGCGCCGGCCACCCGATCGATCACGTATTCGGGCATCGCGGTGTTCACCTGGCCCGCGAGCTCGATGAAGCGGGTCGAGCATCCGACCTCCTTCGCCTTCCAGGTCAGATAGAAGGGGTCGATCGGAATGCAGTGGCCCCCCAGACCGGGTCCGGGGAAGAACGGCATGAAACCGAATGGTTTGGTGCTGGCCGCGCGGACCACCTCCCAGATGTCGATGTCCATCTCCGTGAGCACGGTCTTCATCTCGTTGACCAGGGCGATGTTGACGGCTCGGAAGATGTTCTCGAGTAGCTTCGCGCTCTCGGCGATCTCCGCACTGGCGACTTCGACGACCTCGGCGATTCCCTTCCGATAGACGTCCGCGGCGAGGCTGGTCGACCGTTCCTCGAGGCCACCGACCAGTTTCGGAATGGTGCTGGTCGAATGGTCCTTCCGGCCCGGATCCTCACGTTCCGGGCTGAAGGCCACGAAGAGATCCTCGCCGACGACGAGATCCCTGGCCGAGTCGGGGGCGTGCTCGAGCATCACCGGGAGCATCTCGTCCCGCGTGGTCCGCGGGTAGGTGGTGGATTCCAGGATCACGAGCTGGCCCGGACGGAGGGTGCGTCCGATTCTTTCCGCGGTGTCCGTGATGTAGGAAAGGTCGGGTTCCTGATGCCGACCGAGCGGCGTGGGTACGGCGATGATGATCACATCGCATTCTCCGAGTCGATCGAACCTGGTGGTCGCGGTGAATCGATCGCTGTCGGAGAGGTCCTCGATCATCTCGTCGCCCAGATGTCGCAGGTAGTTCTGTTTGGCGGCGATCGCTTCGATCTTGCGTTCGTCGACATCGAAGCCGATCGCCGACATCCCGCCCCGGTGGAGCGCGTGGGCCAGGGGAAGACCCACGTATCCGAGGCCGATGACTCCGACGATGGCGGAGTCGTCCTCGATTTTGGCTTGAAGGGAACGGAAGGTGCTGTTCGAAGACAAAGGCAGGCTCACACGGGAAGTCACAGGAGAGAGCAATCGGCGCGGACTGGTGCCGGGTCGGGATCATCGAGTAAATGGTCGGTTCTGGCCACTCCGATGAGCGGTGCTTTTGCAAAAACGGATCTCGCTTTCCACGCCGTGTCCGCTTCACGCCCNCGACCCTCGGCGTGGATCGCTTCGCGGGCCGTGGATCTGAGGGTGAAACCCGGTCCAGATTCCGGGAGTGGCCAAAAACGTCGTTCTCGGCGTGATGGAGCGGTTTTTGTTGCTGGCTTCAGCCGAAAAAACCGACTTTGGGACGAGTGGAGTGATACAGTTGACGATTCGCTCGTAGTCGAGTCCAAGCACTACCGTCTGCCTTCCCAGGAGCCCTTCGTGAACCACGTCGACACCATCGCCGCCCCCGGATCGGGGACCATAGCCAACGCGCCCGCCGCGACCCCCGAAGAGTGCGCGCAGCTCGTCGCCGACGTCGAGGCGTACTGCCAGGAGATTCGCCCGATCGAGGAGATCGCCTACCTCGAGCACGAGCCGAACCCCGCCATCGGGGAACTGGCGAAGAAGTACAACATGCTCGGCATGTCGATGCCCAAGAAGTACGGCGGCCGCGCGGTCGACAGCCTGACCTACGCCCGGGCCCTCGTCCGGATCAATCGCGAGGGAACCGGCGTCCGGACCTTCTTCTCCGGCCACACGTCGATCGGCCAGTACCCGATCCTCAAGTACGGAACCGAGGAGCAGAAGGACCGCTACCTGCCTGCGTCCTGCCGTGGAGACTGCACGCTCGCATTCGGACTCACCGAGCCCGATGCCGGTTCGAATCCGCTCGAAGGAACCTGCACCTGGCGCCGCGAAGGCGACAAGTTCATCCTCAACGGCGTGAAGTACCTGATCTCGAACGGCTCGGTCGCCGACGCGGTCATCGTCTTCGCGTTTCCCGAGGGATCCGAAGGTCAGCCTGATCGTCGAATGAGCGCCTTCATCGTCGACACCGCCGGCGACACCTTCGAGGCGGAGGCCCTTCACGCGAAGCCCGGCATGTACACCTCGGACACCGCGATGTTCGAGATGACCGACCACCCCATCAGCGGTGACAACATGCTCGGGGACCAGGGCAACGGCTTCCGAATCGCGATGCACACCCTCGTCTCGGGTCGGCTCTCGGTCGCCTCGGGTTGTCTCGGCACGATCGAGGATTGCCTCGAGGAATCGCTTCGCTACGCCCGGGAACGGGAACAGCACGGCAAGCCGATCGGCAAGCATCAGCTCGTCCAGCAGCACATCGCCCGCATCGAGATGATGCGATCCACCTCGGACGCGCTCGTCGAGCGGGCGGCGCTCGCGAAGGATCGTTCGGACGCGGCGCCCGGCGACAAGGAAGAACTCGCCCGGGCGGACTTCGCGATCGCGGAAGCCAAGTACTGGGCGAGCAACGCCGCCTGGGAAGCCGTCGATCGAGCGGTTCAGATCTTCGGGGGACGAGGTTGGAGCGAACTGTATCGTCCGTTCCGGCATCTCCAGGACGTCCGCGTCTGCCGGATCTACGAAGGCACCGACGAGATCATGCAGCTCAAGATCGCAAGCTCGCTGCTCGGCAAGGAGTTCGCGGCCTTCGGCTGATTCGAACGGGTGAGACCCACTGCTGTGAAGAACGAACGACCCCGCCGGAAGGCGGGGTCGTTTTCATGTTTCCTTCGAGGTCGCATCCGGCGTGCGGGGTCGGCCGTCAAGCCGACGTCGGGTCGTCCTGCTCCTCGATCGCGGCTCGCATGGCTTCGAATCCCTGCTTGATCACCTGATCCGCCGCGGAGCGGATGATCGTCGTTCCGAGGGCGGCGACGAGGCCGGTCATCTTCATGATCTCCGCCTCCCATTCGAGCTTCGTGCTTTCGCCGTCCTCGTGGGGGGAGAGGTCCATGGTCGACTTCACGCTGAACGCGGTGCCGATGCCCTTGGCGTGCACGTCGATGACCACGCGCTCGTGCGGAACGTGCTCGACCAGCGTGAAGTCCTGCTTGAGATTGGTCCGGATGAAACTGAATCCGGGCCGCACCGTGGTCTTCACGGTGTCGTCGCTCGAGCGTTCGCTCTTGACGAGGCCGGGGACGATCTTCACGAGCTCTTCGAGGTTCACGAGGAACTCGTGGACCTTGTGGGGCGATGCCTTGAGGATCTCGATGCCGTTGAATGGTGCGTGCGTGGTCATGGGAGGGGGATCATACGCGAACCGACGTGGTGGCCGGCCGCGTCCTTCAATCCGCGGTGTCCGGGATCGCCGCGGGCTGCGTGGGGGACGCCGGAGCATCGAGGCTCCGAGCGACCTCCAGCAACTCGAGGAGCCGCTTCGACGAGTAGCCCTGATCCCAGAACCAGCGGATCTCCCCACGGCCGTCGAGGAGCAGGATCCTCCCGTTTCCGCCGTTCTCGTTGCCGGTGAGGGCCTGGATCCGCTCGGAATCCGCGCCGTAGAGCGTGACCACGGCGCCCCAGTCCTCGGACGGGATGCCCGCCCGCATGCCGTCATCGATGGTGCCGCGGAGGAAGGTCGAGGGGAACCAGCCCACGACCGCCGGAACCTCGACCACCCGGATCCGAGTCTCGGCCTGGCCGAAGCCCAGCGTCCATCGGTCGAGATCGAACTGGGTTCGCTGCAGGTACCCGACCATCAGGATCGCGGGCGAACCCGAGACCGCCGAGGGGAGTTCCACGGTCCGGCCCTCGAGCGACTCGCCGCGCACGATCGGGAACGTGGAGCCGGTCGGATCCCGGTTCGGGATGGGGGTGGTGCAACTGGTGAGCGACGCGATCACCCCGCCGACCGCGATGGTGATGCCGAACAGGATGATTCTTCTACGATTCGACATGGGGCCGGCTCCGGGGCGTCGTCCGGGGATCGAAGTTCGACGCCGCTCGTCGTACGATACGCGAGACCCTTCGAGTCGACTCGAACTGCGATGGAGGCCAGTCCCGCCGATGCGAACCGCGCCGCTCAAGATCCTGCGAACGCAATGCCGATCGGTTGCAGTCGTCGCCCCGTCGGTGCTGCTCGGTTTCGCGGTCGCCCTGATGTCCGGCGGTTGCGGTGAATCGGGCGGATCGGTTTCGGCCGACGCCGATCGCACGCTCCCCACGCCGAGCGACCTCGACGAATACGACGTGGGCGTCCGGATCGAGATCCTCGCGGAACTCGAGCGGCTCGGGAAGTCGCCTTCGGATCCCGCCGCCTGGGCGCGACTGGGGGATCTCTATCTCGCGCACGACCGACCGGCGCTCGCGATCGAGTCGTACGACGCGAGTCTCGCCCTGGCGCCCGACCTCGTGCGTCCGCGGTACCTGCGAGCCTGGGCGCACCACGACCAGGGCGAGTTGGATGCGGCTCGGGCGGACATCGAACGGGTGATCGAACTGGATCCGGACCGGACCCATCCGAAATGGCGGGCCGCGAGCTGGCTCGTCGAAGCGGGGGAGCTCGAGGCGGCGTCACGCCTCGCGGAGGCCTCGATCGTGCCACCCGACGTCGATCTCAACGGCGTCCGGATGCTGGCGGCGATTCGACTCGATCAGGGAAGGCCCGAGGATTGCGTGAAGCTTCTGGAACCCGTGGTGCGCAGTCAGCCGAAGGATCGAGGATCCCACTACGTGCTCGGTCGGGCGAAGCAACTCCTCGGACGGACCGAGGAGTCGGCGAGGCACCTCCGGCTCGCCGGGGATGCGAGATCGACCTTCGGCGATCCGTGGCTCAACGAACTGTCGAACCGACGATCGGACCTCGCGGCCAGGCTCATCGAAGTCCAGACGCGATCGAACGAGGACCGGCACGACGAGGCGATGAACCTGATCGATTCACTGACGACGATGTACGGCCCGCGCCGGGAGATCCGTTACGCGACGCTCGTCGTGCTCGCGAATCGCGGTGATCACGCCGGGCTTCTCGAGGCGGTGCCGGCGCTCGTCGCGGATGAACCCGCGTGGCCGCTGCCGCGATTCCGGGAGGCGCAGGCGGCGCTCGCGATCGCCCGAACGGTCACGCCTCCGGATGCCGCGGGCGTCGATCGGGCCGTCGCGGCGGCGAACGCTGGAATCCGGCTCGCCCCGGGCGCGATCGAGGGATACGAACTGCTGGGGGAGGCGTCCGGCACGGGTGGCCGCTGGCTCGACGCCGCCACGGCGTATCGCCGTTGCGTCGAACTGGCCCCGTTCATCGCGCGGCACCATGTCCAGCTGGCCGACGCCCTCGTCCGGTCCGGGGATCCGATGGCCGGCGTCGAGGTCGTGGATGCGATGGATCGGGACTTCGGTCGTTCCGTCGATGCCGCGCTGGTCCGAGCCCGGGCGTTCGTGATGTTCGGCCGGCTGGAGGAAGCGAAGGCGATTCTCGAGCAGTGTCGTCGCGCCCTCCCCGAACATCCCGGCATTCCGCGAACGGATGCGGCGATCCGGCGGGGACGTCCGTGAGGGGCGCGATGATGAACATCGGTGGCCGCCTGACGGTCGTCTGTCTCGCGTCCGGCGTCCTGTCCGGATGCGGCGGATCGGAATCGCCCGCCCCCGCGACACCGGCGGAGGACCCGGCCGCCGTCGGCGACACGGTGCCGGAAGCCGCCGCACCGTGGTTCCGGGAATCGGCGGCCGAACGAGGGCTCGACTTCCAGATCGACGCCGGGATGGCGACGACGCCGCGACTTCCCGAGATCGTGCCGGGCGGAGGCGCCGCACTCGACTTCGACGATGACGGCTGGTTGGATCTCTACCTGCTTCAGGCCACGGGCGATGGTGGCAACCGCCTCTTCCGGAATCTCGGTGACGGTCGGTTCGAGGACGCGACCGACGGCAGCGGGCTCGCGGACGTCGGATTCGCGATGGGGGCGGCGACCGGCGACTACGACGGTGACGGCGACCTGGATCTCTTCGTGAGCAACTTCGGAGCGGACCGCCTCTTCCGCAACGACGGCGCGGGTCGATTCGTCGACGTCACCGAGGTCGCGGGCGTCGGTCACCCCGGATTCGGCGCGAGTGCGACCTTCTTCGACGCCGACGACGACGGTGATCCCGATCTCTACGTCACCAACTACGTCGACTGGTCCGAGGCCACCGAACTGGAGTGTCGGAATCGCACCGGCCGGCTCGACTACTGTCCGCCCGCGCGATACGACGCGCCCACCCGGGACGTCTTCTACCGGAACGACGGCGACGGGACGTTCACCGACGTGTCCGAGGAAAGCGGGATCGCCGACGCGGTCGGGACCGGTCTCGGCGTGGTCGCGGTCGATTTCGACGGTGACGGTCTGCGGGACGTCTTCGTGGCGAACGACGGCATGCCGGATCACCTCTGGATCAATCAGGGAGGCCTGCGGTTCGAGGAAGAGGCGATGCAGCGCGGATGCGACCGCGACCTGAGCGGCGTGGCGAAGGCGGGGATGGGCGTCTCCTCGGAGGACGTCGACGACGACGGCGACCCCGATCTGATCGTGTGCAACCTGGGGGGGGAGTCGGACTCCTTCTACCTCAACGACGGCGGACGTTTTCTCGATGCGACGAATCGGTCGGGGCTTGGTTCGGCGAGTCGCCACTTCACGCGGTTCGGGCTCGGTTTCGTGGACTTCGACAACGACGGGGTCCTCGACCTCTACGCGGCGAACGGTCGCGTCGGCGCGAGTGACGACACCGACGCCGGCGATCCGTACGCCGAACCGGATCTGCTGCTTCGCGGCGTCGGCGGCCGGTACGTGCCGGTACGTCCGGCGGGCGGTACCGATCCGACGCCGGCGCGGACCAGTCGCGGTGCCATCTTCGGCGACTTCGACAACGACGGCGGCCAGGACGTGGTGGTGCTTGATCTGGGGAGCCCGGTGCGGCTTCTTCGAAACGTCCTGGAATCCCGGGGTGGCTGGTTGACGGTCGACGTGCGCGACGATCGAGGCGGGCCGGCGATCGGGGCGGTGGTCCGTGCGAGAATGGGTGATCGGGTGGTCACGCGACGCGTTCGCACCGATTCGAGCTATCTCACCGCGCAGGATCCCCGGGTGCACTTCGGGCTCGGCGATCGCGAGTCGGTGTCGACGCTCGAGGTCGTCTGGCCGGACGGCTTCACGCGAAACCTGAGCGACGTGGCGGGTGGACGGATCATCCGGATCGACCGAATCGACCCGGGATCGGTCGGGGAACCGAGCGGTGAAGGATCCAGCGGGGCCGAGGTCCGCTAGGCTGACGTCCATGTCCATTCCGAAGATCCATGCGACCACCATTCTCTGCGTCCGTGACGAGCGAGGCGTCGCCATCGCCGGCGACGGGCAGGTCACGCTGGGCGATGTGGTCGCGAAATCGTCCGCCTGCAAGATTCGTCGCATTCCCGACGTCGGGGCGGCGCGTCGCGGGGTGCTCGCCGGCTTCGCCGGTGGTGCCGCGGACGCCTTCGCGCTGCTGGAGCGATTCGAGGCGAAGTTGAAGGGGTCGCCGGTCAATCTGCTCAAGGCGGCTGCGGAACTCGCACGCGACTGGCGCACCGATCGGGCACTGCGGCGTCTGGAGGCGATGATGATCGTGGCGGACCTCGAGCGCACCCTCGTGGTGAGCGGTCAGGGGGATCTCATCGAACCGGACGACGGGGTCGCGGCGATCGGTTCCGGGGGCAATCACGCCCTCGCCGCGGCGCGGGCGCTTCGGCGGTGCACCGAACTCGGACCCGCCGAGGTCTGCCGTGCCTCGATGACCATCGCGGGGGAGCTGTGCATCTACACCAATACCGAGATCTCACTCGAGGAGATCGTCGTCGACTGACGTCGGCTCCGGCGTTTCGGGCCGGGTGCCGGTCTTGCGATACGTGACGCGCAGGGCGGCGTAGGACTCGGGCGAGATCGGGAGATCGATCGTCTCACCCGCCTGCTTGAGGGCGTGGAGTTTCTGGAGAAACGGCACGCACCACTGGCACCCGGTCCCCGCGCCGAGACAGTCGGCCAGCCGGCTCGCGACCGGCGGGTCCTCNCGATTCAGGAACGTCCGGACCTTGCGAAGACTGACGCGGAAGCAGAGGCAGACGTGATCATCCGGATCCATGTTCGCTCCTCGGAAGGCGTGCGTGCTCGTCGAGCCTCACGGGGTCGGATTCGCGGCGTCTTTCGCGGCGTCGGCGATTCCGAGCCGAGGGGAGAGCCCCTGGAAGTCGAACCGCCAGGTCAGTTCCACCATCGCGCCGATGAACGGCGGATTGTCGAAGGGGCCCGGACTGAAACGATCCGCATTGAAACGAATGGTGGGAATGAAGACGCCACCGAGCAGCAGGGTGGGATCCTCGTCATCCGCTCGAGGACGGTCCGCCCGTTCGATGGCTCGATTCGGCACCGCGATCTCGAAGCTGCTGCCCACCGGCTCGTTTCGAGCGACGTCCCAGGGCTGGAAGGTCACGAACTGGTCGATGTTGGACCGTGGTCGCCGATCGGTGATCCGGACGGGCCAGTCGACGCGATCCCGGAACGCCCGATTCGTTGATGCGATCCACTTGTTCAGCCATCGGACGTAACGGATGCGTTCGTCATCGCTCGAATTCGCGGTGGGCACGGGTGCGGGATTCTTCGCCACGTCCGCGGCGAACGCCTTGCGGATCTCGGCGACGAGTCCGGCCGGGCTGGCCTCGGACGGCGCGACGGGCGTCGCGGTCGCGGCGGGCATCGAGGCGTTGCCGCCCGAGGCCGCGGTGGCGAGCGATTTCTCCAGATCGGCGATTCGGGCCAGGGCGGCCGCGAGGGCGTTTTCGAGATCGGTGACTCGAGCCTGAAGCCGTTCGTTTTCCCGGACCAGGGCCTCGTCCGTGGCCTGTGAAAAGGCCGGGGGATCGGCGATACCGCACAGGAGGAGGCCCAGGCAGAGGACGGGGAGGGGGTGATTCGGGATACGCATGGGGAAGTTCTCCGGACGCGGAATCGCGTTTTCAACGGCCTCCATCCGATACGTACCACCGGGCCGCTGGTTTGAGAATCGACCGGATTCCCCGCTCAACTTCAGGGTCCGTCGATACTTGGCCCTCGATGCGGGGTCTTCTGGAAGGGGGACGAGGGTGCTATCCTTCGTATGGATTGAAATTCAATCGATTCGTCTCCGAGGTACCCATCGCCGATGACCGAGATCCAGAACCTCATTCGAAGTGCCATTCGCCGCCTGACCTTGGCTCGTTTTCTCGAAACCCTCGCCGGTGGTGCGGTGATCGGCCTCGGGGTTCTGATGCTCTGGGCGCTCGCGACGAAGGCCGTTCCGGCGCTCGGGACGCCGTGGTGGATTCCC
The DNA here is from genome assembly GCA_002690755.1 of Phycisphaerae bacterium. GTDB lineage: Bacteria > Planctomycetota > Phycisphaerae > Phycisphaerales > SM1A02 > UBA12014. The sequence continues at coordinate 15,733 of NZFT01000015.1, forward strand.
GCCTCGGTGACGGCAGGCGTGGTGCTGGTGATCGCCGTCGCGCGGGCCCTCGGTCCCGGTCGGGATGTGATCTCGGTCGCCATCGCGATCGATCAACGGCTCGGACTCGATGATCGTCTGAGCACCGCGGTCCAGATCGCGGATCGGGACGATCCCTTCGCCGTCGCGGCGATCGCGGATGCGGCGGCCGCCGCGCGACGACCGGACGTCGCCGGCCGGGTCGCGGAGGCGTTCCGCCCGGCCGCCCCGCGTGGCTGGTGGGTCTCGCCCATGCTCCTGCTGTTCGTGATCGGAATCTGGACCCTGGTGCCGCAGGGCGATCTCTTCGGCAACGTGCCGACCGAGGACGACGTGGTGCTCGCGGAGACCAACCAGCAGGTGGAATCCGAGGTCGAGGAGCTGATCGCGATCATCGATGAGAACGAGATGCTCGCCGCCGAGATGGAAGGAACGCTCGAGGAGATGTTGAGCGGGCTGGAGGATGGCGAAGACCCGGAGGAGGCGAGAACGCCGGAGGAGGTGAAGCGGGAGGCGATTCGTCAGGTGACGGCGTTGCAGGACCGGCTTCAGGAGATCCTCGATGGCGAGGATGCACGGATGGACGCGACGCTTCGAGAATCGCTTGCGGACTTGAAGAACGACGGCTCCGGCGACGCGGACGCGGATGAACTCGCCGAGGCGCTGGCGAAGGGCGACTTCAAGCAGGCCAAGGAGGCGTTCGAGCGGATCGCGGAGCGCATGGAGTCCGGCGACATGTCACCCGAGGAGGCCGAGGCGTTGAAGGCGCAGTTGGAGGAACTCGCGAAGCAGTTGCAGGAAGCCGCTGACAAGAAGAAGGATCTCGAGGACGCGCTCAAGAACGCCGGACTCGACCCCGATCTGGCGAAGAACCCCGAGGCGCTCCAGCAGGCGATCGAGAACGCCTCCAACTTGAACGAGTCGCAGAAGCAGGCCCTCCAGGAGGCTGCCGCGGCGCAGCAGCAGGCATCGCAGGCGATGNAGCAGATGTCGCAGGCGATGCAGCAGATGGCGGAAGGCCAGCAGCANGGNCANCAGCANGGGCAGGAGATGCTNAGNGANATGGANCGNATGCAGCAGATGCTCCAGCAGGCCNAGGCCGCNTCNGGNCAGTGCCAGGGNGCNTGCGACAAGATGGGTCAGGGNCTCTCGCAGTGGGCNCAGAANCTNGCCCAGGGTNAGGCCCAGAGCGCNGGCCAGGGGCAGGGTCAGGGTCAGGGCCAGGGCCAGGGCCAGGGCAAGGNGCAGGGNATGGGNGGTCCCGGNCAGGGTCNNGGAGGNCAGGCNNCGATCGCACCGACGCCGACCGGAACCCAGANNCAGCGTGANAAGGTCGAGAAGCGNGANGGNGACATCATCGCCCGCGAGATGATCGAAGGTGAACCGGTCGTGGGCGAGTCCAAGGCGCGGCTCCAGCGGATCTCCGATCGCATCGAACGTGGGTTCGAGGAAGGTCTTCGCGAGGATCCGATCCCGCCGCATCTCCGTGATGTCCATCAGCACTACTTCGGCGAGCTGAAGAAACGAATCGACGCCGTGCCGAAGGGCGCTCCGGCGAAGGAGACTCCGGCAACGCCGGCCGAGCCCGCGAAGGAAACTGCGTCCGAGGGATCGTGAGACGCGTGCGGATGACGCACCCGTACCAGGCGATGCGGCGGTGGATGATGCCCCTCGTGGTCGTCTTCACGTTCGTCGTGTTCGGCCCGCTCGCCGGCTGCGACAGTCGATCACCGCAGCCGGTGGTGGTCTATGTCTCGGTCGACGAGCAGATCGCGCGACCCGTGCTCGCCGCGTTCACGGCCCGGACCGGGATCCCCGTCGAGGCGCTCTACGACACCGAGGCCACGAAGACCACCGCCCAAGCGAGCCGCCTGCGTCGCGAGGTGAGTCGGCCCCGGGCCGATCTCTTCTGGAGCTCGGCACCGTTCGAGGTCGAGCGACTTGCGAGCGAGGAGATCCTCGTGCCCGCGGTGCATCCGGAACTCGACGCCCATCCCGCCCGGTGGCGTCGATCCGACGGCCGGTGGTTCGCCTTCGCGGGCCGGGCACGGGTGATCGTGTACGACCCGGAGGTGCTCGACCCGGCGGAAGCACCGGTGCGCTGGACATCGCTGGTCGAACCGAGATTCAAGGATCGCGTGGTGATGGCGGATCCCCGCTTCGGAACCACCCGCGGGCACCTGGGAGCGATGTCGGTCTTCTGGAATCGCAACGCGATGCCCGGCTACTTCGATGCATGGCTCGATGGTCTCGCCGAGAACGGGATCCGCATGCTTCCCGGTGGAAACGCGGCGACGGTGGATGCGGTGGCCCGCGGCGAGGCACTCGTGGGCATGACCGATACCGACGACGTGGTCGCGGCGCAACGCCGGGGACTCCGGGTGGCGGCGTCGATCCCGCGCCACGGCCTGCCGGGCGAGCGGAACGCGGGCACGCTGGTCATTCCCAACGCCGCGGGCCTGGTCGGGGGCGGGCCGAATCCGACCGATGCCACCCGCCTGCTCGCCTTCCTCGCCTCCGAAACCGTGGAGCGGATGCTCTACGAGTCGGCCTCTCGGAACATCCCACTCGCCCACCCCACGATCGAGATCGATCCGACGTCGCGGGTCGAAGAACCCCTCGCGGTGGGGATCCCCGAAGTCGCGACCGCGATGGACCCCGCCGTGGACCGGGCGATGAAGCGGCTCGATCCCGATCGGATCCGACGTCTGCGAACGGCCGGCCCCGGCCGCTCGATCGGTGACGCCGATGCCTACGACTCGTCACCGGGGCCTTCGAGACCGGAGGCCGCGCCTTGATTCGCGGCCTTCGATGGCCGGCGATGATCTGGGGCGGGCTGGTGATCGTGTTGCTCGTTCCGATCCTGCTGGTCCCGGTCGTGGTCGCGATCACCGGAACCGCCACGTCGCCCCGGGACCTGGGGTTCGTTCCGGGTCGGGTGATCGCGGTCTCCGCGGCCTGGTCGGCGGGCATCGCGACGTCCGCCGTGTTTCTGGGCTGGGGTCCCGGTCGTTTTCTGGCCAGATCGAAGGCCCGCTGGGCGATGCTCGCGAGTCTCCTTCCACTGGTGGTTCCACCTTCGCTCTTCTTCGACGCGTGGTGGCTCGAGACCGGGCCCGACGGCCCGATCGGTCGCGCCGCCGCGGTGGCCGGTGCGGTTCCCCGACTCCGCTCGGCGGTGCTCGCGATCGGACTGGCCTGCGTGGCGTGGCCGATCGTCGCCTGGTGCGTGGCGATTCGCGGCATCGAACGCGACGATCGACTGCTCGAACTCGATCGACCTCGCCTTCGGGACCGTCTTCGGGCGTGTCTTCGACGGGATCGCGGGGTTCTCCTGCTCGGGTGGGTGATCACCTTCGCGTGGGTCGCGTCGTTGACGGTTCCGTTCGATCTCGCACAGGTCGCGTCATGGGGCTTCGAACTGCGGACCCTCGATGCCCGGGGCGCAACGCCGGCGACCGTGCTTCGAGCCGGTCTGCCTGCGCTGGTGCCCGCGGTCCTCGCCGGCATGATGATCGCCGCGATGTCGGGTCATCGGGAAGTCCTGGAAGTCCGACCGTTCGTCGCCTTCCGAGGCGGCGTCTGGATGGCGATCGTGGTCGCGATGCTGGTGGTGCTCCCGCTCGGATTCCTGCTTCGCCGTGCGGCGTCCGCGGACCTCGCCACCACCTTCGAGGTGCATGGCGTGGCGATCGGCAACACCTTCCTGGTGTTCCTCGTCGCGGGTCTGATCGGAGGCGTCCTCGCGGCCGGCATCGCGGTGATCGGTCGTGATCGATTCTGGAAGCCGGCCGTCCGGCTCGTGATCGTGGNCTTTGCGGTGGTGCTTCTGCTTCCCGCCACGCTGGTCGCGGTCGGCGTCGAAGCGACGTGGAACCACGCCATCGTCGGCTGGGTCTACGACGAACCGATCGGTCTGATGCTCGGGGTCACCGGGCGGGTGGGACTCGTCGCGTGCCTCGTCGGGGTGATCACCGGGCGTCGGGTTCCCGCGAACTTCGAGGCGGATGCGCCGCGGCGAACGATCGACGTGTTCCNGGGGATCGCGCCGACGCTTCGGAAGGCGTTTCTGGTGGGAGGGCTCGCGACCGGCGCCATGGCGGCGGGCGAGATCCCCGTGACCGCCCGCATCCAGCCGCCCGGCTTTCCCACCGTGACCTCGGCGCTGCTCAACGCGATGCACTACCAGTACGTCGATTCGGTGCTTCCCGCCGTGTTCGGACTCGTCGCGCTGGCCTCGATCGCGGCGGTGCTGATCGCCACCCTCGGATCGGTTCCCGGTGTCCGAGGTGTCGCGGCACGGACGGTCCCGTTGCTGCTCGCGCTGCTGCCGGTGCTCCTCTTCGGCTGTTCGGAGGCCGGTGCCGGGAAGGGCGTCGATCCGGTGCCCTCGACAGTGGTGTTCGGGCGAGCCGGAAACATCGATGGCCGATTCGACTACCCGCGGGCGATCGGGCTCGACGCGGAACGCGGCCGCGTGTACGTGCTGGACAAGACGGCCCGGGTCCAGCGTTTCGACCTCGAGGGGGGCTTCGAGCGGTCGTGGGCGATGCCGCAGTCGGAGAATGGAAAACCCACGGGCGTCACCATCACCGCGGACGGCCGGGTCGTGGTGGCGGACACCCACGAGCATCGAATCGCGATCTTCTCGCCCGACGGCGAACTTCTCGAGACCTTCGGCGAATACGGAGAGGGCCCGGGGCAGTTCATCTACCCGACCGATGTGGCGATCGCAGCCGATGGAACCTGGTTCGTCTCGGAGTACGGTGGCAACGATCGCGTGCAGATCTTCGATCCCGAGCATCGGCCCATCGGTGTGATCGGATTCATGGGATACGACGACGAGGGTGATCGTCCAGGCCTGCTCCGCCCGCAGTCGATCGCCTGGGACGACGGGGCGGGGGAACTGTTCATCGCCGACGCGGTGAATCATCGGATCGTGGTCACCGATCGAAGCGGATCGATGCTGCGGGTGCTGGGCGGGGCCGGGGACGGTCGAGGGCGACTCGCCTATCCCTACGGGATCACGCTCGACGGCGACCGCAGCCTGCTGGTGGCGGAGTATGGAAACAACCGGGTCCAGCGATTGGATCGAATCGACGGGGAATGTCTCGGAGTCTGGGGCGGCGCGGGAATCGAACCGGGACGACTTCGGTATCCTTGGGGGGTCGACGCCGGGGGTGGATTGATGGCGGTGCTGGATTCCGGCAACGATCGAGTGCAGGTCGGAGATCTTCCGTGATGATCCGACCGAGGACGCATCGCGACCGAGTTCCAGGAGTCCATTGGCATGTTCGCTGATCTGCCCATCCAATTCGAACACCCGGTGATGCTGCTGGTGCTTCTGTTGATCGTCCCGATCATCCTGTTCGCCCGGATGGGGGCGGCGGGACAGGGCCGAGGCAAGCTCATCGGCTCGGTCGTGGTCCGGACGATTCTGATCCTCCTGCTCGCGGTCTCGCTCGCCCGCCCGTCGGTCGTCGACCGCGGCGAGAGCGTGACCCTCATGGTCGTCGCGGACGTCAGTCGGTCGATCCCCCGGGAGCTGCAGCGTCAGAGCGGTCGATTTCTCGAACGCGTGGCCGCTGCCAAGCGCAACGAGGAGGATCGCATCGGCGTGGTCACCGTCGCCGAAGAATCCGAGATCCGTCAGACGCCCGACATGAACGCGGTGATCCAGCTCGATCATGCGGGGGACCTCGCGGCGACCGATCTGGCGGGGGCGATGCGGACCGCGATCTCCCTGCTTCCGACCGACACCGCGAACCGGATCCTGCTCGTCTCCGACGGCAACGAAACCGAATCGAACCTGCTGGAGGCGGTGGAACTGGCCCGCGCCAACGACATCCCGGTGGACGTGCTCCCGATCGAGTACGAGTACGGGAGCGAGATCGTCTTCGAGCAACTGCGGGCGCCCAACCGGGCCAGAATCGGGCAGTCCGTGGATCTCCGGGCCTTCCTGCGGTCGTCGAGCGAGACCACCGGCGTGCTCCGGGTGTTCCAGAACGACACCCTCATCGACCTCGACCCCGGATCCACGGCGGATGGGATCCGCATCGATCTCGAGTCCGGAAGCAACACCGTCTCCATTCCGGTCACCCTCGAGTCCGGTGGGGCGCAGCGTTTCCGGGCCGAGTTCTCGCCCGACGATCCGGACTCGGATGCGATCCTCGAGAACAACGTCTACGAATCGGTGACCTTCGTCGCGTCCGACGGCCGCGCGCTGGTGATCGACGAAGGCGGCACCGAAACCACCGCGCTGGTCGCCGCCCTGCGAAGCGGTGGTGTCGAGGTGGTCGTCGAGCCACCGTCGAGTCTGCTCGGTGGAATCGCGTACCTGAATGGTTTCGACACCGTGATCCTCGCCAATGTTCCACGCTGGTCGATCGATCAGGACGCGGATCGAAGCCTCCGGTCCTATGTCCATGATCTCGGCGGCGGGCTGGTGATGATCGGGGGGGACGAAGGATTCGGTGCCGGCGGCTGGATCGAATCCGAAACCGCGAAGGTGCTGCCGGTCCGACTCGATCCGCCGCAGGAGCGACAGATGGTCCGGGGGGCGCTGGCGCTGATCATGCACTCCTGCGAGATGGCGAAGGGGAACTACTGGGGCCAGCAGACCGCGATCGCCGCGATCGACGCCCTCAGCAGCCTCGACTACGTCGGGATCGTGACCTTCAACTGGGGTCAGGGGGGCCAGGGCGTCAATGGGTGTTCGTGGGCCTTCCCGATGCAGCCGGCCGGCGACAAGTCCGCGGCGATCGCCGCCGCGAAGAAGATGGTGATCGGCGACATGCCTGACTTCGGTGCGTCCATGACGCTCTCGCGTCAGGGCCTCAAC